>JBHACT010000064.1:0-9904 GCA_041854745.1 Candidatus Limimorpha sp. | reverse complement strand
TTTGAACTTTTGGACGGAGGCAAAGATAGGCATTTATCCGGCTCAAACAGGGGGAGGGGTTTTCTCCTCTCTCTCGTTTGAGTAAAATATGTTTCACCTCGTGCCTCCGAAAAAGTTGCATTTATGTGTTGAATTTAGGTTGCGAAAAATCGCCATAGAAGTGTTTTTGAGGTTGCGCCCTACATCTTGCCCGCTGTTGCCTCAAAACGGGCTGCAAAGCCGTTGCGTGAAGTTTTCGGGGCGAAATCGTGTCCGAAAACAAGTCAAGAAACGAAGAAAGCGGGAAACAAAGTACAAGAAAGCATCCTGAGTTATGTTTCCCACTTTCATTGCGAACAGGAACAAGTTCCCACTACGTCGCTGGTGGAATAAATTCCAGCGGCAAAAATACAAAACTTTTCGGCAATACAAGTGTAGTTTTAAAATCAACAGCCCGTCAAACGACTGGCAAATACTATTCTTTTCACTGATTCACGATTCACAAATGAAAGTAAACGCCGCGCCGCTGACGGGCTTTGTTATTACAATCTCATAGCATTGACCGCCCGCGTAATACTATCGTCATCCGCCGCAAACGTGGCATCGTAAGCCTTTTTTTCGTCTGCTCTCAATGCTTCCAGTTCCCGGAGCGAAGCCCGTACAACCCGCATTTCACTTTCCGTTTCGTAACATTGGGGCTGCTTTGCTATCGCATCAATCAAATAGCGCGCCTCTTCGATTTGTCCGTCAAGTTCTTTGAGGTTCTTTTCTCTGATTGCGCGTTCCTTTTCCTGGTCGCGCCTGTGGTCTAATTTCGTGTACATAATCCTGTTATTTTGTGGTGAGTAATTCATTTTGTCGCTATCGCGTCAAGTTCGATCGTGGCAAGTTTCATTTGTGCCGCCCTTAGTTCGCCCTCGCATTTGTTGACGATAACGGTTAATTTGCTCCACATCCTGGCGCGCTCCGCATCGTAACAGCCCGCTGGCTGTCTGTAATTCTCGCGCTCTATCGTGTAGGCTTCGAGTTTAGCCTCTGCCATCTTTACTTTTGCCTTAGCATAGGCAACGGCGGATTTTCTTTCTTTGACGGCATCCGCATATTTCGCCGCGATTTCCTTGTAAGTAGTAGCCATAATAATTTGAATTTTAATGTTTTGCTATTGATTTGGTATTGTTTATTCGTGGTTTGTTGTTCGGGACACTTTCGCGCCGCTGGCTTGGTTGCAGTCAAGGCACAATCCCGCCTGTTTGAGCCGCTGGCAAGTGCCGGGATAATTGAGCCTGTCAATCCGTGTTATCTCCGCCTCTATCTCATCCTCTGCCATAAACTTGACGGGCTTTGCGCTGCCTTCATCGAAAAAACGCTCCGTGTCGAAATATCCATCCCTAAGGGCTTGGAGCAATACAATACGCTTTTCCCTGTCAAGTTCAATCTTCATCGTCAATCCCTTTCGTCAATTCGCTAACAACAGCGTCCAGTTGCTCATCTGTCAGTTTGTTGAGGTCGATTTCAGCGGAAACCGCCTGTTGCTTTGGTACAACATACTGCATCAACTTTTCAAGGATTTGCAGACGGTCTTTCGGTTCCAACTTCTTCAAGTCCTTTTCCATCTGCTTGCGGTTCTTGTCGATGATAGCCGTAAGCCAACCGCGCGTATCCTGAGTTATCTTGTTCGGCTTGCCCTTGGGTCGCCCGTTGGGGTTGTTTGTGTGTCCTTTTTCCATATCTCTGTAAATCTCTGTTTTTTTCAAGTGGTTTTTCGGGGTTTCTCCACCGCTGCTTGGCACCCGCGCCCGCGCCGTTTTTTGGGGTCGCCTGACTGTCTTTGTTGCCGCCTATCTGTCTCTGTCTCTCTGCCTCTGAAATTGAGTAGTGGCAAAATCAAAAAACAATCTTTGCGCAAGCGTGGATTTTTTCCCGGAAAAAATCCTACTACGTTCGTATATCTTTTTTCTGTCTATCTTTTACAGTCTATCTTATACAATATTACTTATAGGTTAATTTTGGGTTAATTTTGGGTTAATTTTGGGTTGTTTTTGGGTTAATCTTCATATTCGCCGGAATTGATTTTTTGTTCCCAAAGGTCGGCTGCTTCTTTCCAATCTTTGAAACTCTTCGCCTTCGCCCATCCGCGCGCCTCGTTGTAATCAAAGAACTTTGAGCTGTCCATCTGATAGCCTTTTTCTTTACAGTATGATTCAACTTCTACAAGTGTCGGAATTATCCACTTCTTAGCGTTGGCACTACCTTTCGGCGCGCCTCCTTTAATGCCATTCTCATACTGCTTGCGGCTGTTTCTCAAAGTGTGAAACATCGCCTTCCATAGTGTTGAGCAAAAGCCCGTCAAGGTCGGTTCTATTCCATCCAAACTATATTGAACAATCGCCCTATACATTTGGAGTTGATCCGCATCGTCAAGGTCTGTAATTGTGTCATAATACGAGCGGAAAAAGGGGAAATATCCTCTTTGTTTCTCATTCTTTCCCATCGCATCCCCCTTTCTTTGCTTGCCTGGCGCGTCCGCTGGCTAACCCTGCCTTGCGCCGTGCCTCTGATACCTCTGACTTTCGCCGCGTGCCTCTGTCAATGTCATCCGCCATAAGGCTGTAAAGCCTTTCAAAAATTTCCTTTTCCCTGTCATCGGCCACGGTTGAGAAATCAATCCTTGCTTTTGTCGATGAATACTCCAAAACCGCTTTTATTAGCCGTCCACGCGCCGCGTCCGATAACTTATTGAGTAGCGGCAAATAATCATCATAGAAATAGAATCCGTTCATAAGATTTCCGATTTTATGTAATACACTTTGTACCTGTTGCCGAAATCCGTAACGCGCCACTCATCCAGGATCTCAAATCCTTTGCCCCTCAATACCCGGATATATTCGCGCGGATCGGACAAAAACAGCTTGCAGCATATATCTGCAACAGAATGTTTGCCACCCAATAGGAGCAACTCCAAAACGCGCCGCTGGTTGCGTGGTAGTGCATCCGCTTTCCTCTGCAATTCCTTCTTATTCATAACAGCATCATTTTTTGTTGGCATACTCTGAAAACAGTTGCAAAGCCTTTTCCGCATCTACAACTATCTTTCTACCTTGCTGGCTCACTGCTGGGGCCAGGAACGTGTCTTTGTAGCGTTGCGCCGTAACGTGCGAAACGTTGAAAAGCCGTTGAATACCTTGCAGACCGTAAACAAGTCTTTTTTCTTCATTCTTAGGCGGTTCGCGTGGGCGGTCGTCTTGCTTTGCTATGCCTAAGAAGTCCCTCAATTGCCCTACTGTGAGCATCGCAACGGGTGTTGTCTCTGTTATTTCCATCGGTTTGAATTTTTGTGTTGTTTTACGTTACAAAAGTAAGGTGTGGAGCGATTCCGTGTGTGTGGAAATAGCGATAAAAACAAAAAAAATCAATCATTTAAAAAATTGATTTTCAAATGATTGAATTATTTTATAGTGTGGAAATGTGTGGGGTTTGTGTGGGAAATGCTGCTATTTCAAACATTTGTTTTTTTACAATCACATTTTCTTTTCAATAATCAACTGCAAATCTTGGCATAATTTCCTTGTTCTTTCTCCGTTAAATTTCCCCATTTGTTTTTCACTCATATTGGCATTTTTACAAACAGAATCAAACCAACACACATTAAAATACGGTCGAACAAGTTTTATATAAGCCTTGAATTTGGTTTTTCCTTTATTGGTGATTGTTGGGATGCCTCCTTTCAACGTAACATTGACAAACTCTATTTTACTCGTTTTTTCCGAAATAACATTTTCACTAATAAGCAAGTCGTATATTTCGGCAAGCGCATTTATAACTTTGTCGCTTTGTGGTTGAGGTGTTGTTTCTGATTGCTCAACGTAATTCGGATTTGGCTTGCTTTCGTCTATGTACTTAACAAGTCTACTAAGATCGTATCTTTGCCGTCCTTCACAAATTTGGTCAACAATTGATTCAACAATAATAATATTGCGAATCCTTTCTCTTTCCTCATACGTCAATCCATCAATAATAATGCAGGCGGAATCGAAATCAACAGTTCCGTTTTTTACTCTTTCTATGAAGTCAGATATTGCAATTTGTCTTTCAAAAGTTTCCATAATGATATTTTTTCTCGGAATGCTCAAACTGTCTTACTCATTTCGCTTGCTGTTGAATAAATCCATTGCCTTGGCCTTGGCCGCGTCTGTCACGTCGATATAAGGCTTCATACTCTTATAGTCGCTGTGGCCTGTCCACTTCATCACGATTTGCGGAGCAATACCCAACATAAGCGCATTGCAAATGAATGTCCGCCGCCCTGTGTGGGTGCCAACCGCCGCGTATTTCGGCAGGGTTTCTTCGTGCCTTTCGTTTCCCGTGAAGAATGTTTGCGTAACGGGCTGGTTTATCTCGCACAATTCGCAAAGCTCTTTAATGTAGATATTCATCCGCTGGTTTGTCATCGAGGGAAACACCTTGCCACCCGGGAACGCTGCATCATCATACTTTTTCAGTATTGATTTGGCAAAGTCATTCAGTTCTATTTTGAGGGTGTCGGCAGTCTTTATCGTGGTAATTGTCATATTGTCGCCGTCTATGTTGCTCCGTTTCAAGTTCACGGCATCCGAAAACCGTAACGAGGTGAAACAGCAAAAGCAGAAAATGTCACGGGCTTTTTCGATCGCCGAAGCATCGTGTACCGTCTTTGTGTAGGGATTTCCGTTGACATCGGTAAGACTTACGTTTGTGCCGTTGGCTGGTATGCTATAATTCAAAACCTTCATCAATTCATCCCATTCAAGGAAAACCACTTTTTTAGGCGCGGTTTTGAGTTTGGGCGCAAACATCATAAAATCGTGTTGTTTGTTGTAGCCCTTGCGCATCGCCCACCGCAAAAACCATTTCAAGAATGAAATCTGCTTGCCTATCGTGGTGTTTCTCATTTCGAGTTCGTCACGCAAGAAAACAATAAAGTCCGTCAATCCGGCTTCATCGAAACTCTCAAACGTAACACTGGCATCCCACGCCGTCAAGTGGTTTTTCAGTGCGTCAAATTTCTTGAACGTGGATATTGCCCATTGGTTTTGTGTTCCCATCTCGTCAAGGAATTGTTTCCACGCATCAAAGAACAATTCTTTGCTGGAATCGTTGGACGTGGTGCCACCCTTGCCGAAATTCTGTCTGTATGCTTCTTTGATTTCGTCCTTTGTGAGGCTGTCACCGTTGAGCAAAGACTTGTTTTCCAACTCGGAAAAACATTCCGTAATCTTCAACAGCCTGGCATTGATTACGGAGTAGGCGATACCCTTTGAATTGGAGCAACCGCGTTTCACTTGCTGCTTGCCTGGATCCCATTTCGAGGGCGCGATATTGAATCCTATCGAGGTGACGAAACGCGCCCCGCTGGTTGCGATACTTACCCTAATTGGTGCATCGCCTTGTTTGTCCGTGCGTTTTTCGAGGTAGAAATTTACTGCCATAATGAAGTGTTTTTGAATTTGCGCACAAAATTACGCACATTTTTTGATTTATCAAAATAAACCGTATTAAATTTTTTCTTCGTAAGTTTTTGATATTGTCGGAGTAATGAATAATAAAGTATATTGCAGTAAACTATACAAAACTATTCGGATAGTACCTCCATCTCCACAAATGGAAACAAGCCGTCGAGATTTTCGGCGGCTTTTTCTTTTGCATGCATTTGAATTTTTTCAGTATTTTTACCGCCTCAAAAACACACCCAACAAACCATCTCCATGAAAAACATCATCACAAGCCTACTGGCCCTTTTAGGATTGGCTTCGGCCTGCGGCCAACAGCATTTCGAGAACGCCAATGTCAACAAGTTCGCCGAACACATTGCAAGCCCTGAGGTGGTTTTGCTCGATGTCAGAACCGAAACCGAGTTCGAGGAGGGGCATATTCCGAACGCCCTCAATATCGACATCAAGCAGAACGACTTTGTCGAGAAAGCGAAGGCTGCCCTTCCTGCCGACAAGACAATTGCCGTATATTGCCGCAGTGGAAGACGCTCTGCATTTGCCGCCAACAAGTTAGCCAACGAAGGCTTCAAGGTCGTGAATCTTGAAGGTGGTATCTTGGCTTGGGGAAAGGCCGGAAAACCTGTCGAGACCAATGCATACGAAGTTGACAGCTTCACCACCAAGAGCGGCAAAACGGTCAATTTCCACGCCTTGGTTCATTCCTCCATCCGAATTGTATACGACGGCAAAGAGATTGAGATTGACCCCGTTACGAAATTTGGCGACAAGACCATCGACTACACCGCCATGCCCAAAGCGGATTATATTTTCGTAACACACGAGCACTATGACCACCTCGACAGCACAGCCATCCAACAGCTTACCGGCGACAACACCCAATTGATTACGAACCAACGCTGCGCCGAAATGCTCGGCTATGGCTTAGTGATGGCCAACGGCGACACGCTCCAACCGGCAGACGACATCACCGTTGTGGCTGTCCCGGCCTACAACACTACCGAAGGGCATTTGCAATTCCACCCCAAAGGAAGGGATAATGGCTTCATCCTTACCCTCGACGGGCTGAGGGTCTATATCGCAGGAGACACCGAAGACATTCCTGAAATGGCCAACATCAAGGACATCGACATCGCCTTCCTCCCCTGCAACCAACCCTATACGATGACGGTTGAACAACTCGTCAATGCGGCAAGAACGGTCAAGCCAAAGGTGCTGTTCCCCTACCATTATGGCCAGACGGATGTGAGCGGCATTTCAGCACTGTTGGAAAACGATGGTATTGAAGTGAGAATCAGACATTACGAATAAAGAGGGATTTCTCCCATGAACGGCAAGGACAGAATAAGCAAGAAAAGACTCTATTACGAGGGGCTGAAACAGGCCATCGTCATGCCCCTTCCTGAGGAATTCAACCGCAACTTGGTGGAGATTTTTCAGGACGAGGAGATCGAAGAAGACATCAAGGAAACATTAAGACTATGGAAAGAAGTAGAAGGCCCTTTTTGCGACGCCATCGTCTATGTCCACAACAACCGCTTCCTTGTGGCGAGGAAAGAGACTGTCGTCAACGGGAATGGCGAAACACCCTTCATGATGCCCGACGAGATTTTCAACATATTGAGAACACTGCTCATAACCACAGTCATGGAGTTCCTCGCCTTCCTGCGAATCTCTTCGGGCGAAAAGGCCAAACTGCTCGAATGTGTCGAGAATGACGACAAGACAGGTTTCGTTTCGTTGCTTGAGAGCACCCAGTGCGACACTACGGCCTTGGCCAAGTTGTGCGCCAATTGCGAGGATAATTCGTCCACGGGTGTTGAAATGAAAGATGACGATATTACATATTATCTCGATTATATGGTTGACTTTCTGGACAAGGAGGGAGGCAACAATAACAAAAAAATGTTGGAGGCCCTGAGGCGCTTACAACCCTCTATCGAGACAATAATTGATGACGACAGCGACGAAACCCTGAAACGCTATTTCGCTGACTTCCGCCATTTTTTGGAGACCGACTTGGCCACCAACCTCCATTATTACTGGGATTGGTACGACGACTTCACCCTGAAGGAACACAACCTCATAGAACCCATCCTTGAAAACCCTTTGGCCGCAAGTTTGATAGAGCATTGCAGGGAAGAATATGAGAAGGCACAACAGCCGCAGACCGCCAAATTTTTCACTTTACCTGACGACTTTTTTGATTGGCAGCACAAATCCAATACGCCTAAGGAATACTTCTACATGGATGACACCTTGAAAAAGAAAGGCGTGAAGACCTTTGAGGGTCTCATCAATTGGATTGCCGATAAGGGATATATAGCGGACAATAATGAAGTGAAAGCCCTGTTCGCCTACCGTTTAACCGGAAGATGCCGCCCAAAAGATGAGGATTTGCCCGTGATTGAATGGCGCGGAAAGAACAATAAGCCATACGAACTGATATACATCGTCAGGTACTTCTCCGACCGAGGCGACTACAAGAAGATGAAGCGTTTCTTCAACGGCCCAAAATGGGTGAAAGACCGCGACAGCAGCTATGCCGACTCTGCCGACTCGGAGTTCCGTCTAAGATTGTCGGATCTGTATCCCGAAGCCTGCAAATTCAGGAAATAGCCGATTCCCCATCATTTCCTATAATCCACTATAATCCTTGGCGTATCGGGATTAGCGTTATAGTTTTGCACCGCAATCAAAACCCGACGCAAGATGAGATGACTATGCTTATTGGAAAGCTCTCAATTTCGAGACACATATTAATACTAAAACCATATTGGATATATATATAGGAATAATAGATTTTCGCTGCACTTCATGTGGTCACATCTTCAAGGCACATGGCTTTGAGTATAGCTTAACGCCTTGGCCCGTCCCTCAACGATGCCCCAAATGCAGCAGCATCAGGACTTTGCCAGACGGAGAGCAAATCTTCATGTCTCTATACCGAAGCTTATGGCGCGATATGGAGATGTACGAGAAGAGACGACAAGAACAACTGAAAAAGTTGAAGGCTGAGGCGGAAGGTCAGACACAGGAAAACGCCCCCAAGCCTTTCGGTGAGCGTGTGGAAGCGCGGCTTGACAAACTCTGTGGAAAAGAAGATAATACAGAAATAATGTACGAGGAAGACGACATGATTCTTATGGGAACGACATGGTTCCCGCCCGGAACTCCAACTAAGACAGAAGACAACCAGCAAAAAAAGACGAAGAAAAATGAGCCATACGAAAAAAAAATATCGATGAATTGAGCATTGGTCTGAAAAATGACTATTTTTGCAAGCGAGTTGAGGGAGAAATCTCGACTCGGCAAGGAAGGCATTCTGAGTCCTAAACTGTGAAATCGCCAAAAATACACGGAGGACGAAGACCGATGCTCACCTTTTGTTTTTGTTATCAACAGGGTGCCAAACACCCACTTGAAATAAAAACAAGCGTGGGATATTGTTTCTTCGGTCCATTCCGTGGAAGGTGTTTGGCGATACCTACAGTTTGATGGGCGTGACAGAATCGAGTCTCGCGCTTTTCTTGTGCCACAACATTACAAACAAACGCCTGTCTTGGTGAGATTTGCGGGCAGAAGAAAACACACTATGTTGTATAGAATCACAGTAAAAAACCCGAAACTGACCAGCGGCTTCCGTGTAGAACGCGGTATGTCCGTTGATGTAGTAAGCAACAGCATGAGCAACCCCGTAATCACCAACGGTGGTCAAGCGGTGGTGGATGCCTTCATGCGGATTTATGGAATCGACATCAAAAAAGCAGGTGCACTGAATATGGTGTATCTGGATGTGGAAAGGGTAGGGTAATATGGGGAATGCACCAAGATGTCCAAGATGCGGATCGTCAAATACGAGGAAAAGTGACGACCGTTTGATAAAAGGGAGGCTTTCATTTTTAGGTGATATTGCTTTAGGTTTTGGCTTAGGAAAACTAGGTATGAGTGATTTCGCCGTTGACAATGCAGAAGACCTTACTTTAAGTCAATTTGTAGATGATGAATTTCTTTGTAAGGGCTGTGGTTGTGTTTGGAAATCAGGGCAAAAGCCGACACGTGTTTCTCAAAATCAGCACCAGCAAAGAGTTGAACCTAATGTGGCTTCCTTTCATGAAAAAGATGATTTTGGAACAGATTGGGATTTGTTTTGGGATCAAGTAGACACATATCTAACTAGTCGTCAAAACTTTGAAAATGAATATAATAATATTTGTAGAAAAGCCAGAAAACAAACATATGCTAATCCAAATGCATCGGCTAGTTACTATTATATGGCATCGGTGTTGTGCTATTTTTTTAAGTAGGTAGTCAAAATTAAGCTGCATAATGAGAGTAGTTGACGAACAGAGATGTACCGACCGAAGCCAAAGCCCTGTCGGTGGCGTAGAAGAGGGAATCGGTGGACACATAGTCTTGCGGACGTATCCACTTTCCCT
>JBHACT010000063.1:0-33214 GCA_041854745.1 Candidatus Limimorpha sp. | reverse complement strand
GGAAAGTGGATACGTCCGCAAGACTATGTGTCCACCGATTCCCTCTTCTACGCCACCGACAGGGCTTTGGCTTCGGTCGGTACATCTCTGTTCGTCAACTACTCTCATTATGCAGCTTAATTTTGACTACCTACTTATCAACAATAATCACTACCTTTGCCAAATCAAACCGCAATCCGCTATGGAATACGAACACTTTGAAAATCAGGAACATGAATGGGAATCGAACCTCAAGGTTACCGAAGGCGTAGAGGGGCCCATCCAAGTGAACCCTAAGGCTTTGGAGCGCATGAGGCGCAACCACCAGCAACTTATGCCGTTGGAGTGGTATGTTGAGGGCATCCTCAACGGCGACCGTGTAGCACTCAGCAAGGCCATCACGCTGGTGGAGAGTGCCTTGCCCAAACATCAGGATTTGGCGCAGCAGATTATTGCTGCCTGCCTGCCCAAGTCGGGCAAGGCCTTGCGTTTGGGTATCACGGGAGTGCCGGGCGCGGGCAAAAGCACCTTCATCGAAGCGTTGGGCGTACATCTTTGCAACAAGGGACAACGGCTTGCGGTTTTGGCCATCGACCCTTCCAGTCAACGCTCAAAAGGCAGTATCTTGGGTGATAAAACCCGCATGGAATCCCTTTCGGTACATCCCAACGCCTACATCCGTCCTTCGGCCTCGGCGGGCACTTTGGGCGGTGTGGCGAGGAAGACAAGAGAAACAATAATCCTTTGTGAAGCAGCTGGCTATGATACGATTTTTGTGGAGACCGTGGGCGTAGGCCAGTCGGAAACGGCAGTGCATTCCATGGTCGACTTCTTCCTTTTGATTCTCATCAGCGGTGCCGGCGACGAACTGCAAGGCATCAAACGAGGCATCATGGAGATGGCCGATGGCATCGCGGTGAACAAGGCCGACGGCGACAATGTGATGCGCGCCAACCGTGCCGCCGCCGAATGCAGAAACGCGCTGCACCTCTTCCCCTTGCCCGAGTCGGGACAAGAGCCCAAAGTGATGACCTGCTCTGCCCTGACGGGCTTCAATATCGATGAGGTGTGGCAGATGGTCGCCGAGCACGTGCAGGCCATTCGTGACAACGGCTTCCTTTACAGAAAACGCGCACAGCAGGATGTACAGATGATGTACGACACCATGGACGCCGCCTTGAAAAACGATTTCTATCAGAACCCCTTGATTGCCGACCTGCTGCCACTCATCGAAGGCGATGTGCGCAGCCAAAGGGCCAGCGCCTACATCGGGGCGCAAAAACTATTGGATTCATATTTCAATATGCTGAAACGGGAATAAAATGGACAAAAGCAGTCGAATGAAAGCGTTTTTCAAAATGCTTTCAGGCTCTTGTGGATCATAGTGCTTCTATAACAAAGACGGAATAAAGTTGGAACTAAAAGGAAAGAGTCCGGTACAATGCCGAACTCTTTACCTATTTCAATTAATGTGTAACCCGTCCAACTTTTGGGGGCACGGTAGTACACCGCGTATTAAGCATTCAACATTCTATCAATGTTGAACCACAAACCGCTGTGTTGTCTCGCCCATCTTGACAAAATACACACCGTTTTCATAGCCTGTCGTGTTGATACGGATTTCGGTGCCGCCGGCCTCCAACTCTTCCACCTTTTGGCCGAGGACATTGTACACACACACCCTGCCAAGGCTTTCGCCTTTGAGAGTCACAAAATCATTGGCGGGATTGGGGAAAAGTGCGACGGCATGTTTGGCATTTTCGCCAACACCCACCTGCCAATCCAGAACCATCTCGACTTCATAGTTTCCAACGGAAGTTTCAATGTACATTTTTCCAGTGAAAATCAACTTGACAGGCACATCCACAATAACTTCAATTTCAACAGTATCACCCGATGCAACGGTCATACCATTCGTTACATTCTCATAGTCATGCCAACATTCCAGATAGAAAATTGAGTCGGCAGTGAAAGAATGGATACTCACATCTTCATCGGTGGTATTAGCAATGGTCAGTATCCCATTTTCAATAATGCAACCCTGTATCATGTAAAGCGTGTCAGGGGTAATGGTCAAGCCTTCGGTTCCGCCGCACTCATGCTGTTGGATACCTTGTGCTTCCAAGGCAGTGATGACATCCTGGGCACTATTGATGGGCCACAGGTCTCGGATCACGATTTGACGGTTCGGCATGATGAGGATGACGGTGGGATAGGCTCCGATTTGGTAGGTGCTGCAAATACCAGAGCCGCCGGCTACGCCACTGATGGTAGGATATTCCACGCCATAGTTTTGGCACCAGTTTTGGCAGGCGGCATCGCTGTCATGGCTGGAGATTTCCATGTAGAACACATCATGCTGGTTGCAGCCGAAGGCATAGTATGAATCTACAATCTTCGGCGTAGCCTGTTGGCAAGGGCCACAGGTAGTGAAGAAGAAATCGATAAGCACGGCTTGGCCTCCGTCAAGAATGTCGAACAAGTGGATTTCGTTGCCGTGAATGTCAGTAGCCGTAAAGTCAACAGCTTGTGTAAGAGGGCATTGCGCTTTCAGGCCAAAACCGATGGCCAGCGCGAGGAAAAGGGCAAATACTTTTTTCATAGATAAAATTTATTGGTTTTGATGACACAAAAATAAACAATTTATTGGAAAGTAAAGCATTTAATTGTCCCGATAGTCCTTTTTCTTTTCATATTTCAGGTCTTTCAAGGCCTGTGCCTTCACATTGATGGTGAAATTCCAGCTCTTGTAACTGCCGATGGGAATCCAGTTGAAACGCATTTCCCAGCAGTGCAAATCGCGGTAAACACTGAGATTGGTGTAGGTAATGTTGTTGTTGACGAAGTCCCATCCGGTCGAGAAGGTTACCTTCCATTTGGGTGTAATGCTGATGTCGCCGTTGAGTCCTACGGTGTGCACATGGGTGTTGGTGGCTATGCCCATGAACGCGGCGTAGGCTATTGAGGTTGTATAGGTTAGGTTGTAACTGATTGAGAGCGACCAAGGCGTGGTCCAGTCGATGTAGGCATTGGGATTGCCCAAGATTTCGTTCAGCTCGTCGGGGTCGAAATTGCCTGACTTTCTCGCATTTTCGTTGATTTCGTCTCTCAGTTCTTGGCTCCCTTTTTTCCCTTGCAGTTTCTTGAGGTCATTTTGATTGAAGCTGTAATTCAAGCTAAACCTCCACGATGAGCCCGTCTTTCTGAACAGCCGTCCGTTGTCGATGAACTCAAAACGGTTGATACGGCGGCCTAACGAGTCGGCGGCGTAAGGGTCCCACGAGCTACTATAGTTGATTCCTAATTTCTTTATCAATGTGGTGCGCCCACTGATCGATATGGGAGAAAAGTTGACCGAGTCCTTGGTCACATCGTAATTGCCTGAGACACTTAATGATTCCAGAATTGGGACTTTCTTCACGCCGGTAATCGTGTCGGAACTTGACGGCACCTTGATTTCCAAGTTGTTGTTAAAACTATAAGTCAATAAACCTTGTTGGGTTTGTGAAGGCGTGCCGTAAAGGGCATTGCCGAACTTATTGTAAACCTGCTCCTTGCCGTTTCCGTCAACATAATAGCCGTAAACGCCCCATTTGGGGTCGCCGAAGTTGGGGCGGTAGGTGATGCCTATGGTAGGCGTGAAGACATGGCGTATGGCCCGGATGGGCCCTCGGGCAAAGTTCACCATACCGTACACTTTGGTAGTGAGATTGCTGCTTGCACTAAAATCCACCAAGTTGCGGAAGCCATTGATGGTGTCGGTTTGCAGGTATCCTGTCGAGTCACTATCAGTGATCCATTGGCGCTCAATGCGTCTGAAATACATGTAATCATTGAGTGTCAACGAATTGGTCCACGAGAAATGTTTGAATAGTTTGATGGTGGCATTGATAGGCATTCTATGCGACATGCCCGTTTGTAGATGGTCGCGGAACATCACGCTGGCCCAATCCCCGAAATCGTCTCGGATACCGTGGAAAAGCACTGTGTCCACATCATTGATGTAAGCCTTTCCGTTCATCATGTAGCTCATACTCAGGCTTTGGTACCAGCGTTTTTTGCCCGCCTTGCCCACATTTTTCAAAGGATAAAATGTATTGACCGACAGCGTGAGTTCGGGCAAGGAGGCTGTTACCTGACGGGTCAGCGTGTTCTGGCTGTGGCTGGCGTTGAGGGTGAGGTACACCTTTCCCGCAAAATTGGTCTGATAGGCAATGCTCGACCTGAAAGTGTTGCTCAGCTGGTCGGTGGTGGTGGTGGCGTTGTATTTGTTGAAATTGGAACTCACGATGTTCACATTGGCAGTGAAGTTGCGCCTCGGATGTGCCTTGGGGTCCTGTCTGTGGGTCCATTGTATCTTGAAATCGGTGCTTTCCAGATAGTCGGCAGCACCTTTAGTGCCTATCTTGTTGACCGCGAAACCCGAAGCCATCGAACCGTTGTATCTGTAGCGTTTGTTGTAGCGGAATGTCGGCTTAATGCCCCACGAGCCACGAGTGTAGATGTCGCCCAACACTTGCAGATCGTAATTGTCGTTGATGGCCCAATAATATCCGCCGTTTTCGAGGTAAAAACCACGGTTGGCCGATTCGCCATAGGTGGGGATGATGAGCCCCGACTTTTTGCCTTTCGTGTTAGGAATCATGGCAAAAGGCAAGGCCAACGGCAACGGAATATCAGAAATGGTCATATATATTGGCCCTGTAACGATTTTGTCGTTGGGAATGACCTTGGCCTTGGTGAACTTGAACTGGTAGTGGGGATGTTCCTTGAGGTCGCAGGTGGTGTAGCCGCCCGAGCGGATGTTAATCGAGTTGTCGTCCATGCGCTTGATACGCTCACCATGAAGGTATCCCCCACTCTCTTCAGTCCACACTTTAGTGATGATGCCTTTCTTCGTCTTGAAGTTGTACCGCATCTCCATAGCTTCGAAAGTCGACTCACCTTGCGTGAAGACAGGCCGACCCTTGACCTTACCCAACGAATCGACGACACCGCGCGCCGTGCAGGTACTGGTCTCCAAGTCAAATTCCAGATAATCGGCCTTGATGGTGATGTCTTCGTATTTGGCTTCGGCTTGACCGAAATAGTAGATTTTCTTATTGTTCATGTCGCGATACGACGAATCGGCTGCCGAGCAAATCACCTTCGTCTCAATAGCCGACCCCGACCGTTTAGGCTCGGCACGATGATGTAATTCTTGCGTCAGCGTATCGCGGTGCAAAGTATCAACTTGCAGGGTGTCGGAGCAGAATAATAAAGAATCGGGGAAAGCAATGCTGTCAACAAGGAAGGCCAAGGAATCAACCATAGGTTGCGCAATGCTGTCGGGTTGGATACCATCCGAAACCAGCATTATCGTATCAACAATGCGTTCGGTAACAACGACAGCGCTATCGACAACAACAGGCTCAAAATCGTATCTATCTTTTTCTGTATGAGATAATTGTTTGCAACCGTAGAACAAAACGACCATAGCCGCAAGCATGAAAAGAGCCGCCGATGGAAAATATTTCTTATGTGACATGCGTTTTGTCAACGTGAAAACGATTACTTTTGTGCATTGAAATCCGCTGCAAAGATAGTTTTTCTTCGCGCATAATTAAACGAACTCAACATGATAGAACGAAAGTTTTTGCGATTTGGTGTTTTTTTCCTGATTTTTCTGCTGCCTCTGTGCGCCTTGGCACAAAAAGGCGAAAAGATACAAACCATCGTCATCGACGCCGGTCACGGCGGCAAGGATACGGGTGCCTTGGGCAAGGTAACCACCGAAAAAGCCCTCAACTTAGCTGTTGCCCTCAAATTTGGCAACTATATCAAAGAGAACCTGCCCGATGTGAAAGTCATCTACACGCGCAGCACCGACAGGTTTGTCGAACTGAGTGAACGCGCCGCCATAGCCAATCGCAACAACGCCGATGTGTTCATCTCCATCCACTGCAACTCCACGGAGACCGCCAATTCGGCCTACGGCGCCGAAACCTTTGTCATGGGCGAATCGAAAAACGAGAAAAACTTGGCGGTGGCAAAAAAAGAAAATGCGGCCATCTTGCTCGAAGACAACACCGATGCCTACAACAACTTCGACCCTAACAGCACGGAAGCCTATATTCTTTTCTCGCTTTCGCAAAGCCTCTATCAAAACCAAAGCCTCGACTTGGCGGGCAAGGTGCAGAAACAATTTGCCGGCAAAGGTCGCCACGACCGTGGCGTGCAACAGGCTGGGTTCCTTGTGCTGTGGAGAACCTCCATGCCGAGCATACTGGTGGAGTTGGGTTTCATCAACAACACTAAGGAGGAACAGTTCCTCAACTCCGAGATGGGACAAACCAAGATGGCTTTGGCACTTTATCGCGCCTTTGAAGACTACAAGCGTGAGTTTGAGTCGGAAAACCACACTTCCGCCCAAGCAATTGACAGCGAAAAGCCTGCCAACGGCACCAACAGTGACACCTATTTCACGGTTCAGTTTGCCAGCCGCGACAAGAAAGTGGCCTCTACCAACAAGGCCTTCAGTGGTGTAAAGGAGGTCGATGTCTATGAATACAACGGTGCCTTCCGATACATCTCAGGCCGATTCACCAGCAAGGACGCCGCCACCAAACGACAGGCCGAAATACGCGCTTTGGGCTATAAGGATGCTTTCGTCGTTGCCTTCGTCAACGGAGAGCGCGGCACCATCAAGCAGGCCGAGGAGACGTTGAAGAAATGATTACCGATATTAGGTAGACATGTCGGGACACCCCTACAACGTTTATGTCTTTTTCTTGAATTCAAGCCGATAAATGATAGCACCTCTCAATATTTAGCTTGCTGTTCCAATTTAATCGCTACAGCATCTTGAAAATCCAATTCAATTATTTGGTATTCGCAGTGGTTTGGCTTACCATTAACAGGTTCATAGCACATCCATTTAGCGGGTTTTCTCAAGGCAATCATAACCTGTAGGACGATAATATCTGATATAGTACGTATTATAAATACAATATCTACCCAGTCTTTATTCGAGCGAAGTACAAAAAACTATGTTTACCCGTCCTGACTGATGTATAGTCCGTGTTAGCGGTTCATTATTTACTTTACATTTTATCATATATAAATCTGGGTAAATGTCTTGAAATAAAAGCAACAATTCTCCAACGCTTTGTAACATAAGCCACTTTCCTTTTTCGATTTATTGCTCTGAAAATTTGGTTTGTTACTTTGTTTAACGGCATAACCCAGAACAAGCCTTCTCCCTTTGCCATAGCTGTATCAACGAGTCCGGGACGAATGTCGGTTATAAAAATTGGAGTTTTCAGTTTTGTGGCTTTCTGTCTTAAACTTTCCAAATAATTGATTTGATAGGCTTTTGTTGCATTGTATGCAGGGGCTTGCCGACTGCCACGAAGTCCGCCTACAGAACTTATTGCTACTAAGTGTCCGTGTTTTTGACGTTCAAAATAGTTAAACGCCCAATCTATTATACGGGTAAATCCTGTTACATTGGTGTCAATGGTTCTTTTTTCTATTTCAAACTCCAAATGTTCGTTTATGTCGCCTGTTCCTGAACTTAAAATCAACAAATCCATTCCACCAATTTCGATTATCAATTCTTCTAATTTTTCAATTACGTTTTTGGTGTCCGTTATGTCAAGTGATTTAATTGCGTATGCGTTTGGGTTTTCTTTTTTTATTTCGTCTAACAGATCGGTTCTTCTGCCTGTTATTCCAACAGCATAACCATTTTCCGTCAATAACTTGGCAAGTTCTCTACCAATTCCTGATGTGGCGCCGACTATTATTGCTTTTTTTTTGTTACTATTCATTTTTGCTTTGATTACTCCACCACCACCAAATAATAGTTCTTCTTGCCCTTCTGCACAAGGATGTATTTCCCGTCGATGAGGTCGGCGGCGGTCATCTCTTTGTCCAAAGTGACTTTTTCCTTGTTGACACTCACGCCGTTGGCCTGAGTCATCTTGCGGGCCTCGCCCTTGGAGGGGAAAATCTGGGTGTTGACGGCCATGAAGTCGACAATCGGAATGCCTGCTTCGAGGTCGGCGAGAGCAAGGTGTTCCTGCGGCACACCATCAAAGATGTCCAAAAAGGTCTGCTCATCGAGTTTCTCCAAACCTTCTTTGGTCGACTTGCCGAAGAGGATGTTGGAGGCTTCGATGGCGGCATCGAGGGCTTCCTGCGAGTGCACCATCAGTGTAACTTCCTCGGCCAGACGCTTTTGCAACACGCGAAGGCCTGGGTCTTTCTTGTGTTCCTCGACGAGCGCATCGATGACATCCTTTTCCAGCGAGGTGAAAATCTTGATGTATTTCTCCGCATCGTCGTCGCTGACGTTGAGCCAGAACTGATAGAACTTGTAAGGCGTGGTGCGCTTCGGGTCGAGCCAGATGTTGCCGGTCTCGGTCTTGCCGAATTTCTTGCCGTCGGCCTTGGTGATGAGCGGGCAAGTGAGGGCAAAGGCCTCATTTTCAAAACCTAAGGTGCGACGAATCAATTCCGTTCCCGTGGTGATGTTTCCCCATTGGTCGTTGCCGCCCAGTTGCAGCTTGCAGTGCTTGTGTTGGTAGAGATAGAGGAAGTCGTAGCCTTGTAGCAATTGGTAGGTGAACTCGGTGAAGCTCAAACCGTCGCGGGCTGAACCATTGAGGCGTTGCTGCACGCTGTCTTTGGCCATCATGTAATTCACGGTGATGTGCTTGCCCACTTCGCGTGCGAAGTCGAGGAAGGTGAAGTCTTTCATCCAGTCGTAGTTGTTCACCATCTCGGCGGCATTGGGTATGCCCGACTCAAAGTCAAGGAACTTGGCTACTTGCTTCTTGATACATTCTTGGTTGTGGTATAAAGTCTCGCTGTTCAGCAAGTTGCGTTCTTGGCTCTTGCCCGAAGGGTCGCCGATCATGCCGGTGGCACCACCCACGAGGATGATGGGCTTGTGACCGCAGCGTTGCAGGTGGCGGAGCATCATGATTCCGCACAGGTGTCCGATATGCAGGGAGTCGGCGGTCGGGTCGGTGCCGAGGTAGGCCGTCACCATCTCTTTCTGTAATAATTCTTCTGTTCCCGGCATTATTTGTGCCAGCATTCCGCGCCAACGGAGTTCTTCAACAAAATTCTTCATCGTTAGGTTTTATTTTGGGCGCAAAATTAAACAAATAATTCGTACTCCGACCACCTTCTTCGCTTTTCTTCAACACCCCTTTCTTCACCAAGTCCTTGATGTCGTTGAGTGCAGTGTCGGTCGAGCATTTCGAGATTTTCGCCCATTTGCTCGTGTTCAGTTTATCAAAGAAACCGTCAAACAGCATGTTAATCAGTTTCTTCTGCCGTTCGTTGAAGGTCGTTTCGGAGTAAGTCTCCCAAAACCGCGCTTTTGCTAGCACTGAAGCCAAAGTCTCATCCGTGGCTTTCAGTGAACGGTCTAAACACTCCAAAAACCACAACAGCCATTCGGTGATGTCGCCATCTTCCTTTTGCGTGCTTTCCAGAATCTCATAATAGCGTTTTTTGTCCAATTGGATTTGGTTGGACATGCTATAAAACCTTTTTGCCGTTTCATCGGCACGCGAAAGCAAAAGTTCTGTCAATGCCCGTGCAATACGTCCGTTGCCATCGTCAAAGGGGTGTATGACGACGAACCAAAGATGGGCTATTGCTGCCTTCAAAACAGGGTCTATCGGGTCGCTGCCATTGAACCATTCAATAAAACGCGACATCTCTGTAGGCACTCGCTTTGGCGCAGGTGCTTGGTAGTGAACCGTTTCCAATCCCATCGGCCCTGAAACGACTTGCATGTCGTGGGTACGGTATTTGGCTACATCAATCTTATAAAGGCCACTAACCCCTGTGGGAAACAGTACGTTATGCCAGCCAAAAAGTCTTTCATCTGTCAAAGGTTGTTGATAGTGTTGGGTGGCATCCAACATCATTTCGACTACGCCTTGCACATAACGAGAGGCGGACACGAGATCTACCGCTGGTATGCCGAGACGTATTGCGATGGACGACCTCACTTGCTCCAAGTTGAGCAACTCGCCTTCGATTTCCGACGATTTCACGATTTCGATTGTGAGATTGGCCAGTTGAGCTTCTTCTTGCAAGGAAAACCCGATTGCCGACAGTTCGCCAAGCAGCTTTCCTTGCCGTGACCTGACCTCCGCCAACTTGCTTAAAATAGCTGAGGCGTCATATCTAAAGTTCCACCATTCCTTGTATTCATGTAGGTACATTGTCGTAAATTTTCTACAAAAATACAACTTTTCGGCGAATATGGCCTATAATCACCGAAAATTTTTCGGCGAATAGGATGGGGTTTCACCGAAATTTGAGAAACAACTTACCAAAATTTCTACGATTTTTCATAAAATGTGTAAATTCTATGCTAATTTGGTTCATAAAATGTGTAAACGGCCATGATGAAGCGTAAAATTGAACTTTATTTGCAGGAATGGAAGCAAAATCCAGAACACAATCCTTTGATTGTCAGAATGAATGAGTGTTTTGTTTGTCGTAGCAAAAACACGGTAATTTGAGGGATAATTCAACTTGCGAAAGAAATATCCCACAATTTTTCTCCGTACCTCACAAAAAAGTTGCACCTTTGCAGCAAATTTGAAGAACTTGTGACCTCGAGACACGAGACGCGGATTTTTTAATCCCCAGACCCCTTTTAAGTGGGGGAGTGTCCCGCGTTTCGTGTTCAGCAGTTTTGTGTTATAAATAACAACAATTCAACAATCAACATAAATCAACATGAAAAGAGACGAAAAAATCTTTGATCTGATTCGCCAAGAGAAAGAGCGTCAGATGCATGGTATCGAGCTTATCGCTTCGGAAAACTTTGTCAGTGAACAGGTTTTGGAAGCCATGGGGTCAGTTATGACCAACAAATATGCCGAGGGCTATCCCGGCAAGCGTTACTATGGCGGCTGCCAAATCGTCGACCAAAGCGAGCAAATCGCCATCGACCGTGCCTGCCAGCTGTTCAATGCCACCTTTGCCAATGTGCAGCCCCACTCGGGTGCACAGGCCAACATGGCCGTAATGCAAGCCATCCTTGAGCCGGGCGACACCTTTATGGGCCTCGACCTTTCGCACGGCGGTCACCTTTCGCACGGCAGCCCAGTCAATGTGTCGGGTCTGCTTTACAAGCCCGTCGCCTATCATGTGGCCAAGGAAACCGGCTGTGTCGACTACGACGAGATGGAGAAGATTGCCCTTGAGTGCAAGCCCAAACTCATCATCGCCGGTGCTTCAGCCTACAGCCGCGACTGGGACTACAAGCGTATGCGTGCCATCGCCGACCAAGTGGACGCCGTCCTCATGGCCGACATCAGCCATCCTGCCGGCCTCATCGCCAAGGGTTTGCTGAACGACCCGCTGGAGTATTGCCACATCATCACCACCACGACTCACAAAACCCTGCGTGGTCCCCGTGGTGGCATGATTCTCATCCGTCATGACTTTGAAGACCCGCTTGGCCGCAAGACTCCGAAGGGTGAAACGAAGATGATGTCCGCTTTGATCAACAGTGCCGTGTTCCCGGGCATCCAAGGTGGCCCGCTCGAGCATGTCATCGCCTCCAAAGCCGTTGCTTTCGGCGAAGCCCTCAGCGATGAGTACAAGGAGTACATCATCCAAGTACGCAAGAACGCCAGCGTCATGGCTCAGGCTTTTGTCGACAAGGGCTATCAGGTTATCAGCGGCGGCACCGACAACCACTCCATGCTCATCGACCTCCGCGGCAAGTTTCCGGAAATCACCGGTAAGATGGTGGAGAACACCCTTGTGCTTGCCGACATCACCATCAACAAGAACATGGTACCCTTCGACAGCCGCTCACCTTTCCTGACCTCTGGTTTGCGTGTTGGCACGCCCGCCATCACCACCCGTGGCCTGAAAGAAGACAAGATGCCTATCATCGTTGAACTGATTGACGATGTCATCGGTGCCATCAATCCCGAAACCAAGACAGCGCCAGATGCAAAAATTGCCGCTGTCCGCGTCGAGGTGAACAAGATGATGAAAGACTACCCGCTCTTTGCTTGGTAAGCTTGACGAACAGCATTAATGAACGGTCGCTCCTTGACGGGGCGACCGTTTTTTCGTCCCAAAATCTAAAAAATCAGTTTCCATTTGCCGAAAACCTTTATCTTTGCACTCCGTATTTTAAGATTTAAATACCATGAAAAGCGCAATGAAATACGGGTTCGACAACGAGAAATACCTCAAAATCCAGTCAGAACACATCAAAGACCGCATCGCAAAATTCGGCGATAAACTTTATCTTGAATTTGGCGGGAAGCTCTTCGACGACTTCCATGCCAGCCGTGTGCTTCCGGGTTTCCAGCCCGATAGCAAATTGAAAATGCTGTCACAACTTATCGATGAGGCCGAAATCATCATCGTCATCAGCGCCGTCGACATCGAAAAGAACAAAATGCGCGGCGACTTGGGTATCACATACGATGTGGATGTGTTGCGCCTCCGACAAGAGTTCATAAACCGTGGTTTCATGGTGAGTTCGGTTGTAGTCACCCACTATAACGGCCAAGCCAGCACCGAAGCCTACCGCAAACGCTTAGAACGCATGGGCATCAAAGTATATTATCACCGCATTATCGAAGGCTATCCCAATAATGTTGCCCTCATCGACTCCGAAGAAGGTTTAGGGCGCAACGACTATGTGGAGACTTCACGCCCATTGGTAGTAGTTACCGCCCCAGGTCCCGGAAGCGGCAAGATGGCCGTCTGCCTGAGCCAGTTGTATCATGAAAACAAACGCGGCACCAAGGCGGGCTATGCCAAGTTTGAGACCTTCCCCGTGTGGAACCTGCCGTTGAAACACCCCGTCAATGTGGCCTACGAGGCTGCCACCGCCGACCTCAGCGATGTCAACATGATTGATCCCTTCCATCTGGAAGCCTACGGCAAAACCGCAGTCAACTATAACCGCGACATTGAGATTTTCCCAGTGCTGAATGCCATTTTCGAGAGCATATATGGCGAAAACCCGTACAAGTCGCCGACCGACATGGGCGTCAACATGGTGGGCTACTGCCTCAGCGACGACGCGGTGTGCTGCGAAGCCTCCAAACAAGAGACCATCCGCCGCTATTATACCGCCTTATGCAACCTTGCCAAGGGCAAAGGCACAGAGAATGAGGTGAACAAAATCGCCTTGCTGATGAAACAGGCCAAAATCACCACTACCTTACGCAAGACCACCATCGCCGCCAAAGAACGGAAGGAAAAAGAAGGTGCTGCCGCTGCCGCCATCGAGTTGGAAGACGGCACCATCATCACAGCACACACGAGCGACTTGCTCGGCCCCAGTGCTGCCCTGATACTGAACGCCACCAAGCATATTGCGGACATACCGCATGAGGTGAAACTTATCCCTCAAGCCATGATTGAGCCTATCCAGACCACCAAGGTCAACTACCTGCAAGGCAAAAACCCGCGCCTGCACACCGACGAAGTGCTGGTGGCCCTCTCCATGCTCAGCTTATGGGACGAAAACTGCAAGAAAGCCTTGGAATGCTTGCCGCAACTGAAAGGCTGCCAAGTGCACAGCACGGTAATGCTCAGCGAAGTGGATCAGAAGATATTCAAGAAACTGGGCATCGGCCTGACCTGCGACCCAGTGGTGAAGAAATGAGCAGTTGCCCTACCGAAGTGTTCCGACCACATCCGAAAGAAAAATGGGACGGCTCAGGGTTTTCGGTTTGAGCCTATTTCAAAAACATCGGATCGCCCGTACATAAAATTCCAGTGTCTTCAACGAATCGCCGATGACGATTTCGCCGTTCTGCAAATGCACGGTGGCTGCACTGCGTGTGCCCAATTCCGTACTCGACCAATAAATCTTGTCTGCCAAAGTCGGGTATCCCAATGAGTCAAGCGTGGCATTCACCGCCTCTTGATTTCGCAACAGATAGCGCAACTCGGTAGTTGAGGGGACAAACCACTGCTTGTTGCTAATCTTTCGGTGGCTATAGTTTACAAGATGCCAAGTGTTTTTAAGGTAACTCCATTGAATCGCCGGATAACGGCTCATTTCGTAAACATCCATCAGGATGTTGGTGTTGTTCCAACCCTCGTAAGGGTTGGTGGCTCCAGTCTCACAATTGAGGTTGAGCGGAATGCACCAAGGCAAAAAGGCCTCGTCAAGGCAGACCATCATTCCGTTATGGGCATCAAAAGTATGGAAAACAATGCCCTCCAACGTGTCGTTGTGGTAATAGTCGCCAATGTCATAGGTGGCTTGATAGGGATAGTGAGGCTCCGCTCCTTGAGGGCTTTCCGCCTCCTTGCATGAATTGAAAGCAAAAGACAAAACAAAAAGGATATAGAACAGCTTTTTCATGGTCTTCCTATCACCCTTCCCTCGGCAAAAACAGGTACTACCAATTCGACATTCCTCTCAAGGCAAAACCGAACATCGGCCTCAAAACCGAGAGAGACAAGACGCTGCAAATGATAGCAGCCCGAAAGTGCCGCCATCAGATCCGCCTTGGCGTGGTCATAATAACGGCTCAACAAAAATCCCAAATCGTCAGTCTCCACCTCGGTCTGCTGCATCAGCAATGCTATCAACATGCCAGCGTTGAGACCATCATCCAAGGAAAACTTGTCTTCTGTGCCTGCGCAGACGATGACCACATTTTTGTTGGCCTTTGCCAAGAAATCCACCACTGCTGCCGCATTTCTGAAACAGGCCAAAACAACTTCATCCGCACCTTTTATATTATTAATGGCTTTGGTGCCGTTGGTGGTGGTCAAGATGAGGGTCTTCCCTTTCACCCTTTCTTTCGTGTATTCCAACGGCGAATTGGAGAGGTCGAAGCCCTCAATCTTCAGGGCATGGCGTTCACCGCCACGCAATGTTGTGTCGGCGTCCTTGGCGGCAAAAATCCGTTGGGCCTCCTCCACCGTCTTCACGGGAATGACCTCACACGCACCATGACTCAAAGCCGTGGTGATGACACTTGTCGCCCGCAAGACATCAATGACGACGGCAATGCTATCGGCGAAATCAATGCCTTGGGCTTGTTGGGCGGTAGAAACAACACGTATGTTCATGATTCTTTGGTACCAACTGAAATCAATGTATAGAAGCCTTCATTATTTAGATTCCTAATGAAATGTTCAGTCCTTGTGCAGTGCGTACCAAGTCGCTGTCGAAAGTGACGAGGTTGGGCTTGGAGATGGCTTCCTTGAGCGAGACGGCCACTAAGTCGGGATGATGGTAAGCCACCATCTGACCAAACTGTCCATTAAGGGCCATTTCGAAGGCCTTCACACCAAACTCGGCGCTGAGCACACGGTCGTAGGCAATCGGCACGCCGCCGCGTTGCAGGTGACCCAATATGGTTTCGCGCATGTCGTGTGTAAATCCAGCAGCTTTCAGTTGGCCAATCAAGGCGCGGCCAATACCGCCTAATTTTTTGTTTTCGTAGCCCACTTCGGTACTGACTTCATAGACCTGCTGCCCGTCTTGGGGGCGTGCTCCTTCAGAAGCCACGACCACAGCAAAGCCGCGGTCGTGGTGAAAACGCTCTTCCAGACAAGCCTTCACCACTTGGATGTCGTATGGAAACTCAGGTAGGAGGCACACTTCGGCGCCGCCAGCTATGGCGGAATGCAGGGCGATCCAGCCGGCATCGCGGCCCATCACTTCCAAGACGAATACGCGGTTGTGCGAGGCAGCCGTAGTAACCAGTTTGTCAACGGCCTCGGTCGCGATTTGTACGGCAGTCTGGAAACCAAAGGTGCATTCCGTTGACGACAGGTCGTTGTCGATGGTCTTGGGCACGCCAATGATGTTCAAGCCCTTCTCGAAGAGTTTCTGCGAGATGCGCTGCGATCCGTCGCCGCCAATACTGATGACCGCATCAATACCCATGTATTGCAACTTGCGCAACATCTCGTCGCTGCGGTCAACGGTGCTCCAAGTGCCGTCAGCATTCTTCACTGGCCAGTTGAACGGGCCGCCCTTGTTGGTGGTCTCGATGATGGTGCCACCGCGAAAGTGTATGCCGCGCACCGAATCCGGTGTCAGCCTGACGACCTCAGTAGGTTCCCAAAGGATTCCGTTATAGGCCTGAATGCTGCCGAGCACTTCCCAATCTTTTTCTTGCGAAGCGCGTTTCACGATGGCACGGATGACGGCATTAAGGCCTGGGCAATCGCCACCGCCGGTGAGGATGAGTAGTCTTTTCATATTTTGGTTGTTTATTTGTTATTGTTTTGCAAGAAATAAACTTAAAATCAATCAATAAATCGTTCAAAAAGCATTCCTTATTGTATTTATTTTCCAAATCAACTAAATAATTCCAATTGCATATTATTCTGGTTCACAGCTGAAATAAAGTCATCAAAGCCCATTTCCCCTTCCCTTTCCACTGCCATTTTAATAGCATTCGCTTGCTCAACTATTTTTTTATGATCAACCATTTTTAATGCTTTCTTCAAATCAATTCTCATCAACACATCTTTGGTTATCATTCTTTTTGCGTCTATGAATGTTATGGAATGAAGAAAAGTCCTTACAATATCAGAATTCAACAAGGTTTGTACGACAACAGCACTTTCCAAATCATCAAAGCCCAAAAAATAGCAGGTGTCGTCAAGCATGACAGGCTTTTTGTCCGGTAAAACCAATGTAAAATGGAAAGTCTTATACAAACCAGAAATAGCCACTTTATAAGGTTTAAAAGAGTATTCTCCGATGCCAAAAATGGAAAATTCGGGATTTCCTTTGTAAATGGCTGATTTTCGGTTACGGAAAAAATCTATATGACTTTGAAGATAGGTATATGTTTTAGGAAAATCGGAAATATAGTCTGTATTCTGTCCTATGCTTTGTTGGGTAACTATTGTGAATTTTTTTGGCTTTTCAGCAATTAGAGTCTTCAAATCAGAGCTTTTCAGCAAACCATATATCAACTCGTCTTCCAATTCGAATTTTTCGTTCAGCTTATTGCAAAACACACTGCCATTGCGCTCAAGTTCCATCACTTTGGAACAATCATGCTTGATTCCTTGTCTCCACTCTAATTGACTTTTCCCTTCAATAGTATCTGCTTTCCCGCATGTTTCGATGTCAGAATAAAAGTTGTTTCCATGCCATCCAAACTTGCTAACAGTATCACCAGAATAAAAGTTAGAAATTTGGCATTGAAACGACGGCTGTTTGCCGAATTGGCAGAATAACAAAGATGCCTCAACTGAAACATCAAACTCTTTTCTGCTATCAATATTCATTTCTTCAATGTCAGAAATCAAAAAATGGTTATTGCGCTGCTCGAACACTATGTTTTTGATAACAGAGTTTTTCACAAGCAACGACAGACAGCCGTTGCATTTCTCAAATAATCTCATCAATGACACCACAATGTATTCGGCAATGTCAAAATTCCCTTTACCCGTTATGGCTTCTATCCCTTTTTTCTTCTTAAAGTTGGATTTTTGTGGTAAATTGTCCGAATCCAATGCACCCAACATGGAATTTGTTACCCAAGGCGGATTGCCGATAATAAGCAAATTGGCTTCTTGAATTTGTTTTTTCAACTCCAAAAAGTCAAAATCAAAAACATTGTAATGAAATATTTGGACCGAAGGTTTATTGGCCTCTGGATTCAATAAGAAATAATCGAGGATATTGAATTTACATTGCCAGACATACGGCTCATAAATCTCAATACCGAATATTTGTTTGATGGAGGGGAAGTTTTGCAATGCCGCAAGGATGAAGTTTCCCTTTCCACATGTAGGCTCTAATACTATTTCGGGGGTAATTCTTTTTTTCAATAAGATTTTCGTAACAGCATGGGCAAGAGCCATATTGGTTTGAAAATCGCCGTACTCGTCTCTATCCTCAGCAAAGCAAAACCTTTCAGGCTTTTTCAATTCATTCTTCAATGATACGAATCTGTCTTCCGATGGGAAAAAAAATCTACAGCCGCATGTTTCCTCAATGATTTGGTTGACAATTAAATAATCTTGGCCCTTTGTTATTTGTTCCAAGAATTGCATTGCAGATTCGGAAATATGTGCATCAAAGATTTGCATACCGGTTCCTTATATCATACTAATTTTGAAATTCCCGGCACCCTTTCCGACAGGTCGACAATACGCTGGTATTGTAGTCTCCATTGCAAAGCATTTGAGATTGTCAAATATCCTTGTTGAGGTGCTGTCTTCATAATTTGTTGTGCCAATTGTTTTAAAGAAATCTCATCAGCGGGGATATTCCTATCCGTCAAATATGCCACGATATCCTCTTCATTTGCCCCGTCCTCAATCATTTCGCGCAAACGAAAAGTGGTCGTATAATCTGCAGTGCGTTCCTTGGAAACGAATGTGCAACTGACAAACTTCAATACTGTAGTTTTTGTTTTCGGATCGTCTTGCTTATCATATACAAATACCAATAGATTATATCCCAATCCGAAAATCTTTTGTTTGGCTTCTTTAAACGGACAAGACGACTGTGGCTGCCTTATCGAAGTGACTTTAATATCTGTAAAGATGTCCTCAGAAGGCAAGTCGATTCCAATTGCGGATGAACCTACTTCAACAATGTATTTTGAAGCCAATTTCTGTTGGAACTTATGCTCAACATAAGTTCCAACAGCTTTTCCATCAGTCACCCCAAACAAATCCGTGTTTATTAGTTTGGATTCAGAAAGGCAAAACTGCTTGGCTTCTGCTTTCAATTTGTCTATGGTGAGTTTTGGCTTCATCTTTATTTCAAATTCAACGCAATCTGCAATTCGTCCAGTTGTTCTTGGGCGATGGGCGCGGGTGAGCCGCTCATTACATCGCGACCGGAGTTGTTTTTCGGGAAAGCGATGAAATCACGAATGCTGTCGGCACCTCCAAAGAGCGAGCAGAGCCTGTCGAAACCGAAGGCCAAACCGGCATGAGGCGGTGCGCCATACTCGAAAGCGCCCATGAGGAAACCGAACTGTTCCTGTGCTTTCTCGTCGGTAAAGCCGAGGGTATGGAACATCTTGTTTTGCAGGTCTCTGTCGTGGATACGGATGGAGCCGCCACCCATCTCCACGCCGTTCATCACGATGTCGTATGCGTTGGCCCGGATGTCGCCCCATTTCGTCGGGTCGTCGAGCAAGGCCTCATCCTCGGGCTTCGGCGCAGTAAACGGATGGTGCTTGGCATAGAAGCGTTGTGTTTCTTCGTCCCATTCCAACAGCGGGAAGTCAATGACCCACAGTGGCGCAAATTCGTCAGGTTTGCGCAGCCCGAGCTGGCCGCCCATCTCAAGGCGCAACTCGTTAAGTTGCTTGCGCGTTTTCATCGCTTCGCCACAGAGGACGAGCATCAGATCGCCCGGCTTGGCACCGAATTTTTCGGCCACCAACTTTAGGTCGTCGGGCGTATAGAATTTGTCGACAGACGACTTGAAAGTACCATCGGTATTGTACTTGACATAGACCATGCCGCCGGCACCTACCTGAGGACGCTTCACAAACTCGGTGAGAGCGTCAAGTTGCTTGCGGGTGTATTCAGAGCAACCCTCGGCGCAGATACCGACAACGAGTTCGGCGTTGTCGAACAAACCGAAACCCTTGCCCTTGACAACATCGTTCAATTCGACAAACTTCATCCCGAAGCGGATGTCGGGCTTGTCGGAACCGTAGTATTTCATGGCATCAAGCCAAGTCATGCGCGGAAATTCGCCAAACTCGATGCCTTTCATTTCCTTGAAGAGGTGTTTGGCCAAGCCCTCGAAGGTGTTAAGCACATCTTCTTGTTCTACAAACGACATCTCGCAGTCGATTTGGGTAAACTCAGGCTGGCGGTCGGCGCGTAGGTCCTCATCGCGGAAACAGCGCACGATTTGGAAATAGCGGTCCATGCCGGCCACCATCAGCAGTTGCTTGTACTGCTGTGGACTCTGTGGCAGGGCGTAGAACTCACCGGGGTTCATACGCGAAGGCACCACGAAGTCGCGGGCACCTTCAGGGGTCGATTTGATAAGCATCGGGGTTTCGATTTCGAGGAAGTTGAGGCTGCTCATGTAGTTGCGCACGAGCATCGCCATGCGGTGGCGCAACTCAAGGTTTTGGCGCACAGGGTTTCGGCGGATGTCCAGATAACGGTATTTCATGCGAAGGTCTTCGCCACCATCGCTGATGTCTTCGATGGTGAAGGGCGGGGTCTTGCTGCTGTTGAGCAGTTGGAAAGAGTTTACTTTCAGTTCGATGTCGCCCGTTGGCATATTTGGGTTCTTCGACTCGCGCACGATGACAATGCCTTTGGCCTGAATCACAAATTCACGCCCAAATGAGCGGGCCTGCTCCAAGAGCTTCGGGTCGCTGCTGCCATCCAAAAAGAGTTGTGTGATGCCGTAACGGTCGCGGAGGTCAATCCAAACGAGAGAGCCCTTGTCGCGGGTGCGCTGCACCCAGCCGGCCAGTGTTACTTCCTTCCCGGCATCGGCAAGACGAAGTTCGCCACAAGTATGTGTTCTGTACATATATTCGAGATTTAATGATTTAAAATTCAAAATTTGATATTCAAGAAGGTTTTCATTCAGAATGGAATGAAGTTGCAAAAGTAGTAAAAAAACAAGTAACTATTCCTTTATTTGACAACTCGCATCAGGCTTTCTTTCACAAAAGCGTTGAGCGAAATGCCCTCTTCATGTGCCATAGCAGCCACTTTTGCGTGTAATTCAATGGGAATGCGGACATTAAAACTGCCTGTGTATGACTTATGCAAAGGCTTTCCTTGTTCTTTACAAAAAGCGATGTAGTCTTCTACGGCGTTGATGAAGTCTTCTTTCAATTCGGTAAGCGTATTCCCCTCGTAAGTTACCAAGGTTTCTTTGTCCAAGCCGAGCACTTTTCCATAGAGGGTGTTGCTGTCGAGCTCGGCTTCAATGCTTCCGATAAATCCTTTATATTTCAGTGTATCCATTTTATATGAGTTTGTTTTCTGTCAAGTAATTTACAATGTCTTTCAGTGCTTTTTCCTTTATTATGGTTGACGGATGTGGCTTGTGTGCCAAATACTGCAACTTCAAATCGGGATGAAAAAACCGCACTCTTGAACCTGAGGTCTTTCCTTTGCCATCCTTTACAAAACCAAGTTGAGACAAGACGGTTTCCAATTCTGCAAAGGTGAAATCCTTTGGCAAATGGCGTATTCTTTCAATTAGTTTTTCCTTTTTCGTCATTTTGCAACTGTTTTTCGGTTGCAAAAATAATACTTTTTCTTGGAATATTGCATCGGGTTTGAAAATAATGCGTATGTTTGTAAATTGAATATCTAACCCCGACACCAGATTGTTTTTCCAAAGCCCGGGCTATGTGTTCTTTTATTTGGAAGAAGAGATAAACGCTAAAAGCAAGTAAAACAACCTAAATTCAACTGTTAAATGCAACTCCAAAAGGAGAGGGTTGAGCTAGATTCATTTTATCAAACGGGAGAAGGGTTTCCCCTTCCCCGTCTGAATGGAATAAATGCTATCTTTGCCTCCGTCCAAAGAATAAAAGATGAGTCATTTAACCAGTCAGCAAAGGTACACAATTTCCGTCATGTTGGGGTGGTTGTATATATGACCGTATCAATAACATATATCCCTGTCATTTGACAGAATCTATTGTGCTTAATTGCTTGAGAATGGCGTTAGAAGATTATAACAATACAACTGATAATTAGATAATTGCACTTGTGAATAGTGGCAGTTTTTTGAATTTATTTTTGGCTATTTGACGCTATTTTTGTGTCCAAATAGCCAAAAATAACACTTTTTATCGTTGCAAGATGGTGTGACGAAGTTTGGATCGCTTCATTGCGTTCGCGATGACGGATTGCAACGATTTAACACGGATCTCGCAAATCTCAAATTACCCTATCGAAATATTCATTATTTTTGCCGTCGTGATTTCAAAGGCAAAACATATTCTTTTGGTAGTTGGGCTGCTGCTGACGGCCTTCCTTTCCCAGCGTTGCGCCAATGCGGTGGCACCCACGGGCGGGCCCAAGGACACTACGCCTCCAATAGTGGTTGAGGCTGTGCCTGAGAACCATAGTATCAACTTCATCGGAAAGAAGATCGAAATCACCTTCGACGAATACATCACCCTCGAAAACGCCAACCAAAATGTGCTGATTTCGCCCCCTTTGACCGAAAAGCCCGACATCAAGCTAAAAAACAAGACTGTTGTCGTGAGGTTTAAGGAAGACTTGAATCCCAACACCACCTATACTATCAATTTCGGTACGGCTATCAAAGACTTGCACGAAGGCAACCTGTTCAAAGACTATATCTACAGCTTTGCGACCGGCAATTATATTGACACGCTCAGCATTGCGGGAAAAGTTTTGAATGCGGAAAACAAGAAACCTGTTGAAAATGTGTATGTTTCCTTGTATGCCGCCGACCGAGACAATTTGGACTCGCTTCCGATGACCACAATTCCCGACTACATTACCAAAACCGACAAGGAAGGGAATTTCAAACTCAATGGCTTGGCCGACAAGAAATACCTTATTTTTGCCTTGAAAGACGCCAATGCCAATCTTTATTTCGACCTGCCCAACGAGGAAGTGGCGTTTTTGGACACGCTGGTGCAGGCCTCGTGTCCGCAAAAACCCCTCACTTCCGTAATCGATTCGACGGCAAAAGATAGCTTGGCCATGCAGGTGGATTCGCATGTGAAGGCTGTCGATTCTATTGCCTTCGAGACGAGAGCGACGGCAATGGAAGATTCTATCGCAACAATGGAAGATTCTATCGCAACAATGGAAGATTCTATCGCCTTCGAGACGAAGGCGACGACAATGGAGGATTCGGTCGTTTTCGAGACGAAAACGACGACAATGGAGGACCAAAACGCCTTGAACCTTACGCTTTATATGTTCACCGAGGCTGACTCCACACAAGTACTTTTGGAAAAGAAACTCATCGAAGAGGGCTTACTTCGCTTCGTGTTCCGTCATCCCGCCAAGGAGGCCGTCATCATGACTCCCGAAATGCTTCCCGACACTTTCAATTTGGTCACATTGCATTCGCCTGATTACGACACCATCTGGTGGTACTTCACGCCCAATGTCAAGGACAGCCTTTGGGTGCAGGTGAAATACGATACCCTCATCAACGATTCGTCGCGCTATAGCCTGAAATTCAAAGACAAAATCATCAGAAACAAAAAGCCCGAAACACTGAAGGTCAAGAACAACCTTTTGGGTCGTGGCGGCTTAATCTCCGGAGAAGATTTGATATTGAAGTTCTCGGAGCCCATCGTGAAATATGAAATGCGCGACTCGTCAGTCTTCAAGCGTGACACCACAGTTTATTACAACCGACTCGCCTTTGAACCTGCCGATGAATACGGCCTAAAATACCGACTGGCCACACCTTTTTCGGCTGATTCAAGTTACAGTTTCGAGGTGCCCGACTCGGTGTTTTTCGGTATCCGTGGGCGCACCAACGAGCCTATCAAAGCCGATTTTCATGTCCTGACCGACGATGATTACGGTAACATCTACATCACCGTAGTGCCGCCCGAAAGCATGAGGCAGGTTATCGTGCAACTCACCGACGAGAACGGCAAGGTGCTGAAACAGGAAGCCATCACCACGAAACAGGAGGTGATGTTTGAACACCTCATGCCCGCCAGATACAAGCTCCGCGCCATCCTCGACGCCGACGGCAATGGCAAGTGGAGCACGGGCAACTACCATCGCCGCATTTTGCCCGAAACCTTTGTTGAATACAAAGACACTTTGGACTTGAAGGCGGGTTGGGATATTGATTTGGAAGAAGTTTGGGATCTTAACACGAAGCCATGAAAAACGGTTACAACACCTCAAGGTTAGGCCATGTCATTGCCTTTATGCTCCTTGTTGCGGCAGGCTTATTCATACAGAGAGGCTACATGTATGAATATCCTTCCCATATCCATGCCTGGGCGGAGCAAGACCATTACGCCCTCTCGCTTGGATTCATAAACAACGGTTTCGACTTGTTCCATCCGGAGACAATGATTTACAACAAGCAGTTTCCCGGGTGGTGGCACGAGGCCTACGACGACACCGTCACTGCCGTTGATTTCCCGATCCACGAATACTGCATTGCCTTGTTGATGAAGTTGTTGGGTACCACTTCGCCTTGGGTTTTCCGCCTCTGGACTCTGCTTTGCGGTTTTTTGGGCCTATTTTTCCTTTATAAAGTGGCCTATCACATCACCTCAGACGTGACGAAGTCTATACTGGTTGCGGCCATAGCCCTCTGCTCGCCAGTCTATGCTTATTATCTGAATGGATTTCTGCCCGGCATCCCTTCCTTGTCATTGGGAATTATCGGGTTATGGTTTTACTTGCAATATCATGACGGTGGGTTATGCAAGCACTTCCATTTCTGTATCGCCTTTCTTACGCTCGCCATGCTCATGCGAACCACCTTCGCCATCGAGCTGATTGCCATTGTTTGTTTCGAATTGCTACGGGCATTTCGCAAGGAAAGTTCCTTCCTCGACAAAATACCGAGCTTGCTCATCGCTGTGGTATCGTTCTCAGCCTACTTTTTTTGGAACAGGCACTTGCGTATCAACCATGGTAGCATTTTCTTGAGCGAATTGCTGCCTCCGGAGAATTGGGAAGATACCAAAGAACTTTTGAATGACACTTATCACAAATGGAAGTTCCATTATTTCCAACGCTTCCAATATCATGTCTTTATGCTGATTGCAGTGTTGTCGGTTGGTTTTGGTATCTTCAAGCTGCTCAGAAAAGAGAAAGCTTCTTCACAACACTCGCTTTCCTTATGGTGGCTTCCGCTTATTGAAACCTTCGGCTGTCTGCTTTTCAGCGTGGCCATGATGCAGCAACTGCCCAATCATGACTATTACCTCATCGACTCGTTTTTTCTCCCCTTATTGATTATAATCATCTTGGCGCTCAAGGCTTTGCCCAAATTCCCCATGGTCTGGGGCGCACTGTCTGTAGGTGCCGTTTGCGCTGTGATGCTCATCCAAGTCAGGCAGGAACAGTTCAATAGGCGCGTTTCTGAGAACTATGCCTTGACTTCATACCAGCATTTTCAAGATGCTGATCTCTTGCTTGACTCGCTCGACATTTCGCGCGAAGCCAAGATTCTTTGTTTGTATGGCTATGCTCAAAACGGCCCTTTTATCCAGATGAAACGGAAAGGTTTCACAGTGATGAGCGATAAAGACAACTTGTTGGAGTCCGCTTTCACTTGGGATTTTGACTATATCGTGATTGAAAATGAAAAATTCAAGGCCCATTTCAAGGACAACAGCATTCTACTGTCACGACTGAAACGCATCGGCGGCAATGACCATCTGAGCGTTTGTACCGCAGATAACAATTGGATTTATCAGGAATGGCAACAGTTTATCAGCCAATAAGCCAGCCGGTCCAGAGAAATTCTGCTTAAAGGTCTGCCAAAACCACCACGCGCATTCCGACAAAAGCATACTTGGCCTTCAATTCATCCAAATCGTCATTGCGCAAACGAATGCAGCCTTCGCTGCCGCGTCCCGGCACCGAGCTTTCATTGTTGGTGCTGCCGTGGATGCCAATTCCCGAATGCCCGGGCGTTTTCAGACGCATGAACCAGTTGCCGTAAGCAAGTATTTGGCCTCGGCCATCGCCAAAATCGTGGTACCATTTGGAGGCATCCTTGATCTCGGTGATGGTGAACGGATTGGCAGTCGTACATTCCGGTGTCTTCATGTCGCCTTTTTTCTGCTTCTGGCCTTTGTTCAAGCCCACGCAAACAGGGTAATGCACACGCTTGATGGTGTCGCCATTCACCACTTCACACACATAAAGCCGATATTCGGGCTTTGAAATGAGAATGAAACAATTCTTCTTGTTTACGACCTCAGAATAAAAGGTCGCCAAATCGGCCGAAACGACATCTACAGTATCAGCAGCGTTCGTTTCAATAGTTGTGTTCACTTGTTGATTAATAGATTGAACTTCAGATGAGTTGCATGACGAAATGGCGAAAAAAGACACCAACAAGAAGCTTAATAACATCGATTCTTTCATCTTTTTATGGGTTATGAAACAGTCCTTAATTATTTACATCCTAAACACTCCAAACTGCTGCGGCGGGAAGGGCTGGTTCAGCGAGGCAGCAATGCCCATGGCGAGAATCTTGCGCGTGTCAACGGGGTCGATGATACCATCGTCCCAGAGGCGCGCCGTGCTGTAGAAGGCCGAGCCTTCGTAGTCGTACTTGGCCAAGATGTCCTTTTTCAGCTGTGCGATTTCGTCCTTCGGAACCTCCAAACCTTTATATTTGTATTGGTCTTCCTTCACTGTGGCGAGCACACTGGCCGCCTGTTCACCGCCCATGACGGAGATTTTGGCGTTAGGCCACATGAAGAGCAGCCTCGGACTGTAAGCGCGACCCGCCATGCCGTAATTGCCCGCACCGAATGAGCCGCCGAAGATGACCGTGAACTTGGGCACATTGGCATTGGAGACCGCATGTACCATCTTGGCACCGTCCTTGGCTATGCCGCCCTGCTCATACTGCTTGCCGACCATGAAACCCGTGATGTTTTGCAAGAACACCAGCGGGATATTACGCTGGCAGCACAGCTCGATAAAATGGGTGGCCTTTAACGCTGATTCTGAAAACAATACGCCGTAGTTGGCTATGATGCCCAAGGGATAGCCCATCAGATGAGCGAAGCCGCAGACAAGAGTGGTGGCATAACGCGACTTGAACTCCTGAAAGCGGCTGCCATCCACGATACGGGCGATGATTTCCCTGGGGTCTACGGGTTTGTGGAAGTCGATGGGCGCAAGGCCGTAGAGGTCGTGCGGGTCGTATAAGGGTGCCTCAACGGGTAGCATGTCGAGTTTCTGTCGGTGCGACTTCTCTAAGGTCTTGAAAATGTTGCGACAGATCTGCAAGGCGTGGCGGTCATTTTCAGCCAAATGGTCGGCCACACCTGAAATCGAGGTATGCATTTCGCCACCGCCTAATTCCTCCGCTGTGACCACCTCGCCCGTGGCGGCCTTCACTAAAGGCGGTCCGCCGAGGTAGATAGTGCCTTGGTTGCGCACGATGATGGTCTCATCGCTCATGGCCGGCACATAAGCACCGCCTGCCGTGCACATGCCCACCACGATGGCGATTTGCGGAATGCCCATCGCCGACATCCGTGCCTGATTGTAAAAGAAACGCCCAAAGTGGTCGCGGTCGGGGAAGACCGAGTCCTGCTCGGGCAGGAAGGCGCCGCCACTGTCGACCATATAGACACATGGAAGGTGGTTTTCCATCGCAATCTCCTGAGCGCGAAGATGTTTCTTCACGGTGTACTGCATATAGGTACCGCCTTTCACGGTGGCATCGTTGGCCACGATGACCGCCTCGCGGCCTTGAATGACCCCAATACCGGTGACGATGCCCGCCGAAGGAAAATCGTTGTTATAAGTGCCGTAGGCAGCCATCGGTGAGAGTTCCAAGAAGGGCGTGTTTGGGTCGATGAGGAGGTCAATGCGTTCGCGGGCGAGCAGCTTGTTGCGTTTCTTGTGCTTGGCCACGGCCGCCTCACCGCCGCCCTGCATGGAGGCCGACATCGCCTCACGATATTGTGCCATCAGAGCAAGAAAGTTCTTCTCGTTCTGGCGGAACTCCTCGGAGCCGGTCTTTATATTAGATTTCAGTACTTGCATGGTTCATATCGTAATTGAAAGCACAAAAATATGAAAAATAATCGTATTTTTGCCGCATGGAAGAAAAACATATACTTTTAGGCATGACCCCAGCCGAGATTCAGGAGGTCGTCGAGAAACTGGAACTGCCCAAGTTTACGGGCAAACAGTTGGTGGATTGGCTCTACATAAAGCGTTGTGCAAGTTTTGAGGACATGACCAATCTCAGCAAGAGCGCAAGGGCTTTATTGTCAGAACACTACGAAACAGGGCTGAAAGCTCCTGTCAAAGAGCAACTGTCGAAAGACGGCACAAAAAAATACCTCTTCCCTGCCGGCGCGCATTTCATTGAGGCGGCCTACATCCCCGACAAGGAACGCGCCACGCTTTGCGTCTCCACGCAGGTGGGCTGCCAGATGGACTGCCTCTTTTGTGCCACGGGAAAGCAGGGTTTTCAAAAGAACCTTACCGCAGCCGAAATCATGAACCAAATCCTCAGTCTGCCTGAGTTTGACACACTGACCAACATCGTCTTCATGGGCATGGGCGAGCCTTTGGCCAACTACGACAATTTAATGCGCTCTTTAGACATCCTCACGCAGGAGTGGGCCTTAGGCTGGAGCCCTACCCGTATTACCGTATCAACCTGCGGCCTCATCCCCAACCTCAAGCGTTTTCTGGTGGAATCGAAATGCAACCTCGCCATCAGCATGCACACCCCGTTCCACGACGAGCGCCTCAAACTCATGCCTGTTGAAAAAAGCCATCCCATCAAAGAGGTCATCCACACCGTCAAGCAACACGACTGGCACGGACAACGCCGCCTCTCGTTTGAGTACATCATCTTCAAAGACCTCAACCACAGCAAGGACCACATCAAGGAGATTGCCCGCCTCTTGGGCAGCACCCGTTGCCGCTTCAATCTATTAAGGTATCATGCCGTGCCCGGCAGCCCTTTGAAGAGCCCCGATGCCGCCACGATGACATGGTTCCGCGACTCCCTGAACGAAAAGGGTATCATCGCCACCATCCGCGCCTCACGCGGACAAGACATCGACGCCGCCTGTGGGCTGCTTTCGACAAAAGAACTGCTGCAAGTTAAGGCCGAATAGCCACGATCATCGACGAGCCTTAGTAGTCATAACCAAAGTTGAACAACACATAAAGTGATAAAAGCGGGAAGGTTCAATCGCTAATTCGAAAGAATAAAATAAGAGTTTCAAATAATTTCTTATCTTTGCCGTTTAAAACAAAAAAATGTCGGAGAAGAGTTCAAGCAAACGCCGCATGGCAGGGTCCTATCTCATGTCTATGATGAGTATCACACTGGTGCTCTTCTTATTAGGCGTATTCGCCCTGCTTATGATGCATGCGCAGAAACTCTCCAAACATCTTAAAGAAAACATCGGCTTTGAGGTGGTGATGAACAGCAATGTGAAGGAAACCAAAATCTTGCAGTTGCAACAGGAACTTAATGCCATGCCCGCCGTGAAGTCGACAGAATACATCACCAAGGAGGTTGCCATACGCCGCCTAAGCGAAGACCTCGGCGAAGACTTCCTGCAATGGCTCGGTAACGAGGAAAACCCGCTGCTGCCCTCCATCGATGTGCGCTTCAAGGCCGACTACGCCAACAACGACAGCATTGCCGCCATTCAAGCCCATCTGCTCAAAAATACCGACATCAAAGAAATCTACTACCAGAAGTCGCTCGTCAAAGCCATCGACCAGAATGTCAACCGCATTGGCTTTGCCCTAATGGTAACCAGCCTTGTGCTGCTCATCATTGCCATCACGCTGATACGCAACACGATACGGCTTTCCATCTATTCCAAGCGTTTCCTCGTGCGCAGTATGCAACTGGTGGGTGCCACGCCCGCCTATATCCGTCGTCCTTTCATCAGGAGCGGTACCTTGCAAGGTTTCTTTGGGGCTTTGCTGGCCGACATTTTCCTAGCATTGATGCTATACGGCCTCAATGAACGCCTGCCCGAACTGACATTGGTACAAGACTATACGATCATCCTCGGCATCTTCGTTGGCATTCTCTTGTTGGGCATGTTGCTCGGTGGATTCTCCACACGAATCGCCCTGCGGAAATACCTACACGCCGATGTAGACCAACTTTATGTATAAAAACAATGAACCATCTTAAACTCACATAATTGACCTGAGACTTTGGCGTTTCGACAAGCCCAATTACCTTCGCTTCCCCAATCTTCGAGGGTTACTGAGCATATCGAAAGTTCCACAGTCCCATATCAAACAAATAACAACCTATTATGACAAAAAAAATCAATAAAAAAGTAACCCCGGATGCCGTTGACAACCAGAAAGCCATGCCTTTCGGCAAACAGAACTACATCATCGTGCTCATTGGTATCGCCCTCATCGCCTTAGGCTTCATCCTCATGATTGGCGGCGGCTCCGACGACCCTGATGTATTCAACGAAAACATGTTCGACTTCCAACGCCTTACCCTTGCCCCAATTTTGGTATTGGCAGGCTTCGTAGTTGAAATCGTAGCCATCTTCTGGAGGAAAAAATAACTTGTCGCCTTGTGTCATTATGACGAGGAATGACGAAACATTCCATAGTACATATTGTCCCGATTGCTTCACTTCGATGGCAATAACGACAAGTGCATAAAAGAACAATGATGAATTGGATAGAAGCATTAATACTCGGTATCATCCAAGGTCTGACGGAATACCTGCCTGTCAGTAGCAGCGGCCATTTGAGTATTGGCCAATATTTGTTTCAAGTTGATGGTGATAAAGCCTTAGATTTCACCATTGTAGTCCATATTGCTACAGTGTTGAGCACCTGCTTCATACTTTGGAGGGAAATCGTTTGGCTCTTTAAAGATCTTTTCAAATGGAAATGGAATGACGGTACGCAATACATCGTCAACATCATCATCTCCATGATTCCTGTCGCCATTGTGGGCGTGTTTTTCAAAGACTCCATCAAAGCCATCACCGATTACGATAAAGTGGCCGCTACCACAGGGAACGGACTTCTCGTGGTGGGCATTTGCCTTTTGGTGACTGCCACACTGTTGGCCTTCTCCTACTTCGCGAAATCCCGACAAAAAGATCGCATTTCTACTACGAACGCCTTTGTCATCGGTATTGCCCAAGCCGTTGCCACGCTGCCCGGTCTCTCACGCTCTGGCAGCACCATAGCAACGGGTTTGCTGTTGGGCAACAAGAAAGAAAAATTGGCCCAATTCTCATTCCTGATGGTCATTCCGCCCATCCTCGGCGAAGCGCTTTTGGACGCGAAAGACCTCTTCTTCCCCTCCGCTGAGGCCGCTGCCCTTGCTGCAACATCGGCTCCGACCTCAACCTTGGCACTAATTGTCGGTTTCTTTGCCGCATTCGTCACGGGCTGTTTCGCCTGCAAGTGGATGATCAACCTCGTGAAGAAGGGCAAATTGGTTTGGTTTGCCGTGTATTGCGCCATAGTGGGCGTGCTGGCTATTGTATTACCTTATATTCTTAATTGACGGCCCTTCGATACTTCGGCAGTGCTCAACAGCCGCAGGCTCAGGGATTCTCACTTAAACCCATGAAAATGTTCGACTTTGAAAAAGGCGAGGTCATCCTCATCGATAAACCCTTAGACTGGACATCGTTCGACACGGTCAACTTTATCCGCTCTTTGGTCAACCGTTGCTATGGTATCCGCAAGCTGAAAGTCGGACACGCTGGCACCCTCGACCCTTTGGCCACAGGGCTTCTCATCCTCTGCACGGGCAAGATGACCAAGCAGATTGACACATTTCAGGCCCAAGTGAAGACCTACACGGGCAGTATCCTCCTCGGCCAAACCACCCCGACTTTCGACTTGGAAAGCGAGCCCGACAACTTTTTCGCGACCGACGACATCACAGCAGAGCAGATTGAGGCCGCACGGCAGCAGTTTATCGGCAACTTGAAGCAATACCCGCCCAAGTATTCCGCCATCAAAATAAAGGGGAAGCGCGCCTTCGACTATGCCCGCTCCGATGAAGAAATCGAGCTGAAAGCCCGCGATGTCCGCATAGACGACTTCCGACTCCGCCTCGACCGCTTCCCCGAACTCGATTTCGAGGTGACTTGCAGCAAGGGAACCTACATCCGCAGTCTCGCCCATGACTTCGGCAAGGCCTTGGGCAACGGCGCCTGCCTGAAATCGCTGCGCCGCACTCGAATCGGCGATTTCAGCGTGGAAGACGCTTGGCCGCTCGAAAAGCTGAAACAGCACATCATCGACACGGGAGAGGCTTTTAAGGAGTGGAAGAGGGAAAAAGAAAGGTTAGAAGTTGGGAAGTGATGGCGGTTGTGTCATTAATTCCATAAAAAGACCATACAAGCAGAAAATGTTTGTATTTTTGCCGAAACAAAAACACAATTGTATGAAAGCGAAACCATTCGTCAAATGGGTTGGAGGCAAGGCCCAACTCATTGAACAACTGGAAGCTCTGCTTCCCGCTGACTTTGACCGATGGGAGAATGTCACTTACATTGAGCCGTTTGTTGGCGGAGGAGCAATGCTCTTTTATATGTTGCAGGCACATCCCAACATTCAGTCAGCCATTATCAATGATATCAACAAAGATTTGACCACTTGTTATCAAGTAGTCAAACAAAACCCCGACACATTGGCCGTATCATTAAAGCAAATTCAAAAAGAATATTATTCTCTCCAAAATGAAGATGCCCGCAAACAGTTCTTTTTATTGATGCGTGACGAATTCAACACTAAACAACTCAATCCAATTGACAACACAACACTGTTCTTCTTCCTCAACCGAACTTGTTTCAACGGATTGTATAGGGTCAATAAAGCAGGCTTATTTAATGTTCCATTTGGAAGATACGAAACGCCAACAATTTGCGACCCTGGGACTATCTATGCTGATAGTGAATTATTACAAAAGGTAGAGATTATGGCTGGCGACTACCAACAAACCTTCGCAAAAGCTCAGGGCAACACCTTGTTTTATTTTGACCCACCTTATCGCCCTTTGAGCAACACTTCCAGTTTCAACGATTATGCAAAAGAAGCGTTCAATGACCTTGCACAACAAAGGCTGAAAGACTTTTGCGACCAAGTGGAAAACGCAGGATTCAAGTTCATGTTGAGCAATTCGGATTGTTTCAACTCTCCTACAAAAGACAGATTCTTTGAGGATTTGTATTTGGATTATGTCATTGATAGAGTATGGGCTTCACGAAGCGTAAATGCCAATCCAAGCAAAAGAGGAAAACTCCAAGAAATACTGGTACATAACTATATAGAAACAAAATTAAATCAAACGGTACAATAATGGCAGCACACACAAAAGAAGAGTTTAATGTTTTTTTGGCTCAACTTAAAGAAACAAACCAAACACTGGACTTTTTCTGCGATTTTGAAAAGATAAATCAAAATCACTATTGTCCGATAAAAAATAATCCAAAGTGCAGGGATAAAAATAAATTTTCATCCCTTACACTTTTTTAGTAGTTTTGTGTTTACCACAACGCAATACTACAATGAACAAAAATACACATTTTTTCGGACAATC
>JBHACT010000062.1:0-5333 GCA_041854745.1 Candidatus Limimorpha sp. | reverse complement strand
TACTTGGAACACCTACGCCAGCACCTACTCCACTTGGTCGGCTGCACTGAACCTCCGTTTGAACTTCTAATTCACGGACAAATTGTAGAGACGGCATAACACCGCCTCCATCGAAAAAGCACCTCGCACGAGGTGCTTTTTGGTTCTTGGGTTGGATTTAGCAAAACATAAGTTTCATGAATAAAAAAGCACCCCGCAGGGTGCTTTTTCGATTGGCATTGGTAAGGCTTAATCCTCAGCAATCTTCAGCTTCTCTTCAAGAACCTTCAGGTCTTCCTTAGCCTTGTTGATTTTCTTCTCATACTCGGCACGCATGAGCTCTGAGTTCTTGCTGTTGGAGAAGAAACCGATGTTGTTCTCAAGAACAGCAATTTCGTCGCGCAACCTCTGAATGCGGGATTGCAGCGTATTGCGCTCACGACGCACACGGTCGTTGGCGCTCGGGTCATCTTTCCAGCCTTCCATCATCTCGCGGAATTCGTTGGTTGAAGCCACATTTTGGTTCTTGCGCATTGTGTCGAAGAAGCCGTCGATGAGTTCGCGATATTCCTTGATGATGGAATTCTTGTATTTCATAGGCACATAGCCGATTTCAATCCAGCGTTTTTGAAAGGCTTTGATGGCTTCCATGTTCTCGTTGCGGTTCGGCCCAATTTCAAAGGCCTTAATTTCTTCAATCAGGGCTTTCTTGGCGGCGAGGTTGGCCTCTTCTTCCGTGCGGCGGCCGCTGAAATGCGCGTTTTTACGAGTAAAGAAGATGTCGCAAGCGGCACGGAAACGCTTCCAAATCTTGTCGGTGTGGCGTTTCGGCACGGGACCGATAGTCTTCCATTCCTCCTGAAGCTTCTTCATCTGCTCTGTGGCGTTCTTCCATTCGGTCGACTCCATCAGGGCTTCAGCCTCTATGCAAAGCTGGGTCTTACGCTCAAGGTTTTCGGTCTGTCTGTCCTTCAGTGTGGCAAAGAAAGCCTTCTTCTTGGCGAAGAAAGCATCCATAGTGCCACGGAAGCGTTGCCAAATCTCCTCGTTGTCTTTCTTGCCAGCAGGACCAACCGTCTTCCAAATGTCAAAAATCGCGGAAAGTTCGGTCGACTTCTTCTGCCAAGCATTGACACTCGCATAGTCTTCAGCGACAAGCTCTTCCGCCTTTTCGCACAAAGCCTTTTTGGTTTCGAGGTTGGCCGACTGTTCTTCCTCAATCTGAGCATAGTGCTCGCGGCGGATTTGGTTGATCTTGTCAGTAGCCGCCTTAAAGCGTTCCCAAATCTCGTCTTTCTTGTCCTGCGGAACGGGACCAACTTCCTTCCATTCCTCATGCAGCTTCTGCAAAGCCTTGAAAGCCTTGGTTATGGATTTCTCGTCGAGTAGTTCCTCTGCCTTCTCACAGAGCTCGATTTTGATGTCGAGGTTCTTCTTCATATCGAGATCACGGAGTTCGCGACCGATACGAACCTTATCGAAGAACTTCTCAACAAGGAAGTGATAATTGTTCCAAATGTTGGAATTCTCAGCAGCCGGCACTGGGCCAATCTCCTTCCAGCGGTCTTGCAGAGCACGGAAGTCGTCGTAGGTCTTTTTCAGTGAGTCGTCGGAAGCGATAATCTCCTTGAGCTCCTCAAGCAGGGCTTGCTTCTTGACAAGGTTTTCCGCCTTTTGCTTCTCCATGTCTTCGTTTTGCTTGGCACGGTTGGCCTTGAATGCGCCGAATGCCGAGTTGAAACGCTGTTCGATGGGGTCTTCAATATGTTGGAAACTCTCGGCCTCGCCACCGCTTTGGAGGAACTGGTCGAGTTCGTTGTCCATGTCTTCTTTGTTCAACTTATTGAAATGGAGACGAATAGCCGCAACTTTATCCTTAATACTTTGGACATCAGAGACTTGCACGATTTCCTCAAGCATTTCTACGAGTTGCAGTTTGTTGAGACCGTCCAAGTCGGCATTGTCTTCGATCGGATCTTCCTCATCCGTTTCGGGAGCATCCACCATCTCAGGCATCACCTCATCGTCCACGGGGGCAGCTTCGGTTTTTGTTTCGGTTACGAGGGTGTTCACCTCGATTCTCACCTTGGAAGGAAGGATGTCGGGCTGGATCAGTTTGACGATCTTCTTTTTCTCATTACCGTCGATGACTTTTTTAGGAGCCTTCGTCGTCGTTTCATTCTCAATACCTTCCTCAATGGCAGGGTTTTGAGTCAGTTGTTCGTTGTTTTCCATTTCAATTCGTTTTATGGTCAAGGAACAACCTTGACCCTATTAAAAGCGTGCAAATATAGGAAAAAAATGGAATGCTTAAGCTTTTTTTCGATATTTTTCGGATTTTGGCGCTTTCCGAACCATTTTGGCGAAGCAATGGCTTTGAGGCGAAAAAAGAGTTACAAACTCATTTTTCTACCGTCGGGGCAAAAGGATTCCGGACAGTTAGATTTTCTTGTAAAACAAATCGGGTGCAATGTATCAACGCGCTGTTAAGCCGTATCAATATGAGGTATGAGCGAAACACGCATGTCATGGAACGCCCACGCCCAATTCGATCTCGGCCTTGTTGGTGATAAACAGTGCGTTAACATCACCCCAACCATCATCCATAATTTCAAAACGGACCGAATCGTCGTATTTATATGTCTTAACGATGGTCATGTCCTTCGAATTCACAAACTCAATCTTCCAGTCTTCTGCGTCAGGAAGCCGATATGACACCTTTACACGAGCATGGAAGGCATTCGGTTTATTTTCGAGACGCGTCGTAGCGATGAGAATATTAGCCTTACAATTGGGTATGTCAAAAAAACAACCATACAAATGTCCATTAGACCGATGTTTGCGATAAGGTTCTGTCTTATTATCCAAACCCCGATAGTTGAAATGGCTATCGGGGTTTAATGCTTCTACCCAAACGCCTTCTTCAATCTCCTCATCGCCTCCTCCACCGTCGCCCTCGGGCAAGCCAAGTTGATACGGAAAAATCCGGTGCCAGCCTCTCCAAAGTCCTTGCCACGGTTGAGTCCAAGTTGAGCCTCTTGGGTCATCTTCTGCCACAATGCTTCTTCTGAAAGACCGTAGCCGTTGAAGTCGAGCCACATCATGTAAGTAGCCTGTGGTTTTGGGAACGCTACCTTAGGCAGATTTGTGGTCAGGAAATCGGAGACATAATTGATATTGCCTTGCACATAGTCAAGCAGTTGCGCAAGCCAATCATCGCCGTATGTCATGGCGGCTTGGGTAGCCACTTTGCCGAAAATGTTGCCGAGATGCGCTTCAAGGGCCTCAACATAGTCAATGTATGTTTTGCGCAGCTCCTCGTTGGGGATGATGGCCGTAGAAGTGGCCAAGCCCGCGAGGTTGAAGGTCTTGGAAGCCGCATGGAAAGTAATGCTGTGCTGGGCAAACTCCTCATCCAACGAAGCGAAAGGCAAATGGCGGTAGCCGGGCAAGACAAGGTCGCAATGAATCTCGTCAGAGACGACCAACACATTGTTTTTCATGCAGATTTCGCCCAAAAGCAACAACTCGTTACGTGTCCAGCAACGTCCAACGGGGTTATGAGGATTGCAGAGAATCAACATCTTGGCAGTTTTGGCTTGCTCGGCAAGTTGGTCGAAGTTAAGCTCATAGCTCTCTCCTTTATTAATTAAGGTGTTGCACACCAACTTTCGACCGTGACTGCTGACCGCATGATGGAAAGGCGGATAGACAGGCGGTTGGATAATAATCTCATCGCCCGGCTCGGTAAAAGCCAGCACCGCCATATTGAAGCCACTGACCACACCCGGAGTGAACGACATCCAATGCGAATCCACATCCCAATGGTGACGACGGGCCAACCAATTCTTAATCGACCGAAAATATGCCCCATCCTTGAAGTGATAACCATATACGGGATGCTCAGCACGCTCGATGACTGCCTTACGGACGAAATCGGGTGTCTCAAAATCCATGTCGGCCACCCACATAGGCAGCACATCGGGATTACCAAAAACCCGTTTCCTCAAATCATACTTAACGCTGTTGGTATCAGCGCGATTGATTACTTTATCAAAATCGTATCTCATGTTCATTCAATTTAAAAATGCAAAGTTCGAAAAAAAATCGTTCAAATATTGAAATGGGAAAGGAAAAAAGTTGTAATTTTGCAGCGTCAAAAAAAGGCCGTAAGTTCTTTCACATTTCACATTTCGGGGGAGTCGCATAGTGGCAATTGCAACAGACTGTAAATCTGTCCGGGAATCCGTTCGGTGGTTCGAGTCCACCCTCCCCCACCACATGGCGAAGTTATTCGGCTTCGCTTTTTTTATGGAAAAGCCAACGAAGTATGGCCGATCAAATAAAAAGTCAATAATTTTTTTACCGCATAAATAATATTGTATATCTTTGCACTATAAACTAAGTATTATATGAAAATTTTTGTCGCCAAACTAGCATTTAAGACCACTACGGAAGACTTGAGGGCATTGTTCGAGCAATTTGGAACCGTGGAAACCTGCAAGGTCATCATCGATCACGAGACGGGTCGCTCGAAATGTTACGGTTTTGTAGAGATGCCCAACGATGCCGAGGCTTACAAGGCTATTGTGGAGACTGACGAAACCGTTTTCATGGGTAACGAATTGCAGGTCAAGAAGTCGCGTACGCTGACCAATGCCACACCTAAGACAGAGAAGCCTGTCAAACCGAAACGCCAACATCGTCCTTTTATCCCCAAACCGGAAGAATAATAGGGCCCTCTTGCATTTTTTCGCGAAAGTTGGCCCCCACACTTGAAAAAAAGATGTATCTTTGCAGCCGCAAAACGATGGTCTGGTAGCTCAGTTGGATAGAGCAACAGCCTTCTAAGCTGTGGGTCTTGGGTTCGAATCCCAACCGGACTACGAAAACAGAAATCACCTAACTGAATATCAATCGGTTAGGTGATTTTCTTTTTATTATCCCCCTGATAATTCCTGCGATACGAAACTTCGGGTTTGCAATTCAAGATTGGCACATTCCTAACGGGATGTATTAGGCAGAGCATTAGGTTTTTACCGAATGCACATCCCTACGGGATGACCTTGACAAGGCCGTGTTGTGGCCTAAGCGAAGCCCTGAAAGGGCGGCCAGAATACACCCCGATACGAAGTGTCGGGCTTGTAATGGGCCATGCACCTTCCCCACGGCTCCTTATGGATTGACTCCGTCGAATCTTCGATTTGCTTCGGCCAGAGGCCTCGCAATGACACGAGGCGGCGCGTGATGGGAGGCTGTTTTAATCCCCCTGGCCCCCTTTGGAAGGGGGACTTTTGCTTCGCAATGGCGCGAAGCGGCAGTGGGTGTTGACATGGGCTTGCCAAAGACAGACC
>JBHACT010000061.1:0-32407 GCA_041854745.1 Candidatus Limimorpha sp. | reverse complement strand
CCTTGTCAAATAGTCCAACATCTTGATCCTTACGGTATTTCATACATGATACGCTTTTCTGTTAATACTGCAAAAATACGAAGAATTATTGATATAACTAATTAAATTCTAATGGTTTAATTTATAGAACTCCTCTTATAAGGATTCGAAAGGTCATGTGAAAGGAAAAGAATTGTGATACCTTATTATTAATTACAATATCTAACTTTAAATTATGTACATCATGAAGAAAAATTGTACGCACAGAAGACTTGCCCTTTTAGGGCTGACAATGCTGCTTTTTGCGGCTACGGCAACAGCGCAAAACATGAACCGTTATGTCACACTAAATGTGAGACAGGGGGAGCAAATCGTCCTAGAGATAAAAGCACCTGTTGGTAGCGAGACTCCCGTAAGGATTGTCAGCGGATCGACCGACGAAACCATTTTGGTCAGTTACTGGAGTGACACCTATAGTTTCTACGCCGGTGCCGATACGATGACCATATACGGCGACATCACCGGTCTGGATTGTGTCGATAACGGCGCTAAAATAACAGGCTTGGATTCGGAAAACAGCAACTTGATAGGCTACCTTGACTGTGGCTCCTGCGAAATCGAAACCTTAAATCTGAGAAATTGCACGGAATTGTTGGCTTTGTATTGCGATAATAATAATATCACCGATTTGTTTTTGGGTGATTGTTCAGAGCTTCAAGAACTGTATTGCAATAATAACAACATTGCCAAACTGGAAGTGAATGCTTGCACCAGATTAAGAGAATTGGTGTGTAATACGAATAATATCAGCGCATTGGATGTAAGTGCCTGCGCGAGGTTGATTTTTCTGGCATGTTATCAAAATCCACTTTCCACAGCGGCCATCGATCAGATTTATTGTAACTTGGCCGATTGCACCAATGGTCAGTATGTTGGGTATATGATTCCCCTATTCAATGCCCAAGATCCCAATTATGACATTGTGTTATCAACCAATGCGAACAATGCCATCAGTAAGAATTGGAAAGTAGTGTATAGGAGTCCGGATCTTGCTCCCATTCCAGCTACTACCGGAAATTATGATTGTCTTACGGGTTTTGGAGAACTTTCGCTTGCTAAAGAGGCAATACAGCTCGCTCCCAACCCGGCGAAAGATTTCGTTACCATCTCGGTGTGTGAAACCCATCTTGATAAACCTTTGGAAATTATCGACATATTCGGCAGAATTGTCTATAGCAATGCGGCACAAATCAGACAAGATGTCTCCGTCGCTGACTTGCCGAACGGAATGTATATTGTAAAAGTTGGCGATGCCGCAACAAAACTGCTAAAACAGTAAATGCAATATCTTTACGGATGAAAAATCCCGCCGAATTTCGGCGGGATTTTTTTGTGCGTTCGCTTGTAAGATATATTCCGACAGTTCCTGTAATCCGCATGGTTGAAGCAACGGTTTTGACGAAGTGGATCGACTTTTCAATCTGCACAATTTCAGATATGCTGCTTGAAAAAGGCAAAAGGATGCATTGGTGCGGCATGGAAAAGACGGAATCGATTTGCATTTATTCCTTCATCGGGATGCGTTGGGTATAGGTCGTTTCCACTATGCTGTCGATATGGGTGTAGAAGTCCGATATTTCCTTATCGGAAGGCCGGTGCTTGTACCATTGGCTCAGCTTGTCGCGGGTATCTTTCATCAACTGCTTTTCAATCGGTAGCAGGATTTGCAGGTAGCCAGTTCCCTCCTTGTTGACCAACTTTGAGATTTTCAGGTAATGGTATCCATCGGGATGGGTCAAGGGATAGCATTCCTTGAACAGCTTCATGCTGTAAGCATTCAAAGGACTGTTTTTCAACATTTTGTCATATTCCACACAACAAGGCAGCCCCGTCTTGCCGCTACCGACCCAAAGCGGTATGGCGATGCAAGTGTTGGGATAGCCCACCAAAATCCAAGTGGTGGTGAAATTCGGGTCTTCATCAGGCCTCACGCCATGAATGACAATGTTGGAAGCCGAACCGTAACTGACAATCAGGTTGTCGGAGTGGATGAATTTGTCGGAAGCAGGCTCGTTTTCATAGAGGGCCTTATAGTCGTTCTGTGTCACAGGATTATAGAGGGAACGGGCAAAATTCCGGATGATGTTTTCATGGTCGAGGCGGTTGTCGCGGAAAGCCTGCTCAAAAAGCTGTTCCGCCGCCTGCAAGCGCACAAAACCGTAACCGATATTCGGCTTGCCGGTCTGGGAGAAATTGGTACGCAGCACATAGCCGTTAGGTGCCACTTCGGGGTCGTTGGCGTCGTATTTGGTCCAGGTGTAGTTGTTCACCTCGTAAAATGCAGCCCCGCCCGAAGCGTCAATCACGCCGAAATGGGCGGCCAAGCCCACGGGCTTAGGCTCATTGTCCAACAATATCTCGAAGTCTTTCAGCGAAGCGCACCGTTCCAAGGCTTTGCGCATGAAAAGCCCCTCCTGGTTGTCGATTTTCGCCGTGTCGCCCAAATTCACGTTGAAAGAAGCGCTGTTCATGATGGCGAATCCCTTTTCGTTGTGTCCGCCCCACACCTCCAGCCCCAAGGTGTCGATGGAATTGACCAAGCCGATGAAAGCGTAGGTTTCGGGGGTGGCTTCATAGCGTTTCATGTAGTTTTCAAGGTAGTCGGTGTCCCTAAGCTTCCAAAGGATAGGGCGGCCGTCGGGCGTGGCCTTGCCGGAAATAACGGCGGTGGTGCAGGGATAGGCAGGCATAATTGCCACAATCATCAACAGCATCAAAATAATCGGCTTCAATTTTCTCATAAATAACGTATTGTTCAGGGTTAACGAGTAATTAATTTTGAGCCACAAAGATACAATTAGTTTGCACGTGACATCGGAAAGATTCTTTTTCCATGCTATTTTTACCATTAATAATGATGATGAGATATGATCAAAACCCCAATATTTTGGGATAGGTGGTTTTATTGCAAAGCTCTAATTTTGACACCATGTTTATCACGATTATGTCGTAAGTCTTGACACATAAGGTGTATCGATTTTCCGTTATCTGATAAACGACTGATAATTAATAAAATAACAAATGATTAAACTTCAAAAAAGGAGAATTTATGGAAACAAAATTCAAAATCTCAATCTATTGGATGCTGATTGGCATCTGCATGATCCTGCACACCCAGTTTTCATCAATGGGTTTGTTCTTCGGGGCAGATATCGCCATGCCCGACACTACCGGCGTGATACCTGCAAACATGTACTATTTCTTGGTCTTGTCCATGGTGCTGCCCTTCATTTTCGCCTTCCTGCAACTCATCCTCGCTGCGAAATGGTACAAGTGGGTCGGCTTTATCTGGAGCGCACTGCTCATCCTCGTCAACATCTTTCATTTCGTCGAGACCATTTTCAAGGAGCACGCCCATGTCGATCAAGGCGTACTGCTGCTGTTTGTGATAGTCGTCAATGTTTTCCTGTGCATTGATTTATACAAATCAATCGGCACGAAACAAAAGAGCGCGGAATGAAATCCAGAAGGCGGTGTTTCAGAAGTGTCCATGGACACTTCTGAAACACCTTGTTGTGTCTTGGTCGAATATTTGTTTTGAGATAGCCGCTTTTTCCCTTTTTTAGAAGCTGTTTTTGATGGTGTAGAGCTTTTTTGATAGTTGGTTTTGAGTTAATTTTGTTCATCGTCGGGTGTGGAATAGCGGGCTGTTCTAACGAGAGGATAGGCGGAAGCGGCCAAAAAGCGCATCAAATAAGCCGAAAACAAAATGATTGGATATGGAATAATTGTATTGTAAGAATTCAAAACAGTTTCTAAAGCTTTTGCATGTGGATAATTCCTATCTTTGTCGAAAATTGTAATCATGTCAGAAACTGTCCAAAAAAATCTTACCCGCTGTGGCAATGCCGCAACGAACTGCTTCTCAGTGCACTATGATTCGCCCATCGGCGGCATGACTATGGTTTCCAACGGACAAGCCCTCACCGCTCTTTGGTTTGATGGAACAAGACGGGATGCTCGTTTTACGGACGGACTATCCGCAACGGTAGTGTTGCCTGTTTTCGACGAAACCCGTCGTTGGCTTGACCTGTATTTTGCCGGCAAAAAGCCGGATTTTACGCCGCCACTCGCATTGCAGGGAACGCCTTTCCGATTGAAAGTTTGGGATATACTTCTTACCATACCATACGGAAAGACAGTGTCATACGGTGATATCGCAAGACGGTTTTCTTCAAAGATGTCGGCCCAGGCTATCGGTGGGGCGGTGGGAAACAATCCCATTGGTATTATTATTCCGTGCCACCGTGTCATCGGTGCCGATGGATCGCTCACGGGCTACGGCGGTGGGCTGGATCGGAAACGGTGGATGTTGGAGATGGAATGTAAGGCTTCTTTTAATGTCAATGAGGATTGTTATTGAAGAAAATCCTTACCTTTGCCGAAAATTGCAACCATGCCTGAAATCCTCCAACAATTCTTTACCCGAGTGGCCAATTCCGCCGAGCAAAGTACCTTGGTGAAGATGACGCTGAGCAAACCCGCACTGAAGCACGACGAGCTTCGCAATATTTATGTAAAGCCTGTGCTAATCAAGGAAAAGCACCTGTTCGCCTTCACCTATCACTACGAGCGTCGCGATGAGGTGAAGAATTATGATTTTTCGCAAATGCTTGATATGCTGAATGATGTAATTCCTTCGCGTTTCCTTAACGCGGTGCTTTTTACGGTCAGCGAGGATGTTACTTTGTTGGTTTCCGGCAAGGGCAAAGCCACGATTCAGACGAAAAAGGTATAGGAATACCGCGAGCAGAATTTGGAGCACGACAAGCAAAAGAACCGCCTCGTCAATCCGGCCAATTCTTGGTGGTATCAACTTGGCCTGACCACCCGAGAGGGTAAGGTTACAGCCGACATGCAGCACAAGTTCAGGCAGATTTATAAATACGCCGAAATCGTCGAAAGTCTCGTCAAGCCGATGAAGTTTGAAGGTACCGTCCACGTCGCAGACATGGGGGCGGGGAAAGGCTACCTCACTTTCACTCTTTATGAACTGCTGACACAAAGATTGAACATGGATGTAAACATCAAAGGCGTGGAAATCCGTCCTGAATTGGTGTTGAAAATCAACGAGATAATAAAATCTTCAAACTTGAAAGGAATGGAGTTCGTGGAATGTAGCATTGAGGCTTTTCATCCGGAGAAGTTGGATGTGTTGATTGCCCTTCATGCCTGTAATACCGCCACCGACGATGCCATCGCTTCAGGTATTAGAGCAGGAGCGGAGCTGATTGTTTGTGCCCCGTGCTGCCACAAGCAGATACGGCAGGAAATGGAACGCTCAGGCAAGGTTGACCCCATCACACGCTATGGCATTTTCCTCGAACGCCAAGCCGTGATGGTTACTGACACTATCCGTGCTTTGATTTTGGAATATTTCGGCTACAAGACCCAAGTGATGGAGTTCATCGAGATGGAGCACACGCCGAAGAATGTGCTGCTGGTGGGACGGAAAACAACGAAAACACCTGATAAGGCTGGAATCTTGCAGCAAATCAGTGACTTGAAACGGCAATATGGTATTGAAAGGCATTACCTTGAGACAGTTTTTGACAATAATTCCTAAAAAAGGAAAGTTTTTCCGAGAAAAACAACCGCGCATTCAGAAATTATTCGTATTTTCGTGGACTTTTAAAAATCGATAGAATCAATCAACTAAAAAATAAGAATTATGCAAAACATCGATTGGGCAAACTTAGCATTTGGTTATTATCCAACGAATTACAATGTCCGTTGCTATTTCCGCAATGGCGAATGGGGCGAATTGGAAGTCAGCTCCGAAACTTCAATCAACATCCACATGGCAGCCACTTGCCTGCACTATGGTCAGGAAGCCTTTGAAGGCATGAAGGCTTTCCGTGGCAAGGACGGCAAAGTACGTGTCTTCCGCATGGACGAAAACTGCAAGCGTTTGCAGAGCTCAAGCCGTGGCATCATGATGGCCGAGTTCCCGATGGACAAGTTCGAGGCAGCCATTAAGAAGGTTGTGACTTTGAACGCTGATTTCATTCCGCCATACGAAACGGGTGCTTCTTTGTATATCCGTCCGCTGCTCATAGGTATGGGTGCTCAGGTAGGTGTGAAGCCCGCCAAAGAATACCTCTTTGTCGTCTTTGTGACACCGGTTGGTCCATACTTCAAGGGCGGCTTCATGGCTAACCCGTATGTCATTACGCGCAAGTACGACCGTGCCGCCCCGCTCGGCACCGGTACATATAAGGTGGGTGGCAACTATGCCGCTTCGCTGCGCCCCCACGTTGAAGCTTGCCAAGGCGGACAGTACGCATGCGAGTTCTATCTCGACGCCAAGGAGAAGAAGTATATCGATGAGGCCGGTGCTGCCAACTTCTTTGGTATCAGAAACAACACTTACATCACGCCACAGAGCTCGTCCATCCTGCCTTCCATCACGAACAAGAGCTTGATGCAGATTGCCGAAAGCATCGGCATGAAGGTGGAACGTCGCCCTGTCGCTGAAGAGGAACTGGCCACTTTTGAAGAAGCCGGCGCTTGTGGCACCGCTGCCGTCATCAGTCCCATCTCGCGTATCGACGATCCCGAAACAGGCAAGTCATACACCTTTGGCGACGGCAAACCCGGACCTTGGAGTTTGAAGCTCTATAACAAGTTGCGTGGCATCCAGTATGGCACCGAGCCTGACGAATTTGGCTGGACTACAGTAATAGAAGGCCTCTAAACATAGGATACTTCGAAAAAAAAGGGAAATGCGTCATTTTTTGTGGCGCATTTTTTTATTAATGTGTATTTTTGCAGCCGAAAAATGAAATAATATCAATTAAAACTTACAACAATGAAGAAAACTACTTTTGCCTTAATGGCTTTGCTGGCTTCCGCTTTCACACTGAACGCCCAGCAGTTTGTTTCAACTGAGCCTGCCAACAGGAATGTCATCCTCGAAGAGTTTACAGGCCGTAACTGCGGCTATTGCCCTGACGGTCATGTTATTGCGAATCAAATCGCTGCCAATAATCCGGGTAGATTCTGGGCGATTAATGTGCATGCTGGCGGTTATGCCCCGACATCGTACCCGAATTTCATCACTCCAGACAGTGAAGCAATTCGTGCTGGATTTGGGGCTAATAGTTTCCCTTCGGGTGTGGTAAATCGCAGTACTGCTACTGCCCAGAGCAGAGGTGTTTGGGCTAATCTGGCCAATCAACAATTAAGTCAGCCTTCCGAATGCAATATTGCTGGTATGGCGATTGTCAATCCTCAAACGCGAACGGCTACACTGACGGTAGAGGTGTACTATACCGGCAATAGCTCGTATGACGAGAATTACCTGACAATAGCTATGCTCCAAGACAGCATCTGGGGCAGTCAGAGTGGTGGGTCGTCGAATCCTTCGCAGTGGGTGAACGGGCAATATTGCCACATGCACATCCTTCGCGATATTATAACTCCAACATGGGGCGATGCCATTTCCCCGACCACACAGGGCACACTAGTAACTCGCACCTATGAATATCAAATTCCAGAATCCATCGGCAGCCCCAACGGAGTGGATGTTGATATCGACAATATCTTCTTCCTGGCTTGGGTCTCGGAAAGGTATCAAGGCACGCCCACACGGCCCATCTTGACTGCTTGCAAACTTGACATGGTACAAGGTTCTGACGAGCCTATCTATCCTATGATCAGAGACATCAGCCAAATTGGCGGTACCACCTGCACGCATACCAAAGATATTCAAGTCAGGGTTCAGAATGGTGGTACGGAGACCCTCACCGCAATGACGATTGCAGTCGAATTGGGGGATGAGACCTACTCGATGAACTGGGAAGGCGAACTCGCGCAGTTTGCTGTTGAAAATGTCGTGATTCCGATTGAGGTTCCTTTTGGCACCCATGCCATTAGGGTGGAAATCACCGAAGCCAACGGCCAAAGTTTTGTTTGTGAATCCACCGGCAGTGTCAACTGCTTAGAATGGATTGATTTTGCAATTGAAGACGAAGAGGAAGAATTGAGACTCGAGCTCATGCAAGACAAGTTCGGCAACCACATCACTTGGGATTTTACCACCCCCAACGGCACGGTGCTGGCTTCTGGTGGCCCATACTCCATGTTGGCTAGCGGCACAGGTACACAACTCCATATCGAACATGCCACCGTTCCGGCCAACGAATGCGTGAAGTTCACCATCCGCGACCAGATGGGCAACGGCATCTGCTGCTCTTTCGGCCAAGGTTACTACATCGTCAAGGATAGCCAAGGCAATGTGCTCTTTGGCGATACGGACAACGGCGAGTTTGGTGAATCCGCTTCACATATACTTTCAGTGAAAGGCCCGCAGGCTCAAGTGGAAGTCGGTGCGACAGAGGTCAGTCAGATTACATACACCCACGCCGATTTCGTTTCTACCTTGGTCTGCGAAGGCTATCCCGATGAGGTGGGTTTCAGCTGCCGCAAGGTGACGAGCTCTGAGCCTATGATTATCCCCGGTATCCTTAACGAGTTCCAAATGATTCTTGCCTCTACCGATGATCTTGAGCATTCCAGTATCTATGTGGTGAGAGCCTACGCCATCGTCAATGGCGAGACCTATTACGGCCCTGAAACTACATTCCAGACTTGGATGGATGGTGTCGACGAACTTGAACAAAGTTTGAAGATTTATCCCAACCCGACATCGGGCGTGCTCAACATCCAAGGTGAAGGCATGACTAACATCGAGGTTTACAATGCCATCGGTCAGCGCGTGATGTTACAGTCGGTCAATGGCAATGGCATTCAGCTGAGTACGGAGAGCCTGAACAACGGCATCTATTTCCTCCGCATTTACGCCAACGACGGCGCCATGCTGAACCGCACCTTCTCGGTGGCCCGTTAAGCAGCCAACCGATTGACACGAAAAAGCCATCTCAAACGAGATGGCTTTTTTCATTTTCATTTGAAAGCGTGTCATGTCAAATCTTGCTGTTCATAGATATGCTTATCCCTTCGTCGTAGCAATCAAAGGGCACTATCAAAGGAGACCTTTCTTTTTCAGCAATTCGCTCATCTCTTCCTGCAACTTCTTCGCTTCCTCGCCTGCACGAAGGGCGAAGTCACTGCCATTGGAGGCGTAGATGATGCCTCGCGACGAGTTGACGAGTAAGCCGCATTCATTATTCAAGCCGTTTTCGGCCACAGCCTGCAGGTCGCCACCTTGGGCGCCCACACCGGGCACAAGGAAGAAATAATCAGGCAACTGGTTTCGGATAGCACCGAGTTCTTCAGGATGTGTGGCACCCACCACAAACATCATTTGCTCCGAAGTGGCCCAAGTGGTGGCTGCTTTCAGCACCTGTTGATGCAGCATCCGTTCACCGACATTCAGGTATTGGAAATCCTTGGAGCCTGTGTTGGAGGTCAAAGCCAAAAGAACGACCCATTTGTCGGGGAAATTCAGGAAAGGTTCCACTGAGTCTTTTCCCATGTATGGGGCCACGGTGAGCGCATCAGCTTTCAAGGCCTCGAAAAAGGCCTTGGCGTAGTTGGCCGAGGTGTTGCCGATGTCGCCGCGTTTGGCATCGGCGATGACAAACACATCAGGGTGGTTGTTGCGGAGATACTGTAGGGTACGCTCCAGACTTTGCCATCCTTTTGAGCCATACATTTCGTAGAAAGCCGTGTTGGGTTTATAGGCCACTGCATACTGTGCCGTCTGGTTGATGATTTGTTTGTTGAACTCAAAGATGGGGTCATCCATGGCCAACAGATTCTGAGGAATCTTGTTGATGTCCGTATCCAAACCGACACAGAGGAATGACTGCTTTTTCTTGATTTGCTCGAAAAGTTGCTGTTTGTTCATTGGGTATATTATTGATTTTTAGATATTTGATTTTATCTGGATTTTTAGACTATGACTGCGTTTATGTATAGCTATGTCATAAGTCATGGTATCACGATTCAATGCTTTCTTTCAGTCTCTCGGCATTTTCCGCCATTTGCAAGCGGTTGATGATTTCGTTCAATTCGCCATCCATGACGGCGGCTAAGTTATAGACCGTCAAGCCATCCACGCGGTGGTCGGTGACACGGCCTTGTGGGTAGTTATAAGTACGAATCTTTGCCGAACGGTCGCCGGTGGAGACCATGGTCTTACGCTTGGCAGAGATGTCGTTGATGTATTTCTGGTATTCCATGTCGTAGATGCGGGTGCGCAAGCGCGATAGGGCGCGTTCTTTGTTCTTGGGTTGGTCGCGGGTTTCGGTGCACTCGATGAGAATTTCTTGCGCCTCACCCGTGTTGGGGTTCTTCCACACATAACGAAGGCGCACGCCCGATTCCACATTGTTCACATTCTGACCGCCCGCGCCGCTGGAGCGGAAGGTGTCCCACTTGATTTCACCCTCGTTGATTTCCACATCAAATTCCTCAGCTTCGGGCAAAACGGCCACCGAAGCGGCAGAGGTGTGGATACGGCCTTGGGTTTCAGTTTTGGGTACGCGCTGCACGCGGTGCACGCCCGACTCGAACTTTAAGATACCATAACAGCCATTGCCTGTCACGGCGAAGTCGATTTCCTTGTAGCCGCCGCTGCTGCCTTCGCTCACATTGGTAACTTCCACCTTCCAGCCCTTGTTTTCGCAGAATTTGGAGTACATGCGGAACAGGTCGCCAGCAAAGAGGCAGGCCTCGTCGCCGCCCGTGCCCGCACGGATTTCCATGATGGCGTTCTTGCTGTCTTGCGGGTCTTTGGGAATCATCATCACGCGGATGTCTTGCTCCAACTGCTCGATGCGCGTTTGGGCGGTGTCCAACTCCTCTTGGGCCATCTTGCGCATTTCCTCGTCCTTCTCCGTGGCCAGGATCTCCTTGGCTTCTTCGACATTGCCTTTCAAGGTCTTGTATTCTTTGAAGGCCATGACGATAGGCTCCAAGTCCTTATAGTCCTTGTTGAGCTTCACGAACTTCTTCATGTCGGAAGCCACGGCAGGGTCGGCGAGTTGTTCGCCCATCTCCTCCCAGCGGTGCTTTATTGTTTCAAGTTTTTCGGTGATGTCCACGGTTTCAGAATTGTTGGGCAAAGGTACAAAATAATTCGATGCCCAACACTGAAACCGACGCATGAAATATGATTAAAATGCATTGAAAAGACGGTTGTCGTCATCAATGAAAAACAGATGCTTCTCGTCAACCAAATATGCCTTTGACCAATTGTCAGGAAGATGAAGTGTCCATACGATTGATCCTGTCGTATCCACGAGGCTTACTTTGTTCTTCGATTCGAGATAATACAACAATAAATAGTCACCAGTAGCTGTTTGCAATGCGTCCGCAAGGATATAATCTGCTTCAGCAATGCCATGTTTCAGGTCGAAATGGGCATTGTCGTTGTTGAAAGGCAGTTCGAGGATACGGCCGTTTTCGTAGTTGGTGATGATGGGTGCGGCATTGAAATAGGCGTTTTGACCGTCAGCTTTAATCAAACATAGTTTTGTTCCAAGTTGGTGTTTTTCGTTGAATTCAGGGATGAAAGCGTTGTCAACTAGTGATTTGAACCTGATTTCTCCGTTCGATTTCTCCATTCTGCAAAGGATATGCTTTTCGCTTTCTTCCTTTTGTGAAATACTCAGAATAATATCATCCCAACTATTGATTTGAAAGACGCAGTATGCGTATGCATTGGCTATAAAATCGTCGAATCGTAGTGAATCGCGAAAGCGCAAAGGATAGATTGTCTGAATGTTAAGCTGTTCATCCAAACTGATGATGGCACTTTCATTCATCGCTCTGACAACGGAATCTTGGATTCTCTCGTTGAAATAGGTTTCGATGTAGTTTACATTGACGAGCAAGAAAAGCGTGTCGTGAAAGAGGCAACCATTGTCAGTTTTGATTTTTCCAAAGTCGGGGATATAAGGCGCAATTTCATTGGCGTATTGTGCTACCCTTTGCCATGTTGTCTCATCCTTGAAAATACTATGGTAAACTGCTGGAATATTTGAGTTAGAAAAATCCTGTGTTTTCAACAATTGGAAATTTGAACCAAAAAGGTGCAGCTCATGATAAGAGAAATCTAAAAAGATAAAGTTTTCTTTTAATGAAACACATCTGCTGTCATTGGACAATGCCATATTTTCCGACAATTGTGCGATTTCTTGCCCGATGCTTTTTCTTTTCGATAGACTTTTGACGATAGGTATCCATTTATCACTTCGGCCGAGTTCCGCATCTAAAAGAAGCCTTCTGTCTTTGTTGTAGTAAATCCAAGGAAAAATGTTGTGTGAAAAGTTTGCGAATACGGAATCGTTGCAAATGATATCAAAACTTCGCTTTATTTTGAAGAACTTATCAGCAAACTTTCTGGCTTCTTTCACGTTGGTTTTCTGGAAGACAAGGTGTATAGGAATTGCTTCATCGATGCTGTCAAGCATCCGATACTGATTGTAGCAATTGGGACAGAGGTTGCTGTTGGCGGTGACGAAAATTTCTTGCCCAAAAGAGTTACATGAATACATAATAATGCAAAGAATGCAAATGATAGTAGTTAATTGATATCTTTTCATAAATACATGGATTTACATTTTTTTAGATTTAAGGAAGGGGTGTAGAAAAAGGTAATGCGTGTAATGTTACGAAATTACCTTTAACTACACCTTTTTCTGTTGATTAGCGACTAATTACATAAGTGGTTTCATCGCCTTGAATGGTGGTGTACAAGACGCTGGATACTTGATATGAGCTACTGCTGCCTCTCTCATATATTTCCAGTTCGTCATTATACACGGTGAAACAACATCCCTCATTACCTCTGCATCTAATAGTGATGTAGTTTTGTGTGAAAGTTGCTCCTGCAAAGGTACCAGACACTTCTATGTTCAGCGTCTTTGTTTCATTGTTTTGTTTTTGTGGTGTTGCTTCGCTTTTACTGTCTTGATGAGCAAATCCGCTCACAGTTAGCAACATTGTCAGTGAAAGTGCCAAAAGGCTTTTTTTGAAATTAAACATTTTTGTTATTTGTTACATTTAGTTTTGCCTACTCGTTCGCTTTTCGGCTTCCGCGTTTTGTTTTGTAAAAATGGAAAAAATGAGCGTCTTTTTATTGGATATATCATGGAAAACTTATGGAAAAACAACTGGAATTAATTTGTGTAGTTTAATACAAATCAGCATGTTATACTTTTAATTATGTAAGAAAGTTGGAAATAATATGAGCTGAAATGGAAAATAGAGTGATGATTGGGAAACAATTGATGAAAAACGACTATTTTTGCAGAAAAAGATATTATGATAGATACGATTCAGAAGCCAACTAAATTGCATTTGCAGACTCCCGTAGAGAACATGTCAATTGTAATTGATAGTAATACAGGAGTGAAATCTTACCACATTGTCCTTGATTCAGCCAAACAAGACAATCCAATGTCACTGCATTGGGAAATATGCCTTGTTGGTTTGCTTGTAGCTCTTTTGTTGACAGCATTATTGTTTTTTAGAAGAAGAGCCAATGGGAAGAATTCGTCTAAGGAAAATGCCCAGGAGACAGCTTTTAGAAATGATTTGCTACGTCAGTCTGAGGCTTATAAACTATTTGTTAGTAAAGGCTATTTCAATGTAAACAAAAACTCTTCTTTTGCAGTAGTAAAAGAGCAGGAAATTAGGGATTTATGCGATGCCATTGCGGATTTATTTTCCTCTTTTTCCAAATGGCTATACACAAAGGAGTTGCCCGACAAGGATTTCCAGTTCTGCTGTTTGGTGAAATCTGGATTGTCAACTTTTGAACTGGCCGAAATCTATTGTGTTTCCGAGAGTGCCATTTTCAAGCGGAAACAAAAGCTGAAGGAAAAATTAGGCTATAAGTCCGAAAAAAGGACTTTGGATGAGATTTTGCAGGCTATGTAAATGCTTAATACTCAAACACTCCACGTTCACTCCGAATCGTCAGCCGCTTCACATCCGATGCCTCCACATGGCCAATAATCTGGCTATCAATATTGAACTCCTTGGCGATGGCGATCATCTCATTGGCGGCTTTTTCGTTGGTGTAAATCTCCAAACGATGCCCCATGTTGAAGACCTTATACATCTCGTGCCAGTCGGTGCCTGAGGCGGCTTGGATCATCTTGAACAAAGGCGGTAAAGCCAACATGTTGTCCTTCACGATGTGCAGTTTGTCAACGAAGTGCAACACCTTGGTCTGGGCACCGCCGCTGCAATGGATGATGCCGTGGATTTGCTTGCGGAACTCCTTCAGTATCGGAATCATCAGCGGGGCGTAGGTGCGGGTGGGCGATAGGATGAGCTTGCCCACGTCAACGCCGGGCACTTCGGTCGGGTCGGTGAGTTTGTGCGGACCGGAATAGACCAAGTTCTCAGGGATGCTGTGGTCGTAGCTTTCATCGTATTTCTCGGCCAGATAATGGTTCAGCATGTCGTGTCGGGCCGAGGTGAGGCCGTTGCTGCCCATGCCGCCGTTGTAGCTGTCCTCGTAAGTGGCTTGTCCGTAAGAAGCAAAAGCCACGATGACATCGCCTGGTTGCAGGTTGTTCTCAATCACTTCATCATGTCTGATGCGTGTCGTCACAGTGCTGTCTACGATGACGGTGCGCACCAAGTCGCCCACGTCGGCGGTCTCGCCACCAGTGAGGTAGATGCCGATGCCGAGCTTGCGCAGTTTCTCCAGGAAGTGTTCCGTGCCGTTAATCAAGGCGGAAATCACCTCACCAGGAATCAGGCTCTTGTTGCGCCCGATAGTGGAGGAGAGCAGCATGTTGTCGGTGGCACCCACGCAGATAAGGTCGTCGGTGTTCATCACCACGGCGTCTTGCGCCACGCCTTCCCATACGCTCATGTCGCCGGTCTCTTTCCAATAGAGGTAGGCGAGCGACGACTTGGTTCCTGCGCCGTCGGCGTGCATGATATTGCAATAAAGCGGGTCGCCACCGAGGATGTCGGGGATGATTTTGCAGAATGCGTTGGGATAGAGCCCCTTGTCAAGGTTCTTGATGGCGTTGTGGATGTCTTCTTTTTCGGCAGAGACGCCGCGTTGTGAGTAGCGATTGTCCATGTTTTTTGACTTCGGGACTTCGGGACTTCGGGACTACGGGGCTGGAAGTCTCGCGGTCCCGTAGTCACGCAGTCACGCAGTCATTATTATTTGAACTTTAACTTTTTCTCCTTGGTATCAAACTCGAAGTTGCCGAGCTGCTTCATGTTCTTCTGTCCGATGACCCATTGCTCAATCATCTTGCTGACGACCTTACACTCCACATTGTAGAGCGAGCGGCTGGCTATTCTCACTTCCTTGATGACGAAGATGGCGCCGTTTTGGATGCCGCCCGTGGTGAGGATCTTGTCGACATCGCCTTGGAAGTCGTCTGCGGTGATGCGACCGTCCTTCAGCAGTTGCAGGGCACGGCTCTCCGACACGCAGAAGTCAGCGTTTTGACTGTAGGTGAAAGGCTCTTTATAGCCGTCCACAATACCGACGAAGTTGAAATAGCCTTTTTTATCGACAGTGAACATTTCTGTTTGGTCTTCTTCGGGGTTGATGGCAATGTTGACTGTGCCGCCTTCGCTGATGTGGTCACGTGGCACGAAGTCCTTGCTCAAGATGCGGAACTCGGTGCGACGGTTCATCTGGTGGGCGGCCTCTTTTACTTCGTTGTTAGGCAGCTTGTTGATGAAATCTTCAGTGAGTCGTGTGCCTGCCTTGAAGGTATAGCCTTTCACGGCTATGTCTTTTTGGATTGTGCGCGGCACACGCTCGCCATAGCCTTTTGCGGTGAGACGGAGCGGGTCAATGCCACGGATGATGAGATAGTCGACGACGCTTTGTGCACGCTTTTGTGACAGGATGTCGTTGCGCTCATCGGTATCGCGGGCGTCGGTGTGCGAGGCCAGCTCGATGGTGATGGTCGGGTTCACTTGGAGGGTCTCAATCAGGCCTTGCAGCGAGTCTTCAAACTGGGGCTTGAGGTACCATTTGCCTAAGTCGTACAGGATATCGGGCAGCATGATAGGCTCCTGTGGGATGGGCTCAATGTCGAAGTCCTTTTCAATATCCTTATTGAATTCCAGCCCTATGGTGGTTTCTTGCGCGGTCAAGGTGAAGTAGTTTTCCTTGTCAATGGAGATGTCGTAGGTCGTGTTCTTGTTCATCTGGCTATTGCTGAAGTTGAAATAGCCCTTCTCGTTGGTTCGGGTCATGTTGTTTGAACCGTCGCTGCCAACCATTCTTACGGAGGCATTGCTGACATACTGCTTGGTCTTGGCATCTTTGACGGTGCCAGAGAAGGTGAACAGGATGGGAGGCTTTTCAAAATAGTATATGTTGTCCAAACCACGGCTGTTGCCACGGTTGGAGGAGATGAAGCCACGCTCTTCGTTGGGGTGGAACACGATGGCGAAGTCGTCTCCTGTCGAGTTGATGGGGTATTTCAGGTTGCGCGGCTCACCCCATTGGCCGCTGGTGTCCATGGAGCTGACGAAGATGTCTAACCCGCCCATGCCGCCGTGACCGTCGGAGGCGAAGTAAAGCACAGTGTCGTATCTCAAAAAAGGAAAAGCCTCATTTCCGGGCGTGTTGATGCGTTCTCCAAGGTTAAAGGGGTGCTTGAAAGGCTCCGAGATGTTGTCGCGCATGGCGACCCAAATGTCGTTGCCGCCAAACCCGCCTTTGCGTTCGGCTGCGAAGTACATGATGAGTTCGTCGCTCGAAAGCGTGGGGTGGCCGACAATATCTAAGGTGTCGACACCGGCTATTTCTACGGGGCGCGCTTCGGAGAAAGCCCCGCCGCTTTTGCCTGCTACCATAATCTGACAGCCATTCTTGCGGTGGGCACCGTTTTGGCACCGGGTGAAATATAGTTTTGTGTATTTCGAGTTCATGAAGGGCGTGCCTTCGCTGGCTTCTGTATTGATGTTTTCGTTCTCGTCGGCCAGTACGGGCGTGCTCCAGTCACCCTTGCGGTCTTGTTTTGAAATGAAGAAGTCGGCAAACTCTTGACCTGTGATACCGTCTTTTTCCTTGCCGGTGGCGGCATCGCGAGTGGAGGTGAAGATGATTTCGTTGTAGTTGTTATTGAGCCAACAGGCACCAAAGTCGGAGTCTTTGGTCGAGTTGACTTTTTTCATTTCGGTGAGTTGATATTTTGAAGGATTCTCCTTCCATTCGACTATTTGCGCCGTGGTTTCCACACCCCGTGGCCCTCTTGGGTCATTAGGAACTTTCTGAGCGTAAGTATCATACATCTCGATGGCATCCTTGAACTTTTCGTTCATCTTATAGGTCTCGGCCAGATAGAGATACAACTCGGGATGGGTGTTTGGATATTCTGTTTTCAGCAGGCGCTTGTAGTAAGGCTCAGCGCGTTTGGTGAGGCCAATAAGTCGGTAGCACTCGCCCAATTGGAAGCTGATGCGGTTGCGCTCGTCCTTGTTGCGGCGCACCTTACGGTAGCTTTTCTTGTAACGGTCGGCGGCTTCGGTGTACTGCTTGCGGCCAAAGGCCAAGTCGGCATTCTTGGCCGGGTTTCTTCTTTGGGCGTAAAGGTCGGCGCTCATAAAGACGAACAGGGCCGACAAGACGATCAGGATGTATTTTTTCATAGCGCAGTTTTCTCTTTTTCTTAAACGCATGGGCGCGTGTTTTATTATCGGACAAAAATACAAAAATTCTGGGAATCTGTTATGGGAAAGACAACAAAAAATCCCGCCGTTTCCAGCGGGATTTTTGCAAGCAGTTTAGAAGGTTAATAATGATGTTCTATTATTTCTTTTTAGAATTGTCCGTTTCTTCGATTTGCTTGTCCTTCTTGCCGCCTTTCATCAACACATAAGCGAACGGCGACGACAGGAATACTGACGAGAAGGTACCGGAGAGCACACCAACCAACAAGGCGAAGATGAAGCCGCGGATGGTGTCGCCACCAAAGATGAAGATGGCAAGCAACACGACTAAGGTGGAACCCGAGGTGTTGAACGAACGGGTCAAGGTGCTGTTGACAGCGCTGACCATGTTCTCCTTCCACGAGGCTTTCGGGTGGAGGTTGACATTCTCACGGATACGGTCGAAGATAACCACCGTGGCGTTGATGGAGTAACCGATAACGGTCAGCACGGCGGCAATGAAACTCTGGTCGACTTCCATGGTGAAGGGCAGGATGTTGTAGAACAAGGAATACATACCCAACACGATGATGGTATCTTGAGCCAAAGCCATGATGGAAGCCACACCATACTGCCATTTCTTGAATCGGAGGGCGATGTAGGCGAACATCAGAACCAAAGCTACGATGATGGCTAAGATGGACTTGCGGGTGACATCGCTGGCGATGGTGGCACCAACTTTTTGGGTGCTCAAAATGCCCACGGTCTCGTCCTCTGATGAGAACTTCGACATGGTCATATTGTCTTTGTAGAGGCCCTTTAAGTTGTCGTAGAGAATGACTTGGATGATACTGTCTACAGCCGGATTGTCATTGTCAATCAAGAACTTGGTCGTGATTTTCACCTGACCATTGGTGCCGTAAGTCTTCACTTCAGGCGTTGACCAGTCTTCCAAATCAGTGTCATTGCTCATTTCAAGCGCACTTTGGATACCAGTCTTGTCAATATTGACATTCGACAAAACATCACGCACCTGCTCGACCTTGATGCTCGGGTCGTCGAATTGGACGACATAGTTGCGACCACCAGTGAAGTCGATACCGAGGTTCAAACGGCGTACACCAAGCGAACTCAAGCTAATCACCATGAAGATAATGCAGATGATGAATGAGGTTTTGCGCATTCCGATGAAGTCGTAGTTCTTGTCCTGCAAGAAGTTGCGGGTCATGTTGTTTGAGAAGCTGATTTCCTTTTCCTTGGCCAACATACGCTCGAAAATCAAACGGGTGATGAAGATGGATGTAGCCAGTGAGGTGAGGATACCTATGCAGAGAGTGACGGCGAAGCTGTGGACAGGACCCGTACCCAAGACAATCAGGATGATACCGGTAATCAAGGTGGTGACATTACCGTCGATGATGGCGGAGTAAGCGTTTTTGTAGCCGTCTTGAATGGCTAACTTGATACCCTTGCCAGATTTCACCTCTTCCTTGATACGCTCAAAGATAATCACATTCGAGTCAACGGCCATACCTAAGGTAAGCACGATACCGGCGATACCGGGCAGGGTCAGCACCGAGCCGAGGCAGGCCAGCACGCCAAACAGGAAGAACACATTGACCAACAGGGCGATGTCGGCAACCAAACCGGCCCTCTTGTAGAAGAACATCATATAGAGCAGCACGAGGATGAAAGCGAACACCATCGACCACATACCTTTCTGCACAGATTCCTTACCAAGGGTAGGACCAACGACCTGCTCCTCAAGAATGCGGGCAGGGGCGGGCAACTTACCGGCCTTCAGGATATTGGCCAAGTCTTGTGCCTCTTCAATGGACATACCGCCACCTGAGATGGACGAACGGCCATTGGGGATTTCACCATTAACGACAGGGTAGCTGTAAACGAGGTCGTCGAGGACGATGGCAATCTGCTTGCCCACATTGTCGCGAGTGAGGTTTTTCCACTTGTTGGCACCTTCAGGGTTCATTTGGATGGTAACTTCCACTTGGTTGTTTTGGCCGTAGTCTTGGCGGGCGTCGGTGATGACTTCACCACCGAGAGCGCAATTGTTGTCGCGTGACATCTTCAGGGCGACGAGGTCGAGCACTTCAATGCTTTCGCCGTTTTCGCCGGGGATGCTTTGGGGCTTCACGGCCCAAGCAAGTTTCAGCTGACGAGGGAACAGGCTCTTGGTTTCGGCCAACATCTGGTTGATGGCAGCAGTGTCTTTCACCATGGCGATACCCACACGGGCCAAGGCGCCGCTGATAGGCTGCAACTTGGAGAACAGCGGATGCTCGGCATCCAACTGGTCATCAGAGACTTGCTCTTCTTTGTTTTGGCTTTCAGCCAATTGGTCGATAAGGGCAGCTTCGGCTGTGCTATCGGCAACGGCTTCAACGCTTTCGCCATCAACAACCGTGGCCAAGTCTTCGTTGGCGATGGTGTCGTTGGTCACGGCAGGAGTTTTGTCCTCGTTCTTCTTGTTTCTTCTGTCGGTAGCCAATTTGGTATCGGCTTCCACAAAAGCCTGTTGGATTTCAGAGAAGTTGTAAGTTTCCCAGAACTCAAGTTGGGCGGTTCCTTGGAGAAGTTTACGCACGCGCTCCGGATCCTTGATACCGGGCAGTTCGACAAGGATACGGCCCGAGTTCTCCAGCTTTTGGATGTTGGGCTGGGCTACACCGAAACGGTCGATACGGGTTCTGAGGATTTGGTAGGAACGGTCGATGGCAGCATCGCTCTCTTCCTTCAAAACCTTCAGCACATCGTCGTTGCTCGAGTTGATGTTGATATTTTTTTTATCCTTAAATTCCACAAGGAAAATGGAGACGAGCTTGGCGTTGGGGTCGGTCTCTTTATAGGCCTCGCCAAACAGAGTGACGAAATCGCCTTTGCTCTCTTGTTGGCGCTTGGTGGCCAGTGCCATGGCTTGAAGGAAAGTGGGATCTTGAGAGTCGTGCGACAAGGCTTTCACGATGTCCTTAACCGAGACTTCCAAGGTGACATTCATGCCGCCCTTCAAGTCCAAACCCAAGTTGATTTCTCTTTCTTTTGCGTCACGATAGGTGTACTTCTTGAATCCCAAGTTGTACACATTGACATTGTTCATCGAGTCCAGATAGTGGTTCTCTATCCTTTCCTTTAAATAGTTCTTTGCCTGCATCTCATCCATGCTTCTTTTTTCCATGGTTTCGGCAATGGCGTTTTGGATGGACTCTGAAACGGCGATGTCTTGTCCGTTAACATCTTTGGGGAAGACTTGTTCCTTGGCGTTTTTAGCTGCTTTCCGTTCCACGATGTTGGTTACCACGGTAAAAGAAAGCTGGTACAAGAAAATGAGCGCAAAGATGATGGCTATCGCCCTAACTGCTCCTTTGTTTTGCATTGTAAAACTGATTTAATTATTTGACTTTTAATTTGTTAAAATTCCTGTCGTGTCTTTTTTCTCAATTATGAGCCTGCAAAAATACGAAATATTTCTATTTATATTTCAACCACTTGAAAATTTCCTTGTAAGTGAGTTTTTTTCCATACATCAGTATGCCTGTGCGGTAGATTTTTGCGGCTAACCATGTCATCACAACGAAAGTTGCAGCCAAAATTGCAATCGCGACCACGATTTGCCAGATGGGCACACCGAAGGGTATCCTGACCATCATAGAGATGGGGGAGGTGAAAGGAATCATCGAGAGCCAAACCGACAACGAACTGTCGGGGTTATTGACAATATAGAATGAGGAGATAATGGCGACCAAAAGGGGTGCGGTGATGGGTAGCGTGAATTGCTGTGAGTCGGTGTTGTTATCGACCAACGAGCCGATGGCGGCATAGAGCGTGGCATACAACAGGTAGCCCAAGATGAAGAAGACAAGGAAACACGAGATGATGGTAACGAAGTTGATGGAATGGGCAATCTGCATGATGTTTTGCACGGCTTCGTTGCTCAGGATGTCGTTGGAGGTGATTTCTTGGGCCATCACAGTGCCCGACGAGAAGACCTCAGGGCTGCTGAGCCCCAAGAAGGCCGAAAAGCCAAGATAGAGCGCACCCGTGAGCAGGATCCATAGTACGAACTGGGTGAGTGCGACTAACGAAACGCCGATGATTTTGCCCATCATGAGTTGGAAGGGCTTCACCGAACTGATGATGACCTCGATGATGCGGTTGGTCTTTTCTTCTGCTACACCCTGCATAACCTGTCCGCCAAAGAAGATGATGAACATGTAAACCAGCATGGCCAGTCCAATGCCAAGGGCAAACTGAACTTTGGTGAAGGTCTCTTTCTCGTTGCCTTTTTCGTCCATGCGCATGATCGACAGGTTGACATTGGTCTTTACTGCGCTGACGATTTGAGGATCGACACCTTTGGCCATCAGTTTCTGATCTTCGATTTCCTTTTTCATCACGCTGCTGATGTAGTTTTCCACTTCCATCGGCACTTGACGGATACTGTAAACGACAGCATTCGATGGGATGTTGAGTTGTGAAGGCGGCACATAAAGCGCCATGTCGAACACGCCGTTTTTCACCATCTCCTTGACCGAGTCGATAGGTTGGCCGGGCATGGTGACGAAGGTGTGCTCTTTGGTGTTGGTGAAGCGGTCTTCAAACCACCGGCTCTCATCCACCACGGCCACGCGCAGGTGGTCGCTGCTCGAATGAAGCGCGAGCATGACGGGTATGATGTATATGGCTGCCATCAGGATAGGCCCCAAGAAGGTCAGGATGAGGAAACTGCGTTTGCGCACGCGCGTCATGTATTCACGCTTGATGATAAGTCCGATCTTGTTCATGAGGCTTGGTTTTAGGATTGCACTTCGCGGATGAAGATGTCGTTCATGGAGGGTAATACTTCCTTGAAGGAGACGAGTTGCCCGACTTGTAGCAGTTGGTTGAGCAATTCGTTGGGCGATGCACTGAAAAGGGTTATTTTGATTTCATCGGGAAGGTCGGTCAGCTCCACCTTTATATTATTATAAGAGCTGGCGATGTCCATCACCTTGGAGGTGTCGCCGCAGCGCACCACAATCTCGCGTTGGTGGGTGTCGTGTTGCCTTTTGATGTCGCTGACTTTGCCTTGCAGGACGCTCTTGCCTTTATTAATTAGGGTAATGCTGTCGCAGAGTTCCTCAACGGAGGCCATGTTGTGGGTGGAGAGCAGGATGGTGGCGCCTTTCTCGCGCAAATCAAGAATGGCTTCCTTCAAGAGGTTGGCGTTGATGGGGTCGAATCCGCTGAAAGGCTCGTCGAAGATAAGGATTTCGGGCTCGTGGATGATGGTGGTGATGAACTGTACCTTCTGTTGCATGCCCTTGCTGAGTTCTTCCACTTTCTTGTCCCACCAGCCGCTGATTTCAAATTTCTCAAACCATTCCTCCAGTCTTCTCTGCGCCTCGGCTTTCTTGATGCCTTTCAACTCGGCAAGGTAAATGGCTTGCTCACCGACTTTCATCTTTTTGTATAGGCCGCGTTCTTCGGGCAAATATCCAATATGTGTGATGTGCTTTTGTGACAGTTTTTCGCCATTCACCAATACTTCCCCGGTGTCGGGGGCGGTGATTTGGTTGAGGATGCGGATGAGCGTGGTTTTGCCCGCGCCATTGGGCCCCAACAGACCATAAATGCATTGTTCGGGAATGTCAATGCATATTTGGTCTAAGGCGGTGTGGTCAGCGTATCTTTTTGTGACCTCTTGGATGGATATTTTTGCCATTTTTTCTATTCGACGATGACTTATAACGCAATGACCATGACAGCTTTATCAACATGAAAAAGAGGTCATGGTCATAGTTACAGGTCATTGTTAATTAAAATAATCCTTGATCTTACTGAAAAAACTCCTCTCCTCAGCAGTGGGGTCGGGCTTGAAGTTGTCCGATTGCGCGAGTTGTTGCAACAGCTCTTCTTCTTTTTTGCTGAACTTTTTCGGAATCCATACATTGACATTGACAAGCATATCGCCGCTGCCATAGCCGTTGAGTATGGGAAGGCCTTTGCCTCTCAATCTCAATACTTTGCCGCTCTGTGTGCCGGGGGCGATTTTCACCCGCACCTTGCCGTCGACGGTGGGCACTTCAGCTTGGGTGCCCATGATGGCTTCGGGGATGGTGATGAACAGGTTGTAGATCAGTGTGCTTTCATCGCGCTCAAATTCAGGGTGGGCTTCTTCTTCGATGAGGACAAGCAAGTCGCCGTTGATACCGTTGTGTGGGCCTGCGTTGCCCTTGCCGCGCATGGTGAGTTGCATGCCTTCGCCTACGCCGGCAGGGATATCGATGTCGATGACTTCATCGCCTTTCATGATGCCTTTGCCGCCGCAGTGCGTACATTTCTTCTTGATGACGGTGCCTTGTCCGCCACAGGTGGGACACACCGAAGCGGTTTGCATTTGTCCGAAGAAGCTGTTGATGGTTTGCATCACCCGCCCGCGACCGTGGCAGGTGGGGCAGGTTTCGGTGGAGCCGTCTTCCGAGCCGCTGCCGTGGCAATGGGTGCAAGCTACATATTTGCTTACTTTGATTTTCTTTTTCACGCCGTGGGCGATCTCATGCAATTTGAGCTTCACCTTCACGCGGATATTGGAGCCGCGCTGTTTGACGGTGCCGCCGTGACTGCCGCCGCCGCCAAAGTCGAAACCGCGGCCAAACACACTGTTCAATATGTCGTTCAGGTCGAAGTCGCCGAAACCTCCGAAGCCGCCGAAACCTCCAAAACCGCCTCCGCCGCTCGCTGAACCGCCATCCATGCCGGCAAAGCCATAGCGGTCGTAACGCGCCTTCTTGTTCTCATCGCTCAAAACAGAATAGGCCTCCGCAGCTTCCTTGAAGTTCTCTTCGGCGGTCTTCTTCTCGGCATCGGTGCCGTTCACCCACTTGTCGGGGTGCCATTTGAGCGCGGCCTTACGGTAGGCGCTCTTAATTTCATCGGGCGTTGAGTTTTTATTGGCCCCCAACACCTCATAGTAATCTCTTTTTTCAGCCATTATCTTTGTTTCCTTACTTATCTGCTAGTTTTTCTGCCGCTTCGCGTTATTGCGAGGAGGAACGACGAAACAAATCAAAGATTTGACGGAGCCAATCCATATTGTCTGGGCCGCTTTGCTTCATACCTCGCAGCGACGCGAAGCGTCTTAGTTGCCTACAACGACTCGTGCAAAGCGAATCACCTTGCCGTTCAATTTGTAGCCTTTCTGAATTACATCCAATACCTTGCCTTTCTTATCTTCTTCGGGGGCGGGGATCATCGTGAGGGCTTCGTGCTCATCAGTGTTGAACTCGGCTCCCATTGCCTCGATTTCCTCCAAGCCTTTTTTCTTCAATGTGTCTTTCAACTTGTTGAAAATCAATGTAACACCTTGAATGTCGGCTTCGTTACCATTTTTCTCCATGTTTTGCAGAGCGCGCTCAAAGTCGTCAAATACAGGCAGAATGTCCTTGATGACATTTTCCGAAGCCGTAACGGTCAGTTCCAATTTTTCCTTGGCTGTGCGCTTGCGGTGGTTGTCGAACTCCGAGAACAGGCGCAGGTATTTGTCGTTCAATTCGGCATACTTGGCCTTTTCTTCTTCCAAGGCTTTTTCTTGGGCATGACGGATTTTGAACCTTTTCGATTTTTTTTCAGAAACATTGTCACTTGCAGCCTCTTTGGTGTCGGAGGCGGCCTCTTCCTTGGGTTGCTCGTCGATGGGTTCTTGATTGTTGTCCATGTCGTAATTGACGGTGTCTTTCAAGGCATCGTCTTGATTGATAACATTTTCGTTTTCGGTCATGATATGTGTGTGTTACTGTTTAATCCATTTTGTGCTAAGGCACATCAAAACCTTTGCCAAAAGTAGATATTTGACAAAATGGCAGGGATTTACAAGAGAGGTATGTTTGATTTCATCAGATGACCAAAGGTCGTGGACAAAAAGCCAATCTCTCCGTTAAAGAAGCCTTTACTGTGGTTTTCGGAAGTGTGCGCAACCGTTGAACGAGATTACTTCTTGTTTAAAGCCTTTGGATATCAGCTCCCAAGGCATTCAACCGCTTGTCAATATACTGATACCCGCGCTCTATTTGGTCGCTGTTGTCAATGATGCTGTCGCCTTTGGCCGAGAGGGCGGCGATGAGCAGTGCGACACCGGCGCGGATGTCGGGCGAGGCCATGCGGATACCACGCAGTGCATAGGAATGGTCGAGGCCGATGACACTGGCACGGTGCGGGTCGCAGAGGATGATTTTCGCGCCCATGTCGATGAGCTTGTCGACGAAGAAAAGACGGCTTTCGAACATCTTCTGGTGGATGAGCACGGTGCCTTTGGCTTGGGTGGCCACCACGAGAACAATACTGATGAGGTCGGGCGTAAAGCCGGGCCAAGGTGCGTCAGCCACCGTGAGAATGCTGCCATCCATGAAAGTTTGCACCTCATAGTGGTCTTGGGCGGGGATGAATATGTCGTCGTCACGGTATTCCATCTGTATGCCCAACTTGCGGAAAACATCAGGGATGATGCCGAGCTGTGCAATGCCGGCGTTTTTGATGGTGATTTCGGAGCCTGTCATGGCAGCCATACCGATGAAGCTGCCCACCTCAATCATATCGGCCAATAAGGTGTGTTCCGTGCCGTGCAGACAGCTTACGCCGTTGATGGTCAAGAGATTGGAACCGACACCTTTAATGTCGGCTCCCATGCTGTTGAGCATGGTGCAGAGCTGCACAAGATAAGGCTCGCAGGCTGCGTTGAAGATGGTGGTGGTTCCTTTTGCCATTACGGCGGCCATAATGATGTTGGCGGTGCCGGTGACGGAGGCCTCGTCCAAGAGCATGTAGCATCCTTTCAGCCCACCTTGCTGAACATCAACTTTATAAGTGTCGAAATCGAAAATAGCTCCGAGTTTTTGTAAACCGATGACATGGGTGTCAAGGCGGCGGCGGCCGATTTTGTCGCCACCGGGTTGGGGCATGAAGGCCTTGCCGAAACGGGCGAGCATCGGGCCAGTCATCATTACGCTGCCACGCAGTTTGGAAGCGGTTTTTTGGTATTCTTCTTTATCGAAGTAGCTGAAATTGAGAGATTTGGCCTGTAAAGTAATGTCGTGCCGTGTGGTTCGCTCAATATCAACGCCCATGCCTTCCAACAGGGCTATCAGATTGTTGATGTCTAAGATGTCGGGCAGGTTGTGGATGGTTACTTTCTCTTCGGTGAGCAGGCAGGCACAGAGGATCTGCATGGCTTCGTTCTTCGCGCCTTGCGGGATGATTTCGCCTTGGAGTTTGCAGCCGCCCTTGATTTTCAGTGATGCCATAATGCTTACATTTTACATTTTCCCCAGTTCCTGCATGCGTTTCTTGTAGGCAGGATTGTTGGGATTGTTCATGTCGCTCTTCAGATTCGGCACTTTCTTTTTTTTCTTTTTGCCTTGTTGGGGTTGCTGTTGCTTGGGTTGAGGCTGGCCTTTTTTTGCCGGTTCGTCTGCGATGTTGATTTTTGACTCGTCGGTGATGACAAGACGGCCGCCCGATATGGTCTTCAAGTCGTCGATGATGACTTGGTCGTTGACGACGCTCTTGTTCCATTCCAGATAGTCGCGTTTCATTTGGCCAGCCAATGAGTAGGCAAGCGCTTCGCGTACTTCGTCGTTTTCTTCTTGCGAAGCGACCTCAATCATCTTGATAAGGTATTGGCCATAATGCCCGTATTTGATGTGGTTGTTTTGATAGCCAATGCGTCGTGGCTTTCTGCGCTGCGACTCGATGGTGGGTGGGGCGAATGGGCTGTCCACATCGAGGCTGTAGCCTGAAATCATGTAAAGATGGTCCCAAAGCTTGTGCTCGTATTCGCTTGACTGTTTGATGTTCGGGTTCATCTGCACCATCACATTGATGATGTATTTCGCGGCTTCAGTGCGTTGTTCACGGTCTTCAATTTCAGGCAATTTCTTGATCATCTCTTGGATGCAGCGACCGTACTCTGAGATGACGATTTGCTCTTTCTCTGTATTGTATTTCAATCCGATTCTTTCCATCGTGTTTCAATTTGGGTGCAAAGATAGAGAATTATTCTTTTAGTATCGCTAATTTCGCAAACTTCAACATCAACATCTTCACGCCTGAAATGTCAAAATTGACCGATGCTTTCTTGTTCGCTCCCGCGCCTTCGATACTTAAAATGGTGCCTGCTCCGAATTTCTGGTGCATTACGCGCATGCCTTCCTGCAAGAGGTCGGGATTGGAGGGCTTAAAGTCTTGAGGGATGGTGGGGTCGCTGACGGCAGGCCTTGGTGCTGGCGTACTGATTGTTCTGAAGCCGTGTTGTTCGGGTTCGTTGATACGCCTCCCGAACGGCCTTCCGCCCATTGGAGAAGTGCCTCTGAACGAGGCTTTTTGCGTTTGTTCTATGAGGTTGGCGTCAATCTCGTCCACGAACCGCGACCGCTCGCTGAGGGTGAGGTTGCCGTAGCGGTAACGCTGCTCGGCGAAACTTAGGGTGAGTTTGGTCATGGCGCGTGTGATGGCCACATAGAACAGACGGCGTTCCTCTTCCAACTCCTCGCGGGTGCTGAGGCTCAAAATGCCCGGGAAGAGGTTCTCTTCCATGCCCACGACATAGACATAGGGGAACTCTAAACCCTTCGCGCTGTGGATGGTCATCAGGCTGACATGGTCGTTGTCGCCGTCGTCTTTTTTCATCTCGCTGTCGGTGAGCAGGGCCACATCTTCCATGAACTGCACTAAGTCAACACGGGCGGTTTCGCCTGTGGTCTCGTCCACTTGGCGGTCGCTGAACTCCATGATGGCGTTGAGCAGTTCCTCCACATTCTCAACCCTTGATACACCTTCGGGCGTGTCGTCTTCTTTCAACACCTTGATGATTCCGATGGTGCTGGTGATGTGCTTGGCCAGCTCGAAGGCGTTCATCTTGGATTGTAAACTCTGGAAGCTCTTGATCATCACCATAAAGTCGCGGAACTTGTTGACGGTGCCCATATTGAAGTCGTGAGGAAATATGTTGTTTTCCATGCACTTCCAAATGCTGCTGCGTTGCTCGTTGGCGGTAACCATCATGCGCTCGATACTTGTCTTGCCAATGCCACGGGCAGGGTAGTTGATGATACGGAGCAGGGCCTGTTCGTCTTCAGGATTGATGACCATTCGGAAATAGGCCAGCAAGTCTTTGATTTCCTTGCGGTCATAGAACGAAAGGCCGCCATATATTTTATAAGGTATGTTTTGCTTGCGCAGGGCTTCTTCCATCGAGCGGCTTTGGGCGTTGGTGCGGTAGAGGATGGCAAAGTCCTTGTTGGCCAAGTGGCGCGTCATTTTGTAGCCGAAAATGCTGTTGGCCACCATGGTGCCTTCCTCTGTGTCGCTGTTGGCGTGGATAATACCGATGAGCTCGCCTTTCTCTTTGCTGCTCCACACTTTTTTCTTGATTTGGTCTTTATTGTGGGCAATGACACTGTTCGAAGCGTTGACGATATTTTGGGTGGAACGGTAATTCTGCTCCAGTCTAATGAGCTTATAATCAGGGTAATCATTCTTGAAATTGAGGATATTCTGAATGTTGGCTCCACGGAAAGCATAGATACTCTGGGCATCGTCGCCGACCACACAGATGTTCTCGAATAGGGCTGCAATACGCTTCACGATAAGGTATTGGGCGTAGTTGGTGTCTTGGTACTCGTCGACAAGGATGAACTTGAAATGGTTTTGATATTTGTAGAGCACATCGGGGTTGTCGCGCAGCAGAACATTCGTGAAGTAGAGGATGTCATCGAAATCCATGGCGTTGGCGCGGTGCAAGCGGTCGTTATATAGCTTGAAAAGTTGTGCAATGAGAGGCTTGCTGGCCTTGCGGTCGGCTTCTTGGATTTCTAGGTTGTTGGCGTAATCCTCAGGCGAGAAGAGGCTCGACTTGGCCGATGAGATACGCGATAGCACCTGTTTGGCAGGATAGACTTTGGTGTCAAGTTGCAGGTCTTTCAGTATCTGTGTGATGAGGGCCTTGGAGTCGTCGGTGTCGTAGATGGAGAAGTTGGCCGTGAAGCCGATTTTCTCCGCCTCAATGCGCAGGATACGAGCGAAGATGGAGTGGAAGGTGCCCATCCACACATTGCGTGCCTCACTGGCGTTGACGAGTTGCATAATGCGTTCCTTCATTTCGCGGGCTGCCTTGTTGGTGAAGGTGAGGGCCATGATACTGAAGGGGTCGACGCCTTCCTGTATCATGTAGGCGACACGGTAGGTGAGGGCGCGGGTCTTGCCCGACCCTGCACCGGCAATCACCATCACAGAGCCTTCTATGGTGGTAACGGCCTCACGCTGAGGCTCGTTAAGGTCTTTCTGTAAGTCTATCATCGGTTTGTCATTGGGACTGCAAAGGTAGTCTTTTTTTCCTTAACAAGGCCTTTGTCCGACTGTTTATTGCGTATTTGTCCTTCGCGCTTGAGCTTTCCGAATTAAGGCAAATCACATATACAAAAAAGCAGGCCTTCCGACCTGCTTTTTTCAAAAAATCAAATTCGTTTTTGATTAATGCGCCATGACATATTCCATGACATAGCGCAGGATAAACAACACCGCCAACACCCACATCACAATGCTGATTTTCTTCAACTTGCCTGTACAGGCATTGAAAAGCACATAGGAAATCATGCCTAACATGATACCATCGGAAATGCTGTAAGCCAAGGGCATGAGCAGCATGGTGAGAAAAGCGGGGATGGCCTCGGAATAGTCTTCCCAGTCGATATTGCGCACCGGTGCAGTCATCATCACGCCAACAATCACCAAGACGGGAGCCGTGGCGGCATTCGGAATGGCTAAGAACAAGGGTGAGAAGAACATAGCGATAAGGAAGCATATCGCAATGACAAACGCAGTGAGGCCCGAACGCCCTCCTTCGGCTACACCGGAGGCACTTTCGATGTAAGTGGTTGTGGTGGAAGTGCCGAAGCAGGCACCGGCAGTAGTGGCGATAGCGTCAGCCATCAATATTTTGCTGACACCGTCCACCTTTCCTTCCTTATTGACCATGCCCGATTTCACCGAAACACCGATTACCGTGCCGATGGTGTCGAACATGTCGATAAACAGGAAGGTGAACACCACAATCAGCATATCGAGAGTGAAGATTTGCGACCATTCAAACTGGCAGAAAATCGGGCTGATGCTGGGTGGTGTGGAGACCACGCCGCTCAGATTTGTCACGCCCATAGGGATGCCGATCAACGTGGTCGCGATAATACCGATCAACATGCCGCCACGCACCTTGAGAATGACCGCCACGGCCGTTATCAGCACTCCGATAAGGAAAAGGATGACGCCTTTGGATGTAAAATCACCCAAAGCCACCGCCGTAGCTTCGCTGTTGACGATGAATTCTGCATTGCGTAAGCCGATAAAAGCGATGTAAAGACCAATACCCACGCCAATGGCGTTTTTCAAGGTGGCGGGAATGGCATTTACAATGGCCTCACGCACATTGGTGATGGTGAGCAAAATGAAGATGATACCTTCAATAAGAACGGCTGTCAAGGCGAACTGCCATGTATAACCCATGCCGAGGCAAACGGTAAAGACGAAAAAGGCATTCAGGCCCATGCCGGGAGCCAGACCGAAGGGTTTCTTGGCGTAAACCGACATGACTAAAGTGCCGACGATGGCCGCTAATGCCGTCGCCGTAAACACCGCATTGGTGGGCATGCCTTGAGCAGCCAAAGCACCGAAAATACTCGGATTGACTGCCAGGATATAAGCCATAGTAAGGAATGTGGTGATACCGGCTAAGATTTCAGTCCTGACATTATGTTTGGTGGGATCAAACCCAAAGAGTTTCTGCAACATTATTCAGCCTTTTAGAAGTTCCACTTGAGACCCGCAGCGGGATTCACTTTCCAGCCTTTTTCGTTGGTGGCTCCAATAAAGTTGGAAGAGATTTCCACCTCGCCGCCAATGTAAAGGTTGTCGCAATTAAAATGCTGACCGACATTATACCACAACTGAGGTTCGGTGATGAAAACACCGGTGGTGTTCACCGTTAGCGTGGGCGTCCCTTGAACAGCTGCCACAATCTGTTGCGCTTGGGTAAGCTTATTCCATTCCGGGTTGGCCAGAGTTTGGTTTTCCCACCAGAAATCGGCAAAGCCCGAAAACACCAAGCCTTTCACGCCAAAGAGGTCGTTCATGCCCCAAACGGCAGTAAACTGCAATGGCAGCTTGCTTTCGCCATGACGGATGTTCTTATACAGCACTTCCAAAGTCAGCGTGTTCTTGAAATCCTTGGAATGGAAGAAATACTCGGCGCCAAACAGCCAAGCGTTGTTGACGGGATAGCCACCAAAGCCGCCAATTGTCGGAAAGATGCCGCAGCCGCCGTTCCATTCGGCGTGCAAGCTAAAGTCTTTCAATGTGGTGTTTTTCCAAAAATTCAGCGAACGGGCAATCTCGACATAAAAGTCAGTAGGAGCCATGTTTTTCGTGTGGTAAATATCCACAAAGAAGAAGGTGCTGCCCCACTTGTCCGACTTGAACATTTCAAGGGTGGTGGTCATCTGTTTACGGTTGAAGTCGTACATCTCCTGAATGTTGACTTGTGCCTTGGCTGACACTGAAAGCGCCAGCGCTGCAACAACAAATAAGTAAATCTTTTTCATACTTGTTTGAGGTTTTAAGATTATTAAATCCTAAATTCAACACATAAATGCAACTTTTTCGGAGGCACGAGGTGAAACATATTTTACTCAAACGAGAGAGAGGAGAAAACCCCTCCCCCTGTTTGAGCCGGATAAATGCCTATCTTTGCCTCCGTCCAAAAGTT
>JBHACT010000060.1:0-75067 GCA_041854745.1 Candidatus Limimorpha sp. | reverse complement strand
TGGCAGCATTGACAACTTTACTTTTGTAAATCTCTTTCCAATTCATTTTTTACTCTTATTTAATATGGATTTTGCAAGATTCAGCAAATCTTCATCTATTGTATTAACGACTTTGACCTCATCAACCAACCCATTGAGCGCGGATTTGACAATTTCCTCCATGGTGATTTGGGCTGAGGGGCAGTTTTTACATGCCCCTGTCAACCCAATAGTCAAACAATTGTTATCATATCCTCTGATAACAATGTCACCTTCATGTTTTTGAAGATATGGACGAATCTTGTTTTCAACAACAAGCTCAATTTGTTTCAGCTTGTCGTCGTTGTTATTTGTTTGTTGATTCATCAATATGAGCGATTACCTTGGCCAAAGCCTTTTTCTGTTCGAGATTGCCTTGTCTTGAAATCATGATGCGTTGAGCCTGTGGCGAGCCGGCGCCGTGCATGGACTCGGTTCTGTAGCCGACAGCGGCTGTTCCGAGGGTCAGGTTTTCAATCAGGCGCAGTATGCGCATCCTGTTTTCGGTGGAGACGTTCACGGCACCCTTGAAGTACTTCTTCACATATTTTCCGATTTCCGGATCCTTCAGGTCTTGCTGCGAAGGCATGGTCACCATCAAGCCGCCGGCGATGTCTTCGGCCAAGCGGGCGATTTCGTAAGGCATTCTGGTTACGTTCTGTTTACAGACGTTAGCCAGCAGCAGATTAATCTGGTAGTTGCCGGCAGGCATCTTCACACCTTCGGCAGAGCAGGCGATACCGCAAGCATACAGGGTTTCGTTGAGATGCATCATCTCGATGAGCTTGTCCTTGATGTGGCTGGCCTTGGGAACGCCATTGTATTCTGAGGCCAAGGCAGCGGCGCCAATCAGCACGTCGCCCACGCCGACCTTGCAGCCGCCGTAGGACTGGCGATGGTAACCGGCGAAACGTTCCACCATCATGCCTGCAAATTCGTATTCCTTGCACATGAAGACCCTTTCTTTCGGGACAAACACGTTGTCGAAGATGACCAGCGCTTCGTGACCGCCGAACTGCGAGTTGCCAAGGTCGATGTCGGCGTTGGGCTCAAGTTTGCGGGTGTCGCAGGACTGGCGTCCGTAGATCATCAGCACGCCTTCGGCATCCGAAGGAACGGCGAACGAAACGGCGTAGTCTTTGTCTTCCTCTTTCATCGCCACGGTGGGCATGATGAGGTGTTCGTGCGAGTTCACGGCACCGGTCTGGTGGGCCTTGGCGCCGCGCACCACGATGCCGTCTTCCCTGACTTCCACGATGTGGAGGTACAGGTCGGGATCGGGCTGCTGTGAAGGAGCGAGGGAGCGGTCGCCTTTGGGGTCGGTCATGGCACCGTCAACGGTGAGGTCGTTGTCCTGAACAAACTTCATGTATTCCGTAAAACGCTTGTGGTATTCGGTTCCCAGTTTCTGGTCCATTTCAAAAGTGGTGGAGAAGATGGCGTTGAAAGCGTCCATGCCCACGCAACGCTGGAAACAAGCGGCGGTCTTCTGACCCATCAAACGCTGCATTTTCACTTTCTTCACCAAGTCTTCGGTGCTCTGGTGCAGGTGGCAGAAACGGTTGACGGTCTTTCCCGTCAGGTTCGATGTTGCCGTCATGAGGTCTTTATATTCCTCTTTTTCAGCCAGTTCGTATGTCATCGCCACGGAATTCATCGAAGGACGAATCATGGGGTGATCGACCGGGTTTTCAATTCTCTCTCCCATGAAATAAACCTTGAGGTTTAATTTGCGGAGACTTTCAATGTACTGATCTTTTGTCATCATGGTTATTAGAATTAGGGTTAAACATTTGCGTTTTTCAGAAAAATAATTCCAAATGCAAAATGACAATGCCTTCGTGAAACGAACTTCCCTTGCCTTGAACAGGGGGCGGGAGGAACAGCAGGAAAGAATGGGAAACCGATGTAATAACCAGATGTCCTGAAAGTAGAATCAGATTATCTTTTGATGTGTAATCAAAAGACGATAAGAAATGCTACTTGACGCTGCTTTTTACGCGAAAGCATAGCCAAACCGTGCAAGGCAGGTCTCCTGGCTCGCCCATCATACACGCCTTCCCAAATCAACTTTAGTGACAATAATGTGTATGACCGTTACGGGCTTACAGTTGCGCGACAGCTCGTGATTTTCACACGATTCCCTTTTAATCCCTCATAGAGAGAACCTCAACGGTTGCATATTTCAAAGAACTTAATCGGCGGCAAAGATACAAAACTTTTCCGATCCAATACGGTTTTTTGACTTTTATCTTTAATATTAATATAGGTGTGTCCTACAAATTCACCGTCAAAAATACATTTCGGATAACTTTTCGGAGTTTTTGGCATTCCATAAAGTGTTTTGTCAGCATTGACAATTCCGATCATCTCAGCCAAAGTTCTTGCCCTTTGTGGAGTTTGGCGCCTTCTCTCAATCCGTTCTTCTTCATGATTTTTCGTGGCTTCACGGCGAAACGAAGTGCCACATCGCGAAGCGTCTCTCCCTCTTGGACGGTGTATTTTTTGGCTTTCCAGTTTTTGTTCCTCAACTTGGCCAAATACACCACATCACCGCCGTGAAAGACCATCTCGTCAGGCCGTTTCAGCAAATTATACTCGCAAAACCTCTCGAACTTCACGCCAAACTCCTTAGCCATGCTTTCGGGGGTCTCGCCTTCCTTGGCATAGACGAAACGCACACCATTGTTTTCGTATATGAAACGCTTGTCGGCGGTCATATCAACCAATTCAAACGGCGAACGGTCGCCGGGCGAATAGGCCAGTTCCAAAAGCTCATCATCAGGCTCAATTTCAGGCATTTGGTTGTCGTCTGTTCGCATTCCCAAGGCAATTTGGTCGTATTTGGCCAAGTCATACAGCTCGATACGGTCGATGAGCAATTGAGCATACTTGGGGTTGGTGGCATAGCCCGCCGCCTTCAAGCCTTTGGCCCAGCCCTTGTAATCGGTGATTTCAAGGTCGAAAAGGGCCGAATAGCGGCTGCGGGTGCACAAGAATTCGGAATGGTCCTTAAACGATTCCTCAACATTCTTGTATTTGCGGAAGCACTCGTCTTTCTTATCGTCATCCATATAATAGGTGTCGCCCTCCCACCCCTTGTGGCACTTTATTCCGAAGTGGTTTTTCGCCTCACGCGCCAAAGCACTGTTGCCCGCCCCCGACTCCAAGATTCCCTGCGCCAAAGTGATGGAAGCGGGGATCATACGCTCGCGCATTTCGCGCATGGCGATATCTTTATAGGTTTGGATATACTCCTCAGGAGTGATTCTTTGCGCAAAGATTGAAAGCGGCAAAAGTGTGAAAACAAGCAGGGATTTCTTCATTTGTCTATCAGGAAATAAAGTGTAAAAGTACAACTTTTTCCGAATCGCAAATGCACGGCAACGAAATTTTCACTATTTTTGAAGCCCGTTTCAAACCAAATTATGGACACAGCAAGCCTATTCCGATACTTTCCAGAGCTGAATGACAAGCAGAAGGAAAAATACAACGCACTGAAAGACATTTATTTAGACTGGAACAGCAAGATCAATGTCATCTCACGAAAAGACATGGAGCACTTCTATGAGCATCATGTGCTGCATTCGTTGGCCATTGCCCAATATTTTGAATTGCTGCCCGGCATGAAAGTCATGGACTTGGGTACAGGAGGTGGTTTTCCCGGCATTCCCTTAGCCATCATGTTTCCGCAGACCGAATTTTACCTCATCGATGGGACGGGCAAGAAAATCAAGGTGGTGAACGCCGTGAAAGACGCCATCGGGCTGGAGAATGTAGTAGCCGAGCACAAACGCGCCGAGGAGGTGAAAGACAAGTTTGATGTGATAACAGGTCGCGCCGTGATGACCCTGCCCGAAATCGCCAACCTTGCCGGCAACAAATTGAGAATTAGAGGCGATGAAGAGGCTGGCGGTATCATGTACCTGAAAGGCGGCAACCTTAAAGAAGAGTTAAAGGCACTGAATCGCTATTGGCACCATAAGGAAGCCATCATCAGCAAATGGTTCTATGAGCCGTATTTTGAGGAGAAATTTGTGGTACACCTCTATTAGGGCACACTTCCCGCGACGACAATACATAGAAACAGTTAAACAAATCAACAATTAAACAAATCAACAATAAACATTTCTGCAAATGAAAAAATTATCCCTAACCTTGTTTGCACTGCTTGCCTTAAGCGCGACAATGCTCGCCCAGCAAGCCATGCCTGTGCCCTTCGACCAGAATGTCAGAAGAGGCAAATTAGAGAACGGACTGACCTACTACATCCGTCACAACGAGAAACCCGCCCAGCGCGCCAATTTCTACATCGCGCAAAAAGTGGGTTCCATTCTTGAAGAAGAAAATCAGCGCGGCCTTGCCCATTTCTTGGAGCACATGGCCTTCAACGGCACCGCCAACTTCCCCGGCAAGGAACTCCTCAACTACATGGAGCACAACGGCGTGAAGTTCGGCGAGAATGTCAATGCCTGGACCAGCATTGAGCAGACCGTTTACATGCTCACCAATGTACCCACCACCAACCCCGGCCTTATCGACTCCAGTATGCTTGTCCTGCACGACTGGTCGAGCTTCATCTCTCTTGAAGGCGAAGAAATCGACAAGGAGCGCGGCGTCATCCTCGAAGAAAAACGCCAACGCAACAGCGCGAGACAGCGCATGTGGGAAAAAATGTTGCCTGAGATTTATCCCAACAGCCCTTACGGTCACCGCATGCCCATCGGCACTGAGGAAGTCATCTCCGGCTTCGAACACGATGCCCTGCGTGCCTATTACCACAAATGGTACCGTCCCGACCTGCAAGGTATCATCATCATCGGCGACATCGATGTCAACGAAGTGGAAAACCGCTTGAAGACCATCTTTGAGGACATCCCAGCCCCCATCAACCCCGCCGAGCGCACCCGTTTTGAGGTGGCCGACAACACTGATCCTATCATCAGCATTTGCACCGACCCCGAAGAGACCAATTACAATCTGTCGGTCTATTACAAACATGATGTCGTCCCGAACGAAGAGAAAAACGACATTCAGTATTGGCTGAAAGGCTACATTGACCAACTCGTCTCTACCATGTACAACAACCGCATGAATGAACTGACCCAAAAGGCCAACCCTCCTTTCATCTTCGGTTACGGCTACTACGGTACCTTCTTCGTCAGCGACACCAAGGATGCCTGGACCACCTTCGCCTACGCCAAAGACTTTAGCGGCATTGACGAAGCCATGAACGCCATTATGGCCGAAAACAAGCGGATGCAACTTTATGGTTTCACCGCCTCGGAATTTGAGCGTGCCAAAGCCGATTTGATGAAACAAATCGAAAATCAATACGATGAACGCGACAAACAGGAAACCTCGCGTCATTTCTACCCCATCCTCAGCCACTTCCTCACCAATGAACCGCTGATGGGCATTGAGAATGAATACATGTTGCTCGGTCAAATACTGCCCAATCTTCCCGTGGAGGCCGTCAACGAGTACGCAAAGCAGTTTGTCCGCGAAGACAACATCGTCATCACCCTGACCGCTCCCGAGAAGGAAGACGAAGTGTTGCCCACCAAGGCCGAACTCCTTGCCCTTTTCGAAAAAGCCAACCAAGTTGAAGTGGAGCCTTATGTGGAGACAGTTTCCAACGAGCCACTCATTGCCACCTTGCCCGTAAAAGGATCCATCGCTTCAAAGAAACACAACAACACCTTCGATGCTACCGAACTCACCCTGAAGAATGGCGTGAAAGTCATCTACAAGAGCACCAACTTCAAGGACGACGAAATCCTGATGAGTGCTTTCAGCTTCGGCGGCTACTCCGTCATGGACCAGAGCGACCCGTACACTTTACAGAACATCATCAGTTTGGTCCAACTTGGCGGATTAGGCAATTTCAGTGCCATCGACCTGCCCAAAGTGCTGGCTGGCAAGAAGGTTACTGTCAACCCCAACATCGGTTATTCCACCGAAGGCATCAGCGGCAACTGCTCGGCGCGCGACTTGGAAACCATGCTGCAATGCACATATCTGTATTTCAACAGCCTCCGCAGCGACGAAGAGGCTTTCCAATCCTACATTACCCGCGCCAAGGCCATGGTCGCCAATGCTGAATCCGACCCGAACACTGCCTTCCGCGACAACCTCATGTTTGCCTTATACGACAACCACCCGCTGGTCAAGCGTATGAAAGCCGAGGACTACGACAAGATTGACTACGCCAAGGCCATGAAACTCTATGCCGACCGTTTCAAGGACGCCAACAACTTCGTCTTCACTTTCGTGGGCAGCATCGACCCCGAAACCTTTGAACCGATGATTGAGCAATACATCGGCGCCCTAAAGACCAAGAAGAATGATGAAACATGGACCGACCAGATACCCGTCATCACCGACAAGGATGTCAACAGCCACTATACCAGAGTCATGGAGAACCCCAAGGTCAGTTGCTATATGGTCTATAACGGCGACATGGAATTCAGCCACAAAAACCAACTGACCATGCGTGTCTTGAACGATGTGATGGACATCGTTTACACCGAGAAAATCCGCGAGGACGAAGGCGGCACCTATGGCGTTGGCGTGAGCGGCAACCTCGGCATCAGGCCGAAAGAAACCTTCTCCTTCTTCATCGCCTTTGAAACCAACAAGGACATGTACGAGAAGCTTATGGGCATCGCCACCGCCGAGTTGCAAAATGTGGCCAACAATGGTCCACGCCCGGAAGACCTGAAGAAAGTGAAAGAATTCCTCATCAAGAAGCACAGCGAAGATCTGGAAAGCAACCGCTATTGGATGAACTGCATACAGAGCGTGGAACGCGACAAACACAACCCGATGCTGGATTACAATAGCACCGTCAACGGGATAACCTCCGAAGATGTGGCCAACATGGCCAAAGCAGTGCTGAGAGGCTACAAGAAGGAAGTCGTGCAGATACCTGAATGATTTTTTCTATTTTTGCGCCAATTTTGAAATCGTTAAGTAATTATCAATAATAACAAGTTATGACAGAAAAACTGACATTGAGAGACAACACCACTATGCGGTGGATTGCCTTGTTGCTTTTGGCCTTGGCCATGTTTTGCAGTTACATTTTCATGGACATCCTGTCCCCTATCAAAGACCTAATGCAAACCGAGCGCGGTTGGGATAGCCTCGCTTTCGGCACCATGCAAGGCTCGGAGACTTTCCTGAATGTCTTCGTGTTCTTCCTCATCTTCGCTGGTATCATCCTCGATAAGATGGGGGTGCGGTTCACCGCCCTTCTTTCGGGTGCCGTAATGCTCGTTGGCGGCCTCGTCAAGTATTACGCCATTGACGATTCCTTTGCCGGCAGCGGTCTTGAGAACTGGTTCAACAACAACCTGAACTACATCCCCATCTTCGACGAGTTGGGCGTTTCGCCGTTCTATAGAGGCATGCCGGCCTCGGCCAAATTAGCTGCCTTAGGTTTCATGTTGTTTGGCTGTGGCGTGGAGATGGCGGGTATTACAGTTTCGCGCGGTATTGTGAAATGGTTCAAAGGTCGTGAAACAGCTCTCGCTATGGGATCAGAGATGGCCTTAGCCCGTTTGGGTGTGGCCACCTGCATGATTTTCTCGCCCTTTTTCGCCAAACTTGGAGGAAGCGTCAATGTAAGCCGTTCCGTGGCCTTCGGTGTGGTGCTGTTGTGCATCGCCCTTATCATGTTCATCGTCTATTTCTTCATGGACAAGAAACTTGACGCACAAACCGGCGAAGCCGAAGAGAAAGACGACCCGTTCAAGTTGTCGGACCTTGGCAAGATTTTGTCGAGCCTCGGCTTCTGGTTGGTGGCCCTGCTCTGCGTGCTGTATTATTCGGCCATCTTCCCCTTCCAGAAATATGCCGTCAACATGCTGCAATGTAATCTAACGCTGACTGAGCCCGCCACCGGTTCGTTCTGGGCCGGCGACAGCGTTACCATCATTCAATACATCATCATGCTTTTGGTGGCCGTCTGCTCCTTCGCAAGCAACTTCATGAAGAAAAAAGGCCTGAAATTCGGTCTGATGGCTGTCGCCGTTGTCGCATTGGTGGTTTACTGCTACATGGGCTATATGCGTGGCACCGCCGAGACCATCTTCGCCGTGTTCCCGCTGTTGGCCGTAGCCATCACGCCCATCCTCGGCAACTATGTCGACACCAAGGGCAAAGCCGCTTCCATGCTGATGATTGGCTCGTTGCTGCTCATCCTCTGTCATCTCACCTTCGCCTTCGTCCTGCCGATGGATTCGATTAAAAGCAGCGCCGTCGGTGGAGTCATCGTGGCCTATGTCACAATCCTTGTTCTTGGCGCTTCGTTCTCATTGGTTCCTGCCGCTTTGTGGCCCAGCGTTCCAAAGCTCGTCGATGAAAAGATTATCGGTTCGGCCTACGCCCTGATTTTCTGGATCCAGAACATCGGTTTGTGGCTGTTCCCCTTACTCATCGGCAAAGTGCTGGAAAACACCAACCCGGGCGTCACCGACCCCTTGGCCCTCAACTATCGTTGGCCGTTAGTCATGCTGGCTTGCCTCGGCATCGCCGCTCTCATCATCGGCATCATCCTGAAAGCCGTTGACAAAAAGAAGCACCTCGGTTTGGAGGAACCCAACATTAAATAAATCCACTGAAATGGAAAAAGGGCAACCGATGGTTGTCCTTTTTCCATTTTTATTAAGAACCATAAAAAATTCATAATCAAAAAGTTATGAACAAACTACAAGTCATCATCAGCCCACAATACAATCCTTTCCTCAACCGCTCAGTAGAGCAGTATCTCACTGAAAATCAGGAAAAAGAGACGGTTACAATCTACCTTTGGAAAAACGAACGGACAGTCGTCATCGGCTACAACCAAAATCCCTTCGCGGAGTGCAATGTGCAGCAGCTCCTCGACGACGGCGGTCACCTCATGCGCAGAGGCACGGGTGGCGGTGCCGTCTATCACGACCTTGGCAACATCAATTTTTCGTTCATCGCCGACAAGTCGCTTTATGATGTGAAAAAACAGCTCTCCGTCATTCAAGACGCCCTCCTGTCCTTCGGCTTGGAGACCGAAATCTCAGGGCGCAACGACCTCACTTGCCAAGGACGCAAGTTCAGCGGCAACGCCTTCGCGAAAGGACAAAGAAACGACCTACACCACGGCACCATCCTCATCAAGACTGATGGAGCCATGATGCAGCGTTATCTTACCGTCGACAAGGCCAAACTGACAAAACACGGTGTCAGCAGCGTAAGCAGCCGTATCGTCAACCTCAGCGAACTCGTCCCCAGCCTAAGTTCAGAGAACATCAAGCAACCATTAATCGACTCGTTTGAGAAGACTTACGGCGGCCAAGCCACCCTAATCGATTTCGACACCTTAATTAATAAGGCCGAGGTACAGGCCATCAACGCAGAAATCTCGTCCCACGACTTCCTTTTTGGTCGCTGGCAGCAGTTCAAGACCACGAAAAAAGACCGGTTCCCTTGGGGCGGTATCGACATCGCACTGCACATCGACGAGGCGAAATCCATCATCACCGATATTCAAATCGCTTCCGATTGCCTTGATACAGAGAGCATTGCAAAAGCCACACAACTCCTTAATGGGGTCAGCACACGACAAGCGCCCGCTTTTGAGGAAAGCAATGAAATCATTCGGGATATTGTGCGATTGATTTACGGCTGATGAAAAACCGTACCTTTGCAGCCTAATTCAAACTACCAGAATGAAATACTACCTACTCCCCTTGGGCTGTCAGATGAATTTGAGCGATACGGAGCGTGTGTGCACGATGCTCAATGGCATGGGCTTTGTTGAGACCGCTGACGAAACACAAGCCTCCATCTTGGGCATCATCGCCTGCTCGGTACGCCAAAAAGGCATCGACAAGGTGTATGGTCGCATAGAGAAATGGAACGCCATGAAGAACCGCCAAAACGCCATCACCTTCGTGTCGGGCTGTATCCTGCCCGCCGACCGTCTGCGTTTCCTCAAGCTCTTCGACCTCGTGTTCCCGATGAACGAATTGCCCAATTTGCCCGATATGATCCGGCAATACGGCATCGTTACGCCCGCCTCGCTTCGCTACGGAGAAGAAATTGAAACACAACCCGTTGTACGGCCCTTGGCGCCCTTATTTCATAAAGACGATGTCATCAACCCATCGGCCAACATGGAGCAGTTTTGGGCCATCACGCCAACGCAAACCTCCAACTTCGAGGCCTTCATTCCCATCCAGAACGGCTGCAACAAATTCTGCACCTACTGTGCCGTGCCCTACACCCGTGGCCGTGAAGTGTCGCGCCCCTCGCAAGAAATTCTGGCCGAGTTGAAAGACCTCGTTGAAAAAGGCTACAAGAGCATCACCCTGCTCGGGCAGAATGTCAACTCCTACGGCCTCGACAAAAAAGGCCAAGAGATTGATTTTACGGAGCTTTTGCGGCGTGTGGGCGAGTTCGGCAAAGCCTCGGGCAAGGAGTTTTGGGTGTACTACACCGCGCCCCATCCCCGCGACATGAAAGACGATGTCATTGAAGTGATGGCGCAATACGACTGCCTCGGCAAGCAAATCCATATCCCCATACAGTCGGGCGACGACAATATGCTGCAACGCATGAACCGCCACCACAACATGAAGACTTATCGACATATCATACAGACAATCAGAAGATTGCTGCCAACAGCCACCATCTTCACAGATATCATTGTAGGCTTCACTCACGAGACCGAGGAAGAGTTTGAGAACACACGCAAGGCCATGGAAGAGTTCAAATACAACATGGCGTTCATCGCACAATACAGCGTGCGTCCGGGTGCCGTCGCCTCAGAATGGGACGATGACATACCGAAAGAAGTGAAGCGCCAACGCTACCACCGCCTCACCGACGAATTGATGAAACACAGCCTCGTATATAACCAAGGCTTAATCGGTCAGACCGTTAAGATGCTCGTGGAGTCCCACGACCGCAAGAACGGTTACCTCACCGGTCACACCGAGGGAAAGATTGTCATCCGTTTCGCTTCAAGAGACACCAGCCTCATCGGGCAAATTGTGAAAGTGAAAGTCAACGCAGCCTCTCCCCTTTCCATCGAAGGCGAATTGTTTGAATAACGGCTCTATTATGATGAAGAAAATCGCCTTCAAAACCTTGGGTTGCCGTGTCAACTTGTATGAAACCGATGCCTTGGCATCGCGCTTCAAGGCGGCGGGCTATGTCATCGCAGACAGCGATGACGGTGCGGATGTTTTCGTGGTGAACACATGCACAGTCACCAACACAAGCGACCAAAAGTGCCGCCAAGCCATCCACCAAATCCGGCGCAAGCACCCCAACGCCTTGATTGCCGTCACAGGTTGCATGGTCAACCATAGGAAAGAAGAGCTGCTGAAATCCGGCATCGCCGACTATGTCATCGACAACGAACGCAAAGCCGCCCTGTTCAACATCATCGATGAGCATTTCCGTACCGGCCACAGCGACCCCGAAGGTTACGACCACGACCTGTTCAGCTACCATCCCGCCTTCGACACCTTCCACACCCGCAGCCTCATCAAGATTCACGATGGGTGCAACAACTTCTGCTCCTACTGTATCATCCCGATGGTGAGAGGCCGCTCAACGAGCCGTCCCGCCGTGGACATTTATAATAATGTGCGTGAAGTTGTTGCCCACGGCTTCAAGGAAATTGTACTGACAGGTGTCAACATGGGACGCTATCAATTTGAAGACACCAACTTCGAGCAACTTGTTGAGAACATCTTGAACATCGACGGCGACTTCCGCGTTAGGGTCTCCTCCATTGAGCCAGACCAGTTCAGCGACCGTTTCCTCAGCCTGTTCCAGCACGAGAAGCTGGCACCGCACATGCACATCTGCCTGCAAAGCGGTTCCGACGACACCCTAAAACGCATGCACCGCTTCTACACCGTGGCGCAGTTCCGCGACATGTGCCAGCGTATCAAGGCCTTCTGTCCCAACTTCAACCTCACCACCGACATCATCGTAGGCCTCCCCGGAGAGACCGAACAAACTTTCATAGAAAGCTGCAACTTCGCAAAAGAAATCGGATTCAGCCACATCCACACTTTCAAATACTCCATGCGCACCGGCACCAAGGCCGCCACCATGCCCAATCAGGTGCCAGAGAAAGTGAAAACCGAACGCAGCGAGGTGATGCGGCAAATCTCGTTGGAAAACAAGACCAAGTACTTCGAGATAATGCGAGGCCACAACCAAAGAATGCTCATCGAGCGTATCGACAGCAAGGGCATGGCACGAGGCTATGGTGAGAATTACATACCCGTCATCCTCAAAGCAAAAGGTCTTGAGAAAAATACCTTTATTAATATAAAGCTGGGTGGAATCCTAAATCAAGGCCATGAGGAGAAGATGGCATTTATCGGAGTACCAGCAAATTAAGTATAAAAACGAAAAAATTTCATCTTTTTGAGTCTTAATTCGGAGAAAAGTTGTAATTTTGCAGCCCGAATTAAGTAGACTTAAAAGCAAAAAGGAATAAGAGATATGGCAAATCACAAAGATGCAATCAAGAGAATCCGTCAGACAGAGAAAAGACGCTTGCACAACCGTTACTACGCAAAGAACATGCGTAACGAAGTCAAGAAATTCAGGGCTTTAACCGACAAGTCAACGGCAGAGAGCCAGCTCCCAACGCTGTACTCCGTCATCGACAAGGTCGCCAAGCGTGGTATCATCCACAAGAACAAAGCCGCCAATCTGAAGTCGAAGCTGACGAAGTTCATGGCGAAATTGGCATAATTGGAAGTTTTATTCATACATGTTGGTGCCTCTTCTACTTTGTGGAAGAGGCTTTTTTGCTTGCGGTAAGCCGAAAAAGCCTATCTTTACCGCCCAAAACACCCAGTCATGAACGAGAAGAAATCCATCAAGGAATGGGCCGCTGACGACCAGCCCCGCGAAAAAATGATGGCCAAAGGCAAAGCCGCCCTCAGCAATGCCGAATTGCTGGCTATATTGCTGCGCACGGGCGACATTGGAAAATCGGCCGTGGAGTTGTCGCGCTCCATCTTAGACAGTGTCGGCAACAACCTCATCGCGCTATCCAACCTGACCTTGGACGACCTGATGCGACACAAGGGCATAGGCGAGGCCAAGGCCATCACCGTCATGGCTGCCCTTGAACTCGGCAAACGCCGTCGCGCCGCCGAAGCCAGCCTGCCCGCCGAGGTGAAAGACTCGAAAGACAGCTTTGAGCGCTTTCTTCCCTACATCGACGACATGAGGCAAGAGCATTTCCTTGTCTTGTACCTCAACCAAAGCAACCACGCCCTAAAAGTGGAATGCATCAGCAGCGGAGGCACCACCCGCGTCATCGCCGACCCCAAGATCATCTTCAAAAACGCCTTGAACCTCGGAGCCACCTGTATCATTCTGGGACACAACCATCCCTCAGGCAACCCACGGCCCAGCAATGATGACCGCCATCTGACCCAAAAACTGATAGCCGCAGGCAAACTGCTCGACATCGCCGTGCTCGACCATATCATCATCGGCAACGAACGCTATTACAGTTTCCGCGACCACGGAGAAATGACCTACTGAAAAACCACACACCCATGAGACTCGTCACCATCATCGGGGCACGCCCCCAAATCATCAAGGCAGCAGCACTCAGCCGCGCCATCCGCAACCATTACGCGGACAAAGTACAGGAAGTCATCGTACACACAGGGCAGCACTACGACAGCAACATGTCGCAGGTGTTCTTCGACGAATTACAGATTCCGCGCCCCGACTACAACCTCCATGTCGGCTCCGCCCCGCACGGTGTGCAGACCGCCCGCATGACTGAAGGCATCGAAGCCTTATTAATAAAGGAGCAGCCCAACTTCATCGTACTGTATGGCGACACCAACTCCACCCTCGCCGGAGCCGTGGCCGCCGCCAAAATCCATGTGCCCATCGTCCACATCGAGGCGGGACTGCGCTCGTTCAACAAGAGCATGCCCGAAGAAATCAACCGTATCGTGTGCGACCACTGCTCCACCCTGCTCTTCACGCCCACCCTTGCAGGACTGGACAACCTCAAACGAGAAGGCTTCCCTTTTGACAATGACGGACCTTATACCATTGACAACCCCAAGGTCTACCACTGCGGCGACATCATGTACGACAACAGCCTTCATTTTGCCGAAATCGCCGAAAAAAAGACTGACATTATACAACGATTGGGACTGGACGGCAAACCGTTCATCTTGGCGACCATCCACCGCGACAGCAACACCGACCATCCCGCGCGGCTCAACACCATCTTCGAGGCAATCCTACATCTTTCCGAAGCATGTCAGGTCGTATTGCCACTGCACCCAAGGACAGACAAACTCCTGAAAACCAACCTCAAGGAAAAATTGCAGAAACAACTTTTCGCTTCGCATAACATTCGCCTCATCCCGCCTGTTTCCTTCTTGGAGATGATTGCCTTGGAGCGTCATGCCCAACTTGTCATGACCGATTCGGGTGGAGTACAGAAAGAAGCCTATTTCTTCCAAAAGCCCTGCATTATCCTGAGACCAGAGACCGAATGGGTGGAGATTGTGGAGACCGGCAACGCCATCCTCGCCGATGACGAAGACCATATCATGAAAGCTTGGCGGCATTTCCGCAGCAACCCGCCGACCGCCTTCCCCGAAATCTTTGGCGACGGCCATGCGGCGGAGTTTATGATGGGAAAAATGTTAAGACCATAGATACGCCCCCAGCGCAACCCAACGACACTTCCGCTCGTTCCTCGCTTGGCGCGGCATGGGCCAGCCCGTCTGAAAATCAAAGATTTGATGCGTTCAAAGACATGTCTACAACAGCCATTCATGCCTTTTCGAGCAGGCATGACCGAACAGTCCTATCAAGAGCGAAATATTTTTCTTGTAAAATGTTGTAGATTAAGAAAAAAGTTGTAATTTTGCACCCACAAATAACAACACAACTATTACAAATTAATCATTTAATAATCAAACAGTTATTAGTTATGAATCAGTACGAAACCGTTTTCATTTTAACTCCCGTTTTGTCTGACGAACAGATGAAGGAAGCGGTAAAGAAGTATGAAGATCAGCTGACCAATGCCGGTGCAGAGATTGTTCATGAAGAGAACTGGGGCATGCGCAAACTGGCTTACCCCATCCAGAAGAAGTCCACGGGCTTTTACCAACTCATTGAGTACAAGTCTGATGGCAATGTAATCGCAGATGTCGAAACCGAACTGAAGCGCGATGAACGCATTCTCCGTTTCCTCACCGTGAAGCTCGACAAGCACGCTATTGCCTACAACGAGAAGAAACGCAGCAAGAAAGCCGAAGCCGCCGCTGAAGCCCAAGCCTAATGTTGAACAATTAAAAAAAGAAGAAAAATGGCACAAGTGAACAACAACAACGACATCAAATATCTGACTCCCATCGCAGTCGATACCAAGAGAAAGAAATACTGCCGCTTCAAGAAGAACCGCATCAAGTACATTGACTACAAAGATGCCGACTTCTTGCTGAAGTTCGTCAACGAGCAGGGTAAGATCCTGCCTCGCCGTATCACCGGCACTTCCACGAAATACCAGCGCAAGGTTGCCCAAGCCGTCAAACGCGCCCGCCACCTCGCCCTGATGCCATTCGTAGCAGATTGTTTGAAATAATTTGAAGGAGAAAAAGACATGGATATCATTCTGAAACAAGACGTCACCAACTTAGGATATAAGAACGACATCGTCACCGTGAAACCCGGCTACGGCCGTAACTATCTCATCCCTAAAGGCATGGGCATTCTCGCCACCGAGCGTAACCGCAAAATCTTGGCCGAAGAAATGCGCCAGCAGGCTCACAAGGAACAAAAAATCAAGGACGAAGCCACCCAGAAAGCCAATGCTTTGGAAGGCCTGAAGCTGCAAATCCCCGCCAAGGCTGCCGCCACGGGCAAGATTTTCGGCTCGGTCAACACCATCATGATCGCCAACGCCATCAAGGAAGCCACCGGCATTGAAGTGGACCGCAAACACATCGTCCTTAACGAAGAAGCCATCAAGGAAGTGGGCGACTACACCGCCAAAATCAAACTTCACAAGGAAGTGGCCGTTGACATTGATTTCAATGTTTTCGCTGAATAATAGATTGAACTTTTTCATAATTTTGTGTGGCTGTCCCCTTGTTGGGGCAGCCTTTTTTTGTATTTTTGGCCACGAAGACAACACACCCTTCTCCCGTCTCATTCATTAAAATAAGCCAAATGATTACCAAGAATATAATCAAGCAAATCTCTTCCCTTCAGCAACAGAAATTCAGAAAAGAGCTGGGACTTTTCGTCGTTGAAGGTCGTAAAATGGTGGAAGAACTGCTCCATTCCGATTTCGAGACGGAGGGGCTCTACTCCACAGAAACCTTCCTCAATACTTATCCTTCCTTCGCCAACGCCGAAGCCGTCAGCGAGATGCAGATGGAACAAATGAGCGGGCAGGACACCCCGCCCGGTATTCTGGCCGTGGTGAAGATTCCGCAGCAAGGCGAAATCAAGCCCCTGTCGCGTTTCATCCTTGCCTTGGACGGCATCTCCAACCCGGGCAACATGGGCACCCTCATCCGCACAGCCGAATGGTTCGGCATCCGCGATGTGGTGTGCAGCTTGGATTGTGTGGAGCTGTGGAATCCAAAGACGGTGCAGGCCACCATGGGCTCACTGTTTAGGGTGAAAGTGTGGAAGACTGACTTAGCCACCTATCTCAGCCAAGCGATGAGCGGGGGCAAGGCGGTGTATGGCGCTTTGTTGGAAGGAGAAAACCTGCTCCAAATGAAGGAAAAACCCGAAGGCATTATTGTCGTCGGGAGCGAATCGCACGGCATACGAGCGGAGGTACTGCCTTGCATTACAAGACCTGTCACCATTCCGCGCAGTGGCGGCAGCGTAACCGAATCGCTAAATGCGGCCGTGGCTGGAGGAATTATTATGGCGGAATTGACAAAATGATTTTGCCGTGCTTTGCGCTTCCCCGGTAGTGAGGGTATTCGCAAAGCGGTGAAGTCTAAACTCTCAAAGTCAGTCTTGCACCAGCCCCCTCCCAAGAAGGAGACTACACGAAGCGACGACAAGTTAAGACATAAAAAAACCGCCCCGAAAGGAGCGGTTTTTTAGTTTCCTTAAAAAAGGATTACTTGGTGATGACAACGCGCTGCACGCTATTTTTGCCATTGTTGTCGTACACGCTGAAGAAATACACGCCAGCCTCGAGGTCGAGGGCGATAGTGTTGCTCAAACCGCCAAGTCTCTCGATACGGACGAGCTGACCGGCCAAATTGTAGATGGCCACGCTGTTCAGGTTCTCACCTTCAAGGGTGATGCTGGTGGCAGCGGGGTTGGGGTAGATGCTGGCCAGTTGTTCAACTGTCTCTTGGACACTTACTTCGCCGACATTCAATGTAATCGGGATGGCCACTGCAGCATGGTCGGGATCGTTGGTACGAAGTTGCAAGTTGGCGTGATAAGCTGTGTTATCATTCAGACCGATGGCGTTCAAAGTAATCGTCACTTGGTCGCTCTGGCCTATGGCTATGGAACCATCAGGTTTGCTCATTGTAGCCCAAGTACCGAGAACAGGATCGCCTTGGCAGGTCAAACGGATATGGAAGTTGCCGCGCTCTTCGCCACCTTCTTGATTCACATGAGTGAAAGCACCGCCACCATTGGTACGGTAAAAATCTCCGAAAGGCGAATGGGGCTGACCATCCATAACCAAAGGATAACCTCCGACGGCATGAGTAAACTCGGCAGTCACCCAAACATCATAACCCGACAAGACAACAGGTTGATCAAAAGTCACAATATTCCAACCATTGGACACAATCTGACCGGCAGGAATCACCTTTTCAGCCAACACTTCACCCGGCTGACCAAACATGCCTTGCTGATAGACACGGAGAGTCAATGGGGTGTTGGGCTCAAGGCCATTGGTTCCTTGTTGATCCGCACCCAAATAATACTGAGCACTGATAATTTTGGTTCCCATTGCAGCACCACCGTAGGAAGCTGCGGGATACATGGCACCCACTTCGAAAAGCGTTGCGTTTTCGATACTGTAACCGATAAGGCCAGTGCTGCTGCCGGGTTCAATATCATAGTTGAGACCTTGAGTAGCCGTGCCACTCTGGCTTTCACCAAAGTCAATCCAGCCTAACCATTCAGCCATCGTGGTGCCTTCGGCATTGGAGATGGTCAGTGTAGCGGAAGTCATCTCGTCAACCTCAACTCCTGCCGTGATGCTTTCAGGATCAAAAGTGAGATGAGCGATGGATTCACCGCTGAGCTTGGTGAAACTGAAATTGTCGAGATAGTACATTGAGTTGCTGGCATTTTGCGGCGGGTAGAAGTCCATAGCAGCCAATTTTCTGCCTACCGTGGCATTACCCTGACTGTTCAAACTCCACTGCCAAGTGTGAATCATCACTTCGCTTTCGCCCGGGGCGGTGTAGTAGTACTCAGCCTCATCGTTGTCGGTATCGACATGGAGGCGGAAGTGCATCCAAGCGTCATAAACGCAGGTGAAAGTGGCTGCATTCTGACCACCGGCATGAATCACGCCAGTGCCGGGAGAATGCTGGTTGTTTCCTGACATGTGAAGATAGCTTTCCAATGCCCAGGTACTGCCAGCACCAGCAAACTCGTGCAGGATATTGAAGTAGCCATTCTTGCCATCGGGAACGAGGATATCGAACTCGAGGTCATAGATACCACTTTGTTCGTCGCCAAGGAGAAGGACTTGGTCAACACCATAAGTGAGGTATCCGCACTTGGTGCCATTGTGTTCAGCAACAACACCGTCTTCGGCGCTACCCGGAGCGTTGCTCCATGTAGTCCACCAGTTGTGTCCGGCAGCATTAGCCTCAACGGCAATCTTGTTGCCTACAGTGTACTCCTCAAACTGATCGCTGATCAGAACTTGTGGCTCTTGAGCCATCAGATTACCACCTAACACAAGGGCGGCAACCATTGAAAGTAAAGATAATTTCTTCATTTAATTGAGATTTTAGTTGTTATTGGATTAAGTGTTCGTTCAATACTGTGCACAAAACACGCTGCAAATATAGTCAAAAAAAGGAAGCGCAAGTGCAAAACTGGATTTTTTTGTAATTAATGCACAATCTTTTTCGCTTCTTTCCAATATGCAATCATCTCGTCAAGGCCGAGATGTTGCACGCCTTTACCTTGCTCGCGGGCACGCTGCTCCACAATGGCGAAACGCTCACGGAATTTCTTGTCGGTCTTTTCCAAGGCATCGTCGGGGTTCACGCCGATGTAGATGCCGTAAGCCGCCAAAGCGAAGAGCATGTCGCCGTATTCCTCCTCAATGCGTGCCGTGTTGTCAGGCTTTTGCAGTTCGGCAAAGAGTTCAGCCTTCTCCTCCTCCACCTTCTGCCAAGCCTGTTCGGCATTAGGCCAACGGAAACCCACGCCCGCCGTCTTTTGGTGCATACGGTAGGCCTTCAGCAAGGAAGGCAATCCTGCGGGCACACCGCCCAACACGCTGCGGTTGTGCTCGCGTTCCAGTTTGATTTTCTCCCAATTCTGTTCCACCTGATTGGCATCATCAACATGCTCGTTTCCAAAGATATGTGGATGGCGCACAATCATCTTGTCGCAAATGCCGTTGAGCACATCGGCGATGTCGAAGGCACCTTTCTCTTGCCCAATCTTGGCGTAAAAAACGATGTGAAGCATGAGGTCGCCGAGTTCCTTCTTCACCTCGTCGAGGTCGTCGCTGAGGATGGCTTGACTGAGTTCGTAGGTCTCCTCAATGGTGAGATGGCGCAGGCTTTGGATGGTCTGGGTGCTGTCCCACGGGCAGCCTTGGCGCACGGCATCCATGATGTCCAATAAACGCTTGAAAGCTTGAAGTCGTTCGTCCATAATATGTTCTACTTTTGGGGTGCAAAAGTAAGCAATAATGTTGACTCCCCGACAGTGGAGACCTGATGAAATTGCAACATTATCATAGTTTTTCGTATTTTTGCAGGCCAAAATGGAAAGACAAAAAAGCCATAGCTTTTTCATCCTGCTCACCTTATTATTAATAGGTGAGACAGCGAAAGCCCAACTGAGCCAACGCAACTATGAGGTGGAGGCTCGGATGCACTATGGTTACATGTATTTCCAAAACAACGAATACCACTCAGCCTTAGGCCGTTACAGCCGTCACACGCCTGCCTACGAGTTTTCGCTGCACCGCAACACCTACGGTGAACACCGATGGGAAGTGCTGCACAACTACCCTTCCATTGGATTCACTTTCTATCATTCGGGCTTCGGCAACGACAGCATCTCCGCGGAGTTGGGTAAGGTGTTCGCCCTATATCCCTTCATCAACTTCCCCATCACGCCAAGCACCGACAGCAGGCTGACTTTCAAGCTGGGCGTGGGCGTTGCGTATCTCACCAACAAATTCGACCCGAAGGAGAACTTCCACAACTATGCCATCGGCTCGCATGTGAACGCCGCCGTCAACCTGTCGTTCGAATACCGTCAGCGCATTGTCGACCGCCTGCATTGGGCAACTTCGGCCGGCCTGACCCACTTCTCAAACGGTGCCACCCGATCGCCCAACATGGGCATCAACATCTTCAGTGTGGCCACGGGGCTGTCGTGGTATTTGGCACCGCCCAAAACCCACATCGACAAGCGGTTGCACCCCAAAAACTACCTCTTCGAGTTCGACGGCAAGCGGCATTTCGTCACCGATTACCAATACACCCTCGGTTTCAAGGACATGAGCCAGCAATACGGCACACACCAATACTTCTTCGTCCACGACTTGGCCGCCAACTTCATGTTTCAACTCTCCGAACGCGACCGGCTGGGCCTCGGACTTGAGTTGGTTTACGACTATTCCGACAAAATCACCAAGCCCAACTGGAACATGTATCTGAAACCCGGTTTTCTGCTCTCCTACGAGATGCTGCTCGACCGCACCAGCTTCATGTTCAACATCGGGTTGCGCAACAATGTGCCCCTAAACTCACCAACCTTCGGGATGCTGTTTTACCAGAAGGTGGCGGCGCGTTACTACTTCAACGAGAACCTATTTGCCACACTTGCCTTTACCACCTACGACATCAAAGCCGACTTCATTAGTTTCGGCATAGGCTACCATATCCAACACAAATACTATCTACCACGATATGAAAAGAAACGCTATCGCAGTCCTATTTTCCCTCGTTAGCCTGATGACCACCTCATGCAGCAAGATGGACAAACTCTTCAACAATGGAGAGCCTGTCACCGTACAGCGTGAATTAGACCAAACTTTTACATTGATTTCAATGTATAACAATGTGAATGTCAATCTAGTACAGAGCAACCGGCCCCGTTTGGAGCTGACCTGTCCGGAGAACCTCATCGAGAAAGTCATCACCGAGGTAAACGGCGACACCCTAACCATACGCAACAACAACGCTTACAACTGGTTGCGAAGCTACGACTACAGCATCGACCTGACCGTGTATTACGACAGCTTGCGCCAAATCGATTTTGCCTCAATTGGCCACCTGAGAAGTTTCGACTCCATTAAAGGAATGGTCGAAAAGAGCATAGACACGATTGGGCTAAGCATCGACACGACTGAAACAGGTATAGACACCGTTTGGAACATCGAAACCTCTCGTATTCACAATTTCAACCTGAACATTAACGAAGGCAGTGGTAACATTGACCTGACCTTCGATTGCAGTGTGGTGAAAAACAACTTCGGAAACGGCACCTCACATGTTACCCTGAGAGGCAAAGCGTCATACATCGAAATCATCATGCGAAGCTATGGCGTGGTTCATGCCGAAAACCTCTACTCCAACTTCGTCAGGGTGCAATCGCGATCCACCAACGATGCTTATGTTTGGGCCAACACCAAGCTAACCGTGTGGCTCTATAGCATTGGAAATGTGTATTATAAAGGCAATCCTCAGATTGTCAAAGAATGCACTGGTGATGGCCAAGTCATCAAATTGGAATAATTTATCAATCCAAGACAAAAAACATGGATTTTGGTACGGAATTTGTATGTTTTTTAGGCGATTGAATCCATCAAATTAACGAACAAATAAACACCAAATACAATGAAAGCATTAAGAATCATACCGATTATCGCCTTAATGGCCTTTGTCAGCTGCACGGCAAACCGCCAGACGGCCAAAGACGACACCTACTATTCGCCTTATGGCAACACGAGGGGTCAGACGGCTACCAGCAACGGCTCGTATGTGAGCCCCAGCATCAGCAGCAACTCGGAATACGACTATCAGGCTTACTATTCCGACAGCAAAAATTATGTCAGTGATGCCGACCCAGTATATCAGACCACGGAGACGGTAACCGACACTAATGGTGTGGTTTACACCACCACGGAGACATATTACGATGCCGACTTTGCCTCACGCATCAAGCGTTTCGGCACACAAGCCTCCTCATCAAGAGACTATTATGATGACTACTACACCAGTGGTGGTGGAGGTGGTAACACCTATATCTATGTGAACGGTTACGATTCCTACTATTGGGATTATTACCCAAGCGTTTATGTAGGTTGGGGCTATCGTCCCTACTGGAGAAACTATTGGGGATGGGATCCCTATTGGGGCTACTCATGGTATCCTTACTCCTACTGGGGTTATTCGTGGTATCACTACTCCTACTGGCACAATCCTTACTGGGCCTACGATTGGGGCTATCACAACCACTACTGGCACCATCCCCATTGGTATGGGCACCACGGCGGACACGGCAGCGGCAGCGGCAGCGGCTTTGGCAACTATGTGGCTCGTGTCAGACAGGGCGGCACTGCCGGCTCGATGAGCCGCACCTTGAACAACAGCGGTCGCAACAGCCTTTCAAGCGGAGGCAGCATGTCGGCCCGTCCCCAGTCCACCGGAGGTTCTTCTTCGAGTCGAGTGGGCAGCAGTAGCTCAAGCCGTATCAACACGAGCCGTCCCACTGTGAGCAACAGACCTACGGCAGGCACCAGCAGCCGCACAACCAACGGTGTCAGAGCGCAACGCCCGTCAAGCTCAAGCAGGGCCAGCACCGGCAGCCAAAGCAGCGGACGCCAAAACTACACCTCGCCCAACAGCAGCCGCCCGTCGCGCTCCAGTTCAGAATATGTACGCCCACAAAGCTCATCCTCATCGAGCACGAGCAGCGGCAGCTATAACAGAAACAGCAGCTCAAGCTCCTCAAGCGGTAACTATAACAGGAGTAACAACTCAAGCTCTTCAAGTGGCAACTATAACAGAAGCAGCTCACCCGCGAGAAACTCCTCATCGAGTGGCAGTTACAACAGAAGTAGCTCGTCATCTTCGAGAAGTTCTTCATCCGGCAGCTACAACAGAAGTAGTTCGTCGTCAAGCTCAAGCAGCAGCTACAACAGAAGTAGCTCGTCGTCAAGTTCAGGCAGTAGCTACAGCGGCGGTGGAGGCGGCTCAAGGTCGAGCAGTTCAAGTTCAAGTTCCAGCAGCCGTAGCTCAGGAGGCGGAAGAAGATAAATTTAGGTCCAAGAACGGATTTTTGAGAATAAAAGGACTACCTTTGCAGATTGAAATGAAAGGTAGTCTTTTTTATCCTGCCCACCCATGAAGAGAATATTCACAACAGCAGTAGCACTCCTGTCCATCATCACTGCATTTGCGCAAGGCGCCGACGACGCCAGCTTGTTTTCGCAAACCTACTACCAAGGCACTGCCAAGGCCTTAGGCATGGGCAACGCCTTAGGCGCGGTGGGCGGCGACATGACCTCCGTCAGCATCAACCCAGCAGGAATGGGCGTTTATCGCAGCAGCGAATTTACCACCTCCCTCAGCCTGATGGACAACTACCATTCGTCCAAGTATTATGGAACAAACAATGGAGCCAACAAGATGCGCCTCTCCGTCCCCAACATCGGCTATGTTGGCACGAAGCAAAAAAGCAACTTCCGCCCCTTGCGTTTCACCCAGTTTGGTATCGGCCTCACCCGCACCAACGACTTCAACATGAACACATTCAGCAAAGGCATCAATCCCACCAGTTCGAAGATTGACGCCTATTTGGCCCAAATTGACGGTTACTCGCAATTCGAGATCCAAGACGCCTTCCCTTACGACATCTACCCCGCTTGGAACACCTATCTCATCGACCTTTACGAAACCGACCAAGGGCAATACTACGGCAGTCCGGTACCCCAAGGCAACATCTGGCAAGGTCAAGAAAACTACTTCGAGGGGCGTTCGGAAGAGTGGTCCTTCGCGGGCAGCACCAACTATTACGACAAATTCTTCTTAGGCGTGAGCGCAAATTTGGCACATGTCAAACGGGTGGGCACAAGAATCCATTCAGAAAGCCGCGTTTCCGGCTCCCAAACGGAATTTAGCCAATGGCATTACCAAGAAGACCTCAGCAGCAACGCTTGGGGTATCAATCTTAAAGTAGGCCTCATCTACCACGCCAACCGTTGGTTCCGCCTCGGAGCCGCCTTTCACTCACCTACGCTCTACAACTTTGACGAAACTTGGCAAACTGAAACCGAATCGCAAATCTTAGGTATCACACGGAGAAGCCTCAGTCCCAAATCGCATTACGAATACACTTTCATCAAGCCCTTGAAATGGGTGGGCAGCATGGCTTTCGTAGTGAGAGAGCAGGGCATGATCAGCCTCGACGCGGAATACACCAACTACAGTGCGGCGCGCTTCAGGGCCAACGACTATGACTACGGTGCCATCAACGAAGACATCAAAAACACCTTCGGGAAAACATTCAACTTCCGTGTGGGCAGCGAATGGTCGTTGGGACACTCTTTCCTGAGAGTGGGCGCGGGATACTATGGCAGCCCCTTTGGCTTGGGCGAAACGGGTGGCAGTGTCAAGAAGGTGTCATGCGGTATCAGTTTACCCGTTGCTTTCGACACCACCTTTGATTTTGCCTACGAGCTGACCTACGGAAAATCATACCACATCCTTTATAACGCAGGCGAACTTGGCATTGAACCCGTCAAGCAAAAGCAGTTCAAGAACCTTTTAGCCGCCACCCTCAAAGTAAGATTCTAAACGAAAAAAAGCTGCCCGAAACGAGCAGCTTTAAAGTGAGATTCACGCAAAATGGATCAAGCGTTGTATTGTTCGATGATACCCTTGTCGACAAGGATACGGCCACAATACTCGCAAACGATAATCTTCTTGTGCGTGCAGATGTCCAACTGGTGTTGGGGCGGAATACGGTTGAAGCAGCCGCCACAAGCCTCATCGAAGATACCAACCACGGCAAGACCGTTGCGGGCATTCTTACGGATACGCTTGTAAGCCACCAAAAGACGGTCTTCCACCAACTTTTCGCATTCAGCCGAACGCAGCAGCAGTTGCTCCTCTTCCTTCTCGGTGCCTTCCACCAGCGAGTGAAGCTCATCCTTCTTCTCTCCCAACACGGTCTTCAGTTCGGCAAGGCGCACTTGGGCCTCGGCCACCTTGGCAGTCACCTCGTTGTCCTTGGCTGTGATTTCCCTGATACGCTTTTCCGACAATTGATTATCAAGCTGTTGATACTCAATTTCTTTCGTCAGAGAGTCGTACTCACGGTTGTTACGCACATTGTTCTGCTGTTCCTCATATTTCTTAATCAGGGCTTCGGTTTCCTTGATTTTGATCTTGTAATCCGAGATGTCTTTCTGATGTTTCTTGCTGTCTTCCTTGAAATTGGCGATACGGGTCTCCAAGCCGGCGATTTCGTCCTCCATATCTTGGATTTCGAGAGGCAGGTTGCCCCGATAGGCACGGATCTCTCCAATCTTAGAGTCAACCTGTTGCAAAGTATAGAGAGCCACTAACTTCTGCTCGACACTCACCTCGACGGGTTGTTCTTCAACGACGGGTTCCGCTTTGGCTTCCTTCACCTCATCCTTGGCCTCAACGACCTCTTCCTTAGGCTTTTCCTCCGCAGGAGCCGCCCCGGCTTTAACAGCCTTCTTGGCGGGTTTCTTGACCTCTTTTGCCTTGGTTTCTTCAGCCTTAGGAGCTTCCTCCTCCTTTTTAGCGGTCTTCTTCACGGTCTTTTTTACCTCTTTGACCTCGGCAGGCTCTTCAATCACAGGGTTTTCTTCCACCTTCTTGGCAGTTTTTTTCACGGTCTTTTTGACCTCTTTCACTTCGGTCTTTTCTTCAACCTCAGTGACTTCGGGATTCACTTTTTTTGCCATATTGTTGATTTCTAATTTTTTACGAAATAACAAACCGCATTTGTCCTAGTTTCTGCGATTTCGGCTGCAAATGTAGGAAATTTTTTCCTAATCAGCTCATATATTAATTCTTTCGTGAATTGTTCGGTCTCAAAATGTCCGCCATCGACAAGAAGGATATTGCCTTCGGGGACGAAAAAGTCGTGGTATTTGATGTCGGCGGTAAGGTAGGCATCGGCTTCGCAGCGCAAGGCGGCGGTCATGAGCGAGCTACCCGAACCGCCACACAAGGCCACTTTCCGGACTTTGCGGCCCGTCAAGGCGGAATGGCGCAGGCAAGGCGACTGGATGGTTTCGGCCACAAGATTCAAAAACTCAGTCTCCCCCATCGGTGTTGCGAACTCGCCAACCATGCCTGCTCCACAAAACTCAGGTTCAAGGGCAGAAGGCTGTAAAAATTGCTTATTTTGCAGGCCCAATTTTTCCGACAACACATGGCTCACACCCAAATAGCTGTTGTCGAGGTTGGTATGCATTGAAATTAGGGCGATGTCGTGCTTCACGGCTTTCATCACGGCGCGTTCGATGTAAGTTTGTGGCGAAAGATGTTTTAACCCCTTGAATATCAATGGATGGTGACTGATGACGACATCGCAGTTCTTGGCGATGGCCTCATTAACAACATCTTCGGTGATGTCTAAGCAAATCAGGGCTTGACGCGCTTCGGCGTTAAGGTCGCCCACCTGCAAGCCGGCGTTGTCGTAACTCTCCTGCCATTGCAGCGGTGCCACTTCAGTGATACAGTTCAGAATGTCTAATACGGTCATAATACTCCTTTTTTGAAGCGAGACTTTGGGATGTGCGATGCCGAGACAATATCTCGCGGTCTTGTGTCACATAGTCTCGTATCTGATTTTTTTGAATTTGGCCGTAAAATTAGGAAAAAATGCCTAATTTTGACCCCTACAATGAGAATAATACTTCTTCCAATATCGCTTTTGCACCATATTGTGCTCATTATCAGGCACAAACTTTACGATTGGCGTCTCCTAAAATCGAAGCGTTTCGACATGCCCGTCATCTGCGTGGGCAACCTCAACTTGGGCGGAACGGGAAAAACGCCACATACGGAATACCTCATCCGTCTATTGAAGAACGATTTTCGTGTGGCAACTTTGAGCAGAGGCTATGGTCGAAAAACGAAGGGGTTTCAATTGGCCCATCATCAAAGCAGCCATGAAACCATAGGTGACGAACCATTGCAATACTTCCATAAATACCCTGAAATCCAAGTCGCAGTAGACGAAAACCGCGTGGAGGGTGTCGGGAAGCTGCTCAAAAGCAAAAACACACCTGAGGTCATCCTCTTGGACGATGCTTTCCAACATAGAAGCATTAATGCGGGATTGAACATCCTATTGACTGAATATCAGCGACTTTATTGCTACGACCTCCTCTTTCCCGCAGGCACTTTGCGTGATGTAAGGTCCGCTGCCAAACGCGCCGACATCATCGTGGTCAGCAAGTCTCCAAAAATCTTGAACGAAAGCGAAAAACAGCAGATTATCAATAAATTAAGACAAAACGAAAAGCAAAAGGTGTTTTTCTCCACATTGGAATATGCACCCTTGAAGCCTATTAACGAAACCGCGAAACAAGTTTTGTACGAGAACGCCGATTCAGTTTTGGCATTTTGCGGTATCGCCAACCCAAAGCCCTTTGTCGAAGAACTGAAAAAGAACTACGAAACTGTTGATTTCCTGCATTTTGGAGACCACCACGCCTATTCGGAAAACGACATGAAAGCCATCCTCAAACGCTTTGAAAACCTTGGCAACGGGAAGAAAATCATTGTTACCACCGAAAAAGATACCGCCCGATTGACAAATTCTCCCTATTTTTGTCAGTTTGAAGGCATGCCGCTATACGATTTGCCCGTCACGGTGCGTTTCCATGAAGAAGAAAAGTTTAATGAAGAAATATTGAGTTATGTACGAAAGAATACTCACCACGGTTGAGTTCATCAACAAGAAAACCAACGGGTTTAAGCCCGAAGTCGGCGTCGTGTTAGGCTCGGGCTTAGGCGGTTTGGCCAACGGCATCGCTGTGGAATATGCCATCCCCTATTCTGAGATCCCGAACTTCCCCGTCTCGACGGTGGCGGGACACAAGGGACAACTATTGTTTGGCACCATCGCCGGACGGCGTGTCGTGGCCATGCAAGGGCGTTTCCACTTCTATGAAGGCTACCCGATGAGCGAGGTGGTCTTCCCCATCCGCGTGATGATGTGTATGGGAATACAACTCCTCATTCTCAGCAACGCCGCAGGAGGCTTGAATCCCGACTTCAAGGTGGGCGACATCATGATTATCACCGACCAAATCCATATCATGCCCAACCCGCTCATCGGGCCACATGACGAACGCTTCGGCGAGCGTTTCCCCGACATGAGCGAGCCATACGACAAGCGCCTCATCAAGCTGGCCGATACCATCGCGCAAGAAAAAGGCATTGAGGTTCAACATGGTGTGTATTGCTCCACCTCCGGCCCCACCTACGAGACACCTGCGGAGTGCCGTTACTTCCGCATCATCGGCTCCGACACCATAGGCATGTCGACCACACCCGAAGTCATCGTGGCGCGGCAAGGCAAACTGCCCGTCTTCGGTCTGTCCATTGTCTCCGACATGGGTAACATCTACGGCGAGGAGAAGGCCATAACCATCACGCACGAGGAAGTCATCAAGGCCGTGAACGCCGTCGAGCCCAAGCTCATCACCCTCATCACCGAACTCATCCTCCGCAGTGCCGAAATCAAGTTCTGATGGCTGTCTATTTCGTCACCGACTTCCACTTGGGCATCCCCACCATTGAGGACAGCCAAGAGCGTGAGCGCAAGCTGCTGCGTTTCCTCGACCACATCCGTCCCGACTGCGAGGAGCTTTACCTGATGGGCGACCTGTTCGACTTTTGGTTTGAATACAAGACCGTAACTCCCAAGGGCTTTGTCAGACTACAAGGCAAGTTGGCCGAGTTCACCGACAGAGGTATTCCTGTGCATTTGTTCATCGGCAACCACGACCTATGGTCGTTTGGTTACCTGCATGACGAACTGGGGATTGAATTGCACCGCGAGCCGGTCATCAAAACCATCAAGGGAAAGAAGTTTTTCCTCGTTCACGGCGACGGCAGAGGCCCCGGCGACAAAGGCTACAAGTTTTTGAAGAAAGTGTTCGAATGCAAGTTCAACCAGTGGCTGTTCAAGTTGTTGCACCCCGATTTGGGCATTGGCTTGGCATTGAGATGGTCTCATAAACACCGCTTGAAAAAGCTGCACAACGAGGTGCAACGCGGCTATTACGACAACCTCCCCAAAACCCGCCTTTACCAATACGCCCAAGAGCAAGCCCAACTTGACCCGACCATTGACTTCTTCGTCTTCGGCCACCAGCACAAACCCGCCCAATATCAAAGCGGCGACCACGCCTTGACGACCGTGGTAGGGAATTGGATTTACGATTTTACCTACGCAGTGTTTGATGGGGAAAGCGTTGAGTTGAAGCGGTTTGAGTGAGAATAACAAAAAAACTCCCACTTAAACAAAAGTGGGAGTTTTTCTCTCTTTTCTAATTTTATTATCTGTGAGGATAACATCTGATATTCCATCCCAAACTGATGACAGGTACAAGTGCATAATCTCGTCCATCGGTGTAGACCGTGCCTCCAAATCCTCGGTTTTTTTGGTTTAGAAAAGTCGAATTTTCAGACATAATAATACACCTTCCCTCCATCCAATCAACAGGAAATCATCGTTCTCTCAGTTTAATTTTCACTTTCCTGAAAGTTTCAAAAGATTTTTCTATCTTTGCCAAGCCAAAAAATGAGTCTTGTGGGCACAAGACACGGGACTTTTACCCTTAACAGGAAAAGTCCCCAAATCATCAATTAAACAATTAAACAATCAACAATTAATCACATAATGTCATGCAAATTACAAAGAATTACATTGAAGCCAACAAAGACCGTTTCTTGGAAGAGTTGTTCGGCTTGATCAGAATCCCTTCCATCAGTTCGGAATCGGCGCGCAAGCCGGATATGATACGCTGCGCCGAGTATTGGCGCGACGCCATCCTTGCCGCCGGCGCCGACAAAGCCGAGGTGATGCCTACCGAGGGCAACCCCATCGTTTACGGAGAGAAAATCATCGACCCGAAACTGCCTACCGTCTTGGTTTACGGCCACTATGATGTGATGCCCGTCGACCCCATCGAGCTGTGGCATACCGACCCGTTTGAGCCTGTCATCAAAGACGGCAAAATCTGGGCACGCGGCGCCAACGACGACAAAGGTCAAGCATTCATGCACGCCAAAGCCTTTGAAACGATGGTGAAGACCAACACCCTGCCCTGCAATGTGAAGTTCATGATCGAAGGCGAAGAGGAAATCGGCTCGGGCAGCCTTTCGAAGTGGATTGTGGAATACAAAGACTTGGTGAAAGCCGACATTATTTTGGTTTCCGACACCAGCATGATTGCCAGCGATGTGCCTTCCATCACCACCGGTTTGAGAGGCCTCGCCTACTGGGAAATCGAGGTCACCGGCCCCAATGCCGACCTGCATTCGGGTCTTTTTGGCGGCAGCGTCGCCAATCCGCTCAACACTTTGTGCGAGATGATTGCCAAGTGCATGGACGAGAACAACCACATTACCATTCCCCATTTCTACGATGATGTGGTGGAATGCTCTGCCCGCGAGCGCGAGCTGCTCAACATGGCACCCTACAGCGAGGAAGAATACAAGATGAGCCTCGGCGTGAAGGCTTTGCGTGGCGAAGAAGGCTACACCAAGATTGAGCACCTTGGCATACGCCCCACCTTCGACCTCTGCGGTATATGGGGTGGTTACACGGGCGAAGGCTCCAAGACCGTATTACCGTCGAAGGCCTACGCTAAGCTCTCCTGCCGCTTGGTTCCCGACCAAGACCACGAAAAGATTGCCGTGTTGGTGAAAGACTATCTCGAAAAGAGCGCGCCCGACTATGTGACCGTGAAGGTTACTCCGCTGCATGGCGGACAAGCCTATGGCTGCCCCATCGACCTGCCGGCCTACAAAGCCGCCGAAGCCGCCTACATGGACACCTACGGCAAGTTGCCCATCCCCATGCGTTCGGGAGGCTCCATCCCCATCATCTCCGCCTTTGAAAAGGTACTCGGACTCAAGTCCATCCTCATGGGCTTCGGACTCGGCGAAGATGCCATCCACTCGCCCAACGAGAACTACCGTTTAGACCATTTTTACAAAGGCATCGAGACCATCATCGCTTTCTACCAGCATTTTGCCAAGGGCGGTGAAATAGCATAAACATCTGATTTATTGAAACGAAAAAGAGCGGCGTTGCCGCTCTTTTTCGTTTACTTCGAGAACATCACCTTCTCGCTATTGAACATCCGGGCCAAACCCCAGACAGCAACGCCAGTATACACTACATTGGCAGCCAAGGTAACGATAACAGGTATCCACTTCATCTCGTGAGCGAATACGGAAGTCATCACCTGAATAGAGTTGTAGAAGGGAATCAAGTAGGCTATCAGATTCTGACTGGCACCTGTCTGGAACATGGGCATCAGTCCGCAGAACATTACCACCAACATAAAGGGCGTGATCATTGTGCCGGCGTTTTTGACATCTTTAGCCAGTGCAGAGAGGAGGCTGACGGCTGAGGCCATGATAAGTACCGAGGACAAGATAATGAGCAGTAGCACCGTGTAGTCGGCTCCCGTGTAGTTGAGCCCCATCTCTACGCCCGCCTTGTCGGCCTGTATCATCTTAGGCAGCGACAACACGATGCCAATAAAGCTCGACAGACCGCTCAGCAGTGCTATGCCGCTCAGCGACACCACCTTGCCTAAAGCCAATTCGTTTCTCCGCAAAGGAGTTACCAGCAGGGTAGCTATAGTGCCGCGCTCCTTCTCACCCGCGATGCTGCTGGGCGCGATGGCCATCACGCCGCTGAAGAGCAGCATCAGGATGAGCATTGGAATGAGTTTCGACAATATATTGCCCAACATTTCATCGCTACTGGCCTTATCGAAGGTAATCTCTTCCGAATCGGCACGGTTGATATCAAAGCGGTTGCTCAGTTGGTTTTCGTAGGCCGAAAGCGAGGCTTCGAGGATGTGGTATACACGCATCGAGGCATTGTTGGCCGAGTTGTAGTAGATTTCCACATTGGGTGCAGCAACGCCGCTTTGCGGGTCATAGGTAGCCACCTGTTCGTCGAATGCTTTGGGGAAGCGCACCAGCACCTCGTTGAGGTCTTTGCTTTCCAGCTTGTCGATTTCTTCTTGCGAGAAAGCCTGTTGCAATGTCACCGTAGCGGGTATGCCTTCCATCAAGGGCGCTATGCTCGCCGGCAGGTTCTCCACACGGAGGGTTACCTGCTCGTCAGCCCCTTCGGTGGCCATCTTGCTCAGGCCGCTGCCCATGAAGCTGTAAATAATGTATATGAGCAGACCCGGCATGATGAGCGTGGTGAACATCAGCTGCCGATCGCCGAAAAATCGGGCGAACTCTTTCCTGATGATGGTTAGGGTGTTGCTTTTCATTCTTCGCCTCCTTTCTGTTCTTTGTACATCTCGAAAAAGCGGTCTTCCAGCGAGATGCCGTTGCACACTTCGTTAAGAGTGCCGCAGGCCGTCAGTTGTCCGTCGATGATGACACCCACACGGTCGCAAAGCTTCTCAACGAGGCTGAAAATGTGAGTGCTGAGGATGATGGTTTTGCCCTCGGCACGCAACTCCTGCAAGTAGTCGGTAACGGTACGGGCGGTCAGCACATCGAGACCGTTGGTGGGCTCGTCGAAGATGATGATGTCGGGATTGTGCACCAGCGAAATGACCAGCGAGAGCTTCTGCCTCATGCCGGTAGAGAGGTTGGCCACTTTCACCTCGGCAAACTTGTTGACACCAAAACGCTCAAACATCTTGGCCTTACGCGCTGCGATGACTTCCGGGGCGATGCTGTATAGCTGAGAAAAAAAGTCAAACAGATAATTGGGGGTAAAGAAATCTTCAAGTTTCAGTTCTGAGGTCAAAAAACCGATTTTGGCACGCACCTGTTCCGGCTGGCTCACAATGGAGCAGCCGTCGATGAAGGCATCGCCTTTGTCGGGGACGATGAGAGTGGCAAGCATACGCAAAGTGGTGGTTTTGCCCGCCCCATTGGGGCCCAACAGGCCGAATATCTCGCCTTTGTTGGCAGTGAACGAGAGATTATCGACCGCAACAATCTCCTTCCGATTTGTCTTTTCTATTTTCTGTTGTTTGCGCGAAAGCTGAAAGGTCTTGCTGAGGCCCTCAACACAAAGGATCTCATTCATAGGCTTATTCTTTTACGATTTGCTTGTATTTCAATTTGGTCACCGCACCAAACTTGCCCAGTTCCTTTTTGTCAATCTTCTTCTCGTTGCCCGACATCATGATGACCACAGGACGGTCTTTGATCATACGGTTGTAGAAACTCTGCACATCCTCGAAACTGGCGTTGCGAATGATGTTGGTGGACTCAGCACGCGGGTCGTGGTCATAACCTTGTTTCATCCAATTCTGCACATACAAAGGCATGCTGCGGAAACCGATATAATCACTTGCACGCGACTTCAACAGGGCTTCCTTTGAGGCATTGAATTTCTCCATGCGCACCGGCATATCGACAATCAAGTCCTTAAAGGCATTCATACCGTCCAAAGTCTTGTCGGACTGCGTGCCCAAAAAACCGAATAGATTGCCCGGCTTGCGATCCAAATAATCATACATATAATTGGCGTATGCCGTGTAGCCTAAAGAACGGAACTCCCTGATTTCCTGAAAGACAATAGAGTACATATCCGTTCCGAAATACTTGCTGAACAGGGCAGACATCGCCTTATCCTTGGCATTCAGCTTCTCGCCTGTCACATAAAAATAGATGTTGCTCTGGCGAAACTTTTTGTTGGAAGCAAGAAACACCCGAGGCGCGTCATACTTCTTCTCCATTCGTACCTTCTCCTGCCCCTTGACGGCATTCGGATGCACCAACTTGTTCTCGGTCAGCATGGCCACCACCTGCTTCGGTTGGATATTGCCGCTATACAGCACATAACCATCGTATTTCAGCGCTTCGGCAACCTCAGCCAGCAATGCCTCGCCGTTCTTCTTGCCCCACTCCTTCAAGGAAGCGTGGTTCAGGAAAGAGGACTGGTCGCCATAAAGGGCATACTCGCGCACAGCCCGCGCCCAAGTAGAGGCATCCTCGCGTTGGGTCTTAAGGTCAGCCTTCTCGCCTTCCAACATAGTTTGGATAAACTTTTCGGCGTTGGAAGGATTCTGTAACTTGCGGCTGCACAAGGCCATGATGTCGTTAAGGTCTTTCTCGAAGCCCGTCATGTGCACTGTGAACTGATTGTCAGAGGCCGAGAAATTGATGGAAGCGCCCAACTTTTGCAGCTGAAGCGTAAATTCTTCCGGCGATTGTGTCTTGGTACCTTGCATCTGAAGGTATTGCACCGCACGGCCCAAGTCGGGGTTGTTTTCTGTGCCATAATTGAATTTCAGTTGCAAATCGAAGATGTCGTTGCGCGGGTTGAGGGTCGAGAACAATTTGAAACCGTCATTGACTTCGGTTATCACCACATCCTCGCCAAATTTGACAACTTGGGCTTCCACCTCGGGCACCTGCTGGGCTTCAATGGCCTTAGCGAAGTCGGATTTGGCTTCGGTGTTCTTGGCTTCGATGGGTTTCCAGTTGGGCTTTTCAACCTTATCCTTGGCCGGGAAGCCCATCTTGGAACGCACATCCAGATAGTCGTTGCCAAAATACTTGTTGGCAATGGCCACGACCTCGTCTTTGGTAATAGTCTTCAGGCGTTCCGTCTCAGCCAGATACTCTTCGTATGTCTGACCAGAGATTTCCAACCCAATGAAAAGTTCGGCCAAACGGTTCAGGTCTTCCGTCTCTTTCAGGCGATTTGTCAACAAGCCCATGCGCATGGCCTCAAAGAGGTCGTCGCTGAATTCGCCTTTCTTCAACTGCTCAAGGCAACCGAAGATAAGCTCCGCCGCGCTTTCATGCGACTGGCCCAACAATTTAGGAATATAAATTACCACATTGCTGCCACAATCCTCCAAAGAGAGAGGCAACAGCATGGCTGCCATGATTTTGCCGTCAAGCATCAGTTTGTCCATCAAACCCGTTTGACCATTAGCGAAAATGCTACAAGCGATCGTCAGAGGCAGCATGTCGGGATCCGAGTTCTTGATACCGGGGAATACCAGCGCGCCCATCTTGATGGGTGTCATCCTGACTTCCTTTACCGTTGGGCCGTTGAACTTCGGCAAGGTGTAGGTAGGTGCTTTAGGCAGTTCTCTACTGCTCCAAACGCCAAACTTCTCTGCCACTATAGGTTCGGTCGCCTCGATATCGAAGTCACCGACGAGGATGAGCGTCATGTTGTTGGCCACATAATAGGTATTGTAGAACTCGCGCATCTTGCTGGTCTGGGGGTTCTTCAAGTGCTCGGTGTAGCCGATAATGGGACGGCCATAGGGATGTTCCCCAAAAGTCTCATGGAAAAAGTATTCTTGGAAAGCGGTCATGGGACTGTCGCCATACATGTTCTTCTCCTCATACACCGTCTCCAACTCCGATTGGAACAGGCGGAACACGGGGTTGCGGAAACGCTCCACATACACATCCATCCACTTGGAAAGTTGGTTCGATGGGAAGGTGTTGAAATACATGGTCTGGTCGTAGGCGGTACCCGCATTCAAACCCTTGCCGCCCATCTGCGTGAGGATGACATCTACCTCATTCGGGATGGCATAGTCGGCTGATTTCTGCGACAAAACATTGATTTTCTGTTGGATGGCTTGTCTTTCTGCAACATCGGAAGTCTCATGTAACTTGTCGTACATCAGGTCGATGCTGTCCAGAAACACCTTTTCGGCCTCCCAATTGGTCGTGCCGATTTTGTCCGTACCCTTGAACATGATATGCTCAAAGTAGTGGGCCATACCCGTGGCTTCCACAGGGTCGTTCTTGCTGCCCGCATGGACATAGACGGCTCCATAAATCTCTGGCTGTGAGTGGTCTTCACACATCACCACCTTCAATCCGTTGTCCAGATGGAAGGTTTTAGTCTTCAGGTCGCCAGTTTGGGCGTAGGCACAACAAGCCGACAGCACAAGCGCAACAAACAATACTAACTTTCTCATATTTTTCATTTTTGTAATTATTATGTTTCAAAAAAAGGGGAGAAACCGGAATTTCTCCCCATGTATCCTAATACCATTGTTAATCTAAAATATGCCGATAGGAAGTCCCTTCTTGGAAATTCTTCAAGCCTTCCTCAAGGAAAGCGACGAAACCATCCCGGTCTAAGCTGTAAGCGCGAGGCTTCATCAGGAGATTGCCGTTGTGGTCCATCAGGCAGTAATACGGTTGTGCGTTGGTGCCGAACTTGGAGATTTGGAAATCGGCATACTTGCGACCGATGGTCTTCTTCTCTTTGCCATCGTATGTAGAAGTGTACCATTCGTCTTTCGGCAACGAAGTTTTGTCGTCAACATACAACGCGCAAATAATGAAATCATGACGCAGCTTATCTTTCACGCGCGAATCGCTCCACACATTGGCTTCCATCTCACGGCAGTTCACGCAGCCGTGACCGGTGAAGTCAACGAAGATAGGCTTATTCGTGGCTTTCGCGGCGGCCAAGGCTTGGTCGTAGTCAAAATAGCCCTTCAGGTTGTGCGGCAGGTGGAAGAGGTCGGCGTATTTCGGTTTTTCGTTAAAATCTACAACGGCGGTTTTCGGCTGACCTTGCGGCGCAACGGCCATATTGGCGAACTTGGCATCCACATAATCGATGACCTTTTCGCTGTTCTCCTCAATAATTCTGTTGAGGTCGAAATCAAGGGTTTGCTTGGGTGGCAGATAACCGGAGAGGGCCTTCAAAGGAGCGCCCCACATGCCGGGAATCATATAGATGACGAAGGTGAAGTCGATGATGATGAGCACGAGACGGAAAACGCCCAATTCCTTCATTTCTTTTTCACCTTTAAAGCGAAGCTTGCCGAGGAGATAAAGACCGAGCAAGGTGAAACAGACAATCCAAATGCCGAGATACACCTCACGGTCGAGCAGGTTCCAGTGATAAGTCTGGTCGGCTACGCTCAGGAACTTGAAGCCGAGTGCCACTTCGATAAAGCCCAACACGACTTTCACCGAGTTCAGCCAGCCGCCGCTCTTAGGCAGGCGTTGCAGCATATCGGGGAAGAGGGCAAACAGGGCAAAGGGCAGGGCAAAAGCCACAGAGAAAGCCAACATCGTCACAATGGGAGCCCAAAACTCACCTGAGGTGGATTTGATGAGCACCGTGCCCACAATCGGGCCTGTGCAGGCAAACGACACCAGCACCAAAGTCAAAGCCATGAAGAAGATACCGGCAAGGGTCTTGGTGTTCTGCTTGCTGTCGCTCTTGTTCACCATTTTGTTGCCCAAGGTAATCTCGAAAGCACCGAAGAAAGAGGCAGCAAAAACCATGAACACGATGAAGAAGATGATATTCGGCAGCCAGTGTGTGGCCAACCAGTTGAAAATATCGCCCGTAACGCTGTCACCGCCAAACAGCCAAGTAATCATTATGATCAGTCCGATGGGAACGGTGAAAAGGGCTACGATGAAAATGAAATACATAAAGGCTTTGAAACGGCCTTGGGCCTTGCTCTCACCCTCGCCGTGCATGAAGAACGACACGGTCATGGGTATCATCGGGAAGACACATGGTGTGAGCAGGGCGGCAAATCCCCAAAGGATGGCTTCAAGGATCATGCTCCAGATATTGGATTTTGCTCCAGATTGGGTCGCCGGCTCAGCAGAGCTAATATATTGCAAGTCAACATCCTCAGTCAGCGAAACGCATTGCCCCCCCTTGCAGGCCTGATAGGTGATTTCGCCCGTGATGGGGAAAGAACCGTCCTTCAGTTTACGGAAGGTTCGGGCAAACGAAGCCGTACCCGCAAATTGCTTGTATTCCGTCTCAAAAATATCGTCGTAATACATCGGCGCATCGGTGAGGTCTCTTGCCTCGCCCACCGCTTCAAAAAATTCCGACATAGTGATGTCGAACACCGTTGGAAGCGGCGCCAAGTCAGGCATCGTGGTGGAATAGATGTGGTACTCAGGATCAATCGTGGCCGTAGCAACGATGTCAAACTCCGTTTCATTAAGGTCTTCGATGGTGATAGACCATTTGACAGGGTCGATGATTTGCGCCTGTACCTTCATAGGAATGATGGCAGCAAAAGCCATCATCAGAAAAAGAAATAGTTTTTTCATATAAATTAGTAATTTGCTTGCAAACAATTGGGCGACAAAGATACGAAATCTATCTTTCCCAACTACAGCGAAAAACAGATTTTGTTGCCGAAGTCACCTTAAACCTGTCGTCAATACGCTGCCCAACCACCCAAACGATGTCGCCATCAGCGGAAACCAACAGTAGCAGATTCTGTTTTTGCCAATCCGTAAACTTCTGATCCACAAAGAAATCGCTCAACAGTTTGGAGCCTTTCATGCCCAATGGATGGAAACGGTCGCCGTGCCGCCAATGCCGCAAGGTCAAGGGGAAACGGATTTTGTCGAAATCCAGCTGCGCCACATCGGGTGATTTGTCAATAACGAAATCTGCACCTTTTTCAAATTGGGAGAAACGAAGATGAACGGGTGATGTGATCTGCTCCTCCCCTATTTCAATTTGGATTATATCATCCGTATTTTCTTTTAATTCAGAGAGTTGCAAATCTTTTCTTCCAATCACCAACCGGTGTGTGGGAGAATGATAATGGTTGCCAACGCCCAACTCGATTGCTTCATGGATAAAATGGCATTGTTCCGTATTGAACCCAAATTGTCTAAGCCATTCAAACAGAAGTTGAAAGTTGTTTACGAACCATTGTTTATCAGCAATTTGACACACACCCTCATTAACAAGGATTTGCGCAAACTTTTCATTCAGCAATGTTCTGAATAGTTCATTCTCTGCGGAAAGATGTTCCAAAGTTGCAAATAAACTTTGACGGCCTTCGGGATGGAGTTCATCGAAGACGGGCAGCAGCAGGTTGCGGATTTTGTTGCGCAAAAAGACATTCTCCGCATTGGTGTGGTCTTCTCGCCAAAGGATTTGGTTTTCAACGGCATACTGATGAATCTGCTCTCGAGAAGCCCACAACAAAGGCCGAATCAATACGCCATTTTGAGGCTGCATTCCCTTCAACCCCCGAAGTCCTGCACGACGCAGCAGGTTGATGAAAAAGGTCTCGGCTTGGTCGTCGGCATGATGTGCCACTGCGATTTTGTCATAGCCTAATCGCAGCCGCAAGTCCTCAAACCAAGCATAACGCAAGTCGCGAGCAGCCATTTCGATGGAAATGCCGTTTTCAGCGGCATATTTCTCAGTTTCAAAATGTTTTACAAAACATTGGATTCCTTTCCTTTCCGCAAAATCAACAACAAACCGTTCATCACCATCGGATTCTGTGCCACGCAAATGGAAATTGCAGTGTGCCGCCACAAATTCCACCTTGACTTTCAGCAGCAAATCGGCCAAAACCATAGAATCCACGCCGCCGCTCAGGGCAAGAATAATCTTGTTGTCCTCAGCGATGAGATTACACCTATTAATATATACCTGAAACTTCTGGAGCATGTTTATTTCTTTTTCTTCACCGAGAAACCGAAACCTCCGATTTTCTCACCGAGGCCATAATACTTCCCGTGAGAATAAGCCAAAGGCTTCGCATGGTTGAGTTGGAAAGCTCCCGTGCCTTTGTCGATAAGCTTTTCTTCTGCGTTGACGGCCACCACTTCGGCGATGAACATATCATGCGAGCCGAGTTCCTTCACCTCCACCACCTTGCATTCAATGTTCAGCGGCGATTCCTGAATCAAGGGAGCTTTCACCACTTGGGCAGGCTCGACATGAAGGTGCATTTCCCTGAACTTGTTGTAGTCGCGGCCCGAGCGCACCCCACACCAGTCTGTGGCAGCGGCCAAGTCTTCTGTCGTCAGGTTGATGACGAAGTCCTTGTTTTTCATGATGATGTCATGCGAATGGCGTTCCTTGCGCACAGAGATGTAGCACATCGGCGGATCGGAACAAATGGTACCAGTCCACGCTACAGTCAAGATATTGTAGTTTTCCTCGCAGTCGCCGCAGGTGACCATCACAGCGGGCAAGGGATAAATCAGTGTTCCGGGTTTGAAGGGGATTTTCATATCGTCATATTATGGTTCATAAATGTAGGGCTGTCACACCGTGGCAGTAGGGCTGTCACACCGTGGCAGCCGTCATATATTATTCCCACCAATTGGTTCAATATTATGTTTTTACAAATGTAGGGCTGTCACACCGTGGCAGCCCTACAACAAAACCAATGATGATGGTTTATTCAATCGTCCACGTCGATCCGCTGTTCAGCAGGTCGTCCATGTTCTTGATCTTGGAATTGGCCTTCTCGTTGGCGATGACCTCTTCGAGGCTGTCGTTGAAGGTCGGGGCTTTCACATCGCGGATGACACCGATGGCCACGGGGAAATGAGGCGGCATCATGTGTGCCAACATCATGTGTATGCCCGTGTCTTCGGTAGTCTTGTCGTGAACGAGCAAGTCCTTCTCAGTAATGCCATTCTCACCGATAGTGACCACTTCAAGTTGGTTGCCATTCAGTCGGATACCTTTTTCACGGTTCTTACCGAAGATAAGGGGCTCGCCGTGAATGCATTTCACTTGCATGTCGTCGCGGGTGTCCTTGCCGGTGATATTTTCATGCACACCGTTGGAGAAAATCACGCAGTTTTGCAGGACTTCCGTCACGGCGATGCCGTCGTGCAGGTACGACTCCATGAAAATCTCACTCAATTCCCTGGGGTTTATGTCAATGCCACGGGCAAAGAAAGTAGCCTTAGCGCCGATGGCGAGTTCACCGGGATTGAACGGATCCTCGTAGGTGCCTTGAGGTGAGGTCTTGGTTTTCGTACCACGGAAAGTGCAGGGCGAGAACTGACCCTTGGTCATGCCGTAGATACGGTTGTTGAACAGGATCAGATTGATGTCGATGTTACGACGGCAAGCGTGGATAAAGTGGTTGCCACCGATGGCGGTGCAGTCGCCGTCGCCGGTGATCATCCACACGCTAAGGTTCGGGTTGGCCAGCTTCACGCCTGTGGCGGCAGCGGCAGCACGGCCGTGAATGCTATGGAAACCATAGGTGTTCATGTAGTAGGGGAAGCGCGAGGAGCAGCCGATGCCGCTGACGACAACGATGTCTTCTTTCTTCTTGCCCAACTTCGGGAAAATGTCCTGAACGGCCTTAAGGATGGCGTGGTCACCGCAACCCGGGCACCATTTCACCACCTGATTGCTTGCAAAATCTTCTTTTGTCAGTTGGACAGCCTGATTTTCGATATTCTGATTTTCCATAGTCGTATTATTTTAAAAGGTCGTTAAACTTAGCCTCAAGCTCGCCGATGGTGAACGGCAGACCTTGCACCTTATTATATTGCTCGCATTTGTATTCGGGATAGTTCATGCGCAGGTACTTGGCAAACTGGCCACGGTTGATTTCGCAGACCACAATCTTCTTGTGACCTTGCAGCACTTCCTCCGTGTTGCGCGGCAACGGCATGATGTAGTCGAAATGAGCATGTCCGATTGACTTGCCTTCTTCCATCATTTTCTCGACCGCCGTGCGGACGGTGCCGAAAGTACCACCCCAGCTGATAACGAGGAGGTCGGCATTTTGGTCGCCGTAGATTTCCTGTAATGGGATGTCATTGGCCACACGGTTGACTTTTTCTTCACGCAGTTCAGTCATGATCTGGTGGTTTTCGGGATTGGTGGACAGGTTGCCCTTGCCGTTTTCCTTCTCCAAACCGCCAACACGGTGGCGCAGTCCGGGCGTGCCCGGAATGGCCCACTCACGGCGCAACCATTTCTCGTCGCGGCGATAAGGCATATAGTTCGGATCGTCTGCCTTAGCCAAAGGCGGGGTGATGGAGGGCAACTCCGACATCTTGGGAATACGGAACACCTCGGAACCGTTGCCCAACGAGCCGTCGCTGAGCATGATGACAGGCGTCATGTGCTCCACGGCAAGACGGGCGGCTTCATAAGCAGTGTAGAAGCAACCAGCCGAGCTGCGGGCAGCGATGACGACAAGCGGAGCGTCGCCATTGCGGCCATAAAGGGCCTGCATCAGATCGCTCTGTTCCATCTTGGTGGGAAGACCCGTCGAGGGGCCGCCACGCTGCACATCAATGATGACCAGCGGAAGCTCGGTCATCACGGCCAGACCCAAGGCTTCGCTCTTCAGCGAGAGACCGGGGCCTGAGGTCGTCGTCAAGGCGAGGCTGCCCGTGTAGGCGGCGCCAATCGACGACATGATGCCGGCAATTTCGTCTTCAGCCTGATAAGCCTTGACATTAAGGTTTTTGTATTTGGTCAGTTCGGCCAAAATGTCGGTAGCGGGAGTGATGGGATAGGAACCGAGGAAGAGTGGAAGACCTGACTTTTCGGCGGCGGCCATCATACCCCAAGCGGCGGCGGTGTTGCCAGTAATGTTGCGGTACTTGCCCTTTTCGAGGTCAGCGGCTTCCACACGATAAGTGTTGGTGAAGAGTTCCCAAGTGTCGGCGTAGTGGTAACCCGCATCCAAGACGGTGCGGTTGGCCTCAATCACTTGATCCTTGCCTTTGAACTTCGTCTCGAAATACTTGTAGATGGTGTCGCGCTCACGATTAAAGAGGTAAAGCACGATGCCGAGGGCAAACATGTTCTTCGATTTCAGCATCGTCTTGTTGTCCATGCCGAAGTCTTTCAGGGCTTCTTTGGTAAGTTCCGAGATAGGGGCTTTGACCACTTGATAGTCGGCGAGGGTGCCGTCGATGGTAGGATCGTCGGTATAGCCAGCCTTTTCGAGGGCCTTGTCAGTCACCGAGTCAGAGTCGAAGATGATGATGGTTCCGGGACGGAGCCAGCGCATGTTCGCCTTGATGGAGGCGGGGTTCATGGCCACGAGGACATCGCAGAGGTCGCCGGTGGTATGAACTTGTTTGTGCCCGAAATGCACTTGGAAACCACTGACGCCAGCCACCGTGCCTTGCGGCGGGCGGATTTCGGCCGGATAGTCCGGGAAAGTGGCGAAATCGTTTCCGGCAAAAGCTGTTGAATCCGAAAAGAGATTTCCGGTAAGTTGCATACCATCGCCCGAGTCGCCCGAAAAGCGGATAACGACATGTTCAAGGGCTACAATCTTACTTTTTGCTGTCATTTTTACTGATTTTTGATATTAGAATGATTTACAGTGCTTTAAAGTTGAAAAAAAGTGTCAAAAGGCTGATATTCCACGACCTTCCAAGCCTCTCTTCCAACGATTGCGCTAATTCGCGGCAAAGGTACATAATAATAAGGTGCAAACTCAAGAAATATGCTTTTTTATTTTCTTTTTAGAAACTATTCTTTACTGCTCTCATTATCAATAAATTAATCCTTTTTCTTATTTAGACTGAATAAAAATTTCCAAATCAGGCTCAATGGAATGAAAGATGTAGTATTTTTGCGGCACGAAAACTCAAAACTACATTCAAAATTATTAACATTATGGCTTACAAAATCACAGACAGCTGCGTTGCTTGCGGCTCATGTATCGACGAATGCCCAGTGGGCGCTATTTCAGAAGGCGACATCTATGTCATTGACGCTGATGCTTGCGTTGGTTGCGGAACCTGCGTTGGCGCATGCCCGAACGAAGCAATCGTTGAAGACTAATCTAAAAAGAAACCCAGTTAAAAGAAAGAAAAGTCTGGCTCAACTCCCCCAACAATCTCTGGGAAGGGGAACGAGACAGACTTTTTTTGATTTTTTTCGGTTTTTGAAAAGTTTGGCAAGCTATTTGCTATCCATGCAATGTTCATTGAAAACAAAGATTATTAATCAAATAACCTAATTACTAACTAAAATCATTAAAAAATGAAGAAATTAGCTTTGGCACTTGTGTGCCTCACCAGCATTGCTTTCTTTGCAAGCTGCAAACAAGAAGGACAACCCACCATCCAAGTCCTCAACGAGGAAGGTTATGTACAGAGTGGCGCAGTCGTCAATTTGGACGAAGATTTTGACTACGGCTTTGTCATGGCATCCAGCCCTATTACCAACAAAGAACTCGCCTCGCTCATCATCAAGATTGGTGACGAAAATCCCGACACTATTGCCCTTTCGGGCACTGAGTTTACCCACAAAGGCACTCTGAAATACGAGTATACCAGAGAAATCGTAGGTAACTCTGTCATCACTGCCACTGTGATTGATGCCGCTGGCGAAACCGCCACTGCTTCCATCGAACTGAGCATCAACAATCCCGCACAGCCGCTGATCAGCAGAACTTTCGAATGGTATCGCTTGGGCAACACCATCACTGGTCTTGATGAATTCGGTCTGGACTGGAGAGGCAACTATCCCAGAGACACCTATGCTAAGCTCGAGCCTAAAGAAGGCGTGAAGCTCTTCATCTTCCAAGCATCAGACTGGACAGAAGTTGAAACTGACATTCAAAAGGCCGCTTTGTTCAACACGGCTTTGGAAACCATGCATCCCGCTGACAATTACTTCAATGTCAACTGCACTCAAGCCAACATGACTTATGATGATGTTATCGGCACCATCATGCCTGACGGAACTTGCCATCTGATTCATGTTACTAAGAGCCACTCAGAATATGTGTCTCCTGTTGGCACCGCTGTCACTATCACCGGTGTGGCCAAATAAGGAGAGCTTTTTCTAACAATAAAGTGCGCTGCAACCCAGCGCACTTTTTTTATGCCATTTTGTTCGGGCAGAATAAAATGAACCTTTTTCAATTCTGCCTAAAACATGTAGGAAGCAACCGACACCAAGAAACGCATTTCATCCAAATGTGGGTCTAAAACTATAGATTTGGGGATTATTCTATAGAAAAACGCCCAAATATATGGTAAAAATACCACATTTGGGCTATATTCCTGTAATTATCCAAAAAGAATATGTATTTTTGCCACAAAAAAGAACACAACATGGATACTTTCATCGGAAGAATACACGAAACGGAAGAATTGGAACGCTGTATGCAATCGGAACGCTCCGAATTTGCCGTCATCTACGGCAGACGGCGGGTCGGGAAAACCTTTCTTGTGCGCAACTTCTTCCACGACCAATACACATTCTATTATGTTGGTGCCCACAAAAAGTCGCAAAAACAACAGTTGGAAAACTTTGCCAAAGCCCTGTTCAAATATGGAAATCTCGCCGAACCGCCCTCGCTGAACTCTTGGGACAAGGCCTTCGATGCTCTTATCCAATTGCTTGAACAAAGCAAAAACAAACGCAAAGTCCTGTTTTTCGATGAAATGCCGTGGATTGACAACAAAGGGAGCGACTTCGTGGATTCTCTCGAATACTTTTGGAACAGTTGGGTGGCTACCCGTGACGACATCGTCATGGTGGCCTGCGGCAGTGCCACCTCGTGGATGGTCGATAAACTAATTGCCAATCAGGGCGGGCTACACAACCGAATCACACGACAGATTTATCTGGCGCCCTTCACGCTCAACGAATGCAAACAATATCTTGACAATAAAGGATTTGGATGGGATTATTATCAAATCATACAATGCCACATGGTGATGGGCGGAGTGCCCTACTATCTCAGTCTGCTTGATGCCAACCGAAGCTTGGCACAAAACATCGACAGTTTGTTTTTCACTACCGGCGGACGGCTCAGCGATGAATTTGATGAACTTTACAACGCACTCTTCTCAAATGCAAACCGATACATTTCTGTCGTCAAAACCTTAGCAGCCAAACGAGAAGGCTTAACTCGCTCTGAGTTGGAAAAAGCATCTGGGCTTTCGGGCGGCCATCTCTCACGCATCCTAAAGAACCTCCAACGCTGCGACTTTATCATGCAACACGCTCAATTCGGATGCAAAAAGAAAAACACAATCTACAGAATCTCTGATTTTTACACCTTATTCTACTTCAAATTCATCGAGAATAACACAAGCCAAGATCCTGAGTTTTGGACACACAATTTCATGACACGAAGCGTTGAAGCATGGGAAGGTTTCACCTTCGAATTGGTTTGCCTCAAACATCTTAACGCCATCAAGAAGAGCCTCGGCATAGCCGGCATAGCAACTACCGTTTCCTCATGGCGCTCCCTGCCAAAAACCAACGAAAACGGAGAAACCATCCATCGTGGAGCGCAAATTGACCTTGTTATCTCACGCATAGACAAGATGATACACCTCTGTGAGATAAAGTTTTCATCAAAACCCTACACTATTACCAATGAATACAAAGAAAAATTGAACGAGAGGCTGATGATTTTCAGAGAAGAAAGCAAAACGCCATACAAACTCGTTCACACGATGATTACACCCTATGGTGTGGCCAAAGGCAATCAATACGGCATGCTGCACAGCGAAATTAGCGCAAAGGATTTGTTTGAGAACTGAGAAAACCGCCCAAATGTGGGTCTAAAACTATAGATTTGGGGATTATTCTATAGAAAAACGCCCAAATGTATGGTAAAGTTATGAACATAGAGACAAGTAGAAGCTGAACATTCACCCGGTGAGTAATACTTCATTCATCAGTCATTTCTTTTGTGAAGGCTTCACAAGCAGAGAGCAGACTTTGAACGGCACAATGCATGAGCGTATTGATGTCGGGCGCGCCATCTAAGCGTTGTTCATAGCACATCCACACCGAAGCCCCTTTCTCTTTGCCGTCCTCATAGTCGTAGAGCACTGCCTTCACCACCTTGTAGTTCCAGTTGATGTTGTTGCAGGCCATGATGGCTTTGGCAAAAATTTCGTCGGTCACATCAAAGATGCCGGGCAGGGTCAGACGGAAAAACAGCGGGTCGTCAACATCATTCCAAAACAAAAAGTTCCAACCCTCAAAGATAAAATTCAGGCCCACCTCGTTTTTTGTCGCGACAATGCCATGCGACTTCAAATATTTCAGGATCAAATCCTTGACATTCATACCATTCAGTTCTTATTGAATCCGATGCGGGTCTTGGTGGAATAGGTCGGATTCTTGTATTTCAACACATCGATGAGGATTTTCTGCGAAATCGGCACATCGTTGTAGGCGGCGGTCATGGCAGCTTCGGTGACGGCCTCGGTGATGTCGCCCGCATTGAAGTCGTCCGACATCTTGGCCAACTCGTCAAAATCCAATTCATCGCACGGACGGTCTTGCAGGTGGTCCATGAAGATGTCCTTGCGGGCTTCAAAGTCGGGCTGCGGCACGAAGAACACGCGGTCGAAGCAACCCACGCGCATGATGGCTTGGTCGATAAGGTCGGGACGATTGGTGGTGGCTACAACAAGGATTCCCTTCTTCGAGCAATTGTTCAGCATGCTGAAGAAAGCAGCGATCTGTGGCGTGATGTTGCTTCCCTCTCCATCGGCATTGGGATTGGGAGCAACGAATTCAATTTCGTCGAAACAGAGTACAAATGGCGACTTGATTTCAGCGGCATCGAACACCCGTTGCAAATTATCGAGCACCCCTTCCTGATAGATATGGCCCATTTCAGCACCCTTGATGATGGAATAGTTGAAGCCCAATTCCTCTGCAAAGCTCACAAGTACCAAACTTTTGCCGCAGCCGGGAGGGCCATAGAGCAGCACACCATTGATGGCCGGCAGCTTGTATTGTTTGGCTTTTTCAGGATTATGCATCGCGAAAAGCACCTCCTTGCGGAGTTGTTCTTTCAGTTCGTCGCGCCCTGTCACATTGTCGAATCCGCTACCAGAACCTTTCTTGAAGGTAATGAGCGGGCCTGAATTGACCTGACTTTGCTCCTCGGCTTGGGGTGCATTCGTTTCAGTTTCTTCCATCAGTTTTGCCAGTTCGGGCATCACTTGCTCCAACAAGTTCTGGGCAAATTCGTCCGCCGAACCGAAGCGGTTTTCGGGTTTTCTGGCCAAGGCTTTCAACAAGATAGCCTTCATATAATCAGGCAGTTTCACCGTATCCGTTTCCAACACAAGATCCTTACGACGGGCCTGTTTGACAGCTTCCTTGACAGCGCTCTTCGAGTTGGAGGTCAAGACCAAATCCACCTCCCAAGGTGCTTTGCCAAAGAGCAGGTAGTAGAGGAGGGCACCTGTAGAGAAGATGTCGCTCTTCACCGTGTAAACCGAGCGGAAGGTCTCGGGCGCACGGAAGAAAGGCATCAGATCCTCGACGGGAAAAGTCGGGCGTCCTTTGACCATATAGGAGATATGGCCCAAATCGAGGATGGTAGGCATCAGCATACCGTCATCCAGCTCCTGAAGCATGATATTTGAAGGTCGTATATCATTGTGAATCAAAGCTCTGGAATGAATAAAAGAGAGACCACTCAACACGCACATGGTTATTTGCACAGCGTCTTCCAAATCGAAAGGACCTTCTTCCTTGACAGCCTCATGAAGCAGCATTCCTCGATAGAACTCAGTAACTAAATAATGGTAGACAGTATTGCCTTTGCGTGTCTCACCATTTTCGACATAACGCACGACATTGACATTGTCCTCGGTGTTCAGCTCCTTGCAAAGTTGGATTTCGTAAACCTCCTTGCCCTCAAAGAGTTGTTCGTGAGGGATACTTTGGAGCTGATACAGCTTCATGAAATACATCATGTCATCGGGGCCAAGCACCGTATATGACTCAGCCACAATACCTTTCTTTATAAACGAGTTGATGACATACTTGCCAATCTTCTCCCCTTTTTTGAATGTCTGCATAGGTTTGAATTATTTGGGGCAAAATTCATGATAAAAAATGAAATGTGCAAGAGGGGTGATAAAAAAAACAGCAAATAACAGAAAAGACTGCTGAGGCAGCCTTTTCGATTTGTCATTTAATGTATCACTTATGCGTCGATGTTGGCGTAGGTAGCGTTTTGTTCGATGAACTCGCGGCGCGGAGCCACTTCGTCGCCCATCAGCATGGAGAAGATGTGGTCGGCCTGCATGGCGTTCTCGATGGTCACTTGGCGCAGTGTGCGGTGCGCGGGGTCCATAGTGGTATCCCAAAGTTGCTCCGGGTTCATCTCACCGAGACCTTTGTAGCGCTGCACATCGTAGCCACCCACCGTGCCGTTCTTGGTCAGTTCGGCCATGCTGGCGAAGCGTTCCTCATCGGTCCAGCAGTAGCGGATGGGTTTGGTGCCGCGCTTGATGAGATATAAAGGCGGCGTGGCGCAATAGATGTAACCTTTTTCGATCAGCTCGCGCATGTATCGGAAGAAGAAGGTCAGTATGAGGGTGGTGATGTGGCTACCGTCGACATCGGCATCGGTCATGATGATGACCTTGTGGTAACGCAACTTCTCAAGGTTCAGTGCCTTGCTGTCTTCTTCGGTACCGATGGTAACGCCCAAGGCGGTGTAGATGTTCTTGATTTCTTCACTGTCGAACACACGATGTTCCATGGCCTTCTCAACATTCAGGATCTTACCGCGCAGCGGCAGGATAGCTTGGAAGTTACGGTCGCGGCCCTGTTTGGCCGAACCGCCTGCCGAGTCACCCTCAACAAGGTAAAGTTCGGTCTTTGCCGGGTCACGCTCAGAGCAGTCAGCCAGCTTGCCCGGCAGGCTGAAGCCCGATAGGGCTCCTTTACGCTGTACCTTTTCGCGAGCGTTGCGTGCCGCTTGACGCGCCTGAGCCGCCAGAGCAACCTTGTCGAAGATGATCTTGGCCTCTTTGGGATGTTCCTCCAAATAGTCGGAGAGCTGCTGTCCCACGATGGAGTTGACGATACCCATCACCTCGTCGTTGCCGAGTTTGGTCTTCGTCTGGCCTTCAAACTGCGGTTCCGGCACCTTCACCGAGATGACCGCCGTGAGGCCTTCGCGGAAGTCGTCGGGCGAGATTTTCACTTTCAGTTTCTCCAGCTTCTCAAGCAGGCCACTCTTCTCGGCATAGGAATTGAACGAACGCGTGAGGCCAGAGCGGAAGCCTTGCAGGTGCGTGCCGCCTTCGATGGTGTTGATATTGTTGACATACGAGTGCAGATTCTCCTTGTACTCGTTGTTGTATTCCAGAGCAATCTCGACGGGCACGCCATTCTTTTCGCCCGAGATGGAAATGGGTTCGGGAATGAGTTTATCGCGGTTGGCGTCGAGGTAGGCGATGAAGTCGATGAGTCCATTCTGTGAGTAAAAAGTCTCGCTGTGGGACTCCCCGTTCTCGTTCTTTTGGCGCTCGTCAGTAAGGATGATGGTGATCCCGTGGTTGAGGTAAGCCAGCTCGCGCATACGGTTGGCCAAGGTGCTGTAGTCATACTCCGTGGTTTGGAAAATGGAGCTATCGGGCGTGAAGGTGATACGGGTACCGTTCTTGTCGGTCGTGCCCACCTTTTTCACATCATACAGCGGCTTGCCGCATTCATATTCTTGTTTGTAGACTTGGCCTTCGCGGTAGACTTCGGCGGTGAGGTGGGTTGACAGGGCATTCACGCAGCTGACACCCACGCCGTGCAAACCGCCAGAAACCTTGTAGGAGCCTTTGTCGAATTTGCCACCGGCGTGCAACACAGTGAGCACAACTTCAAGGGCCGAACGGTGTTCTTTGGGGTGCATATCTGTGGGGATACCACGACCGTTGTCCAAAACACTTATAGAGTTACCCGGCAGGATTCTGACATCAATAGTGTCGCAATAGCCGGCCATAGCTTCGTCTATGGAGTTGTCAACCACTTCATATACCAGATGGTGCAAACCACGGAAATGGACATCGCCAATATACATGGCCGGGCGTTTTCGCACGGCCTCCAAGCCCTCGAGGACCTGAATCTTACTGGCACCATATTCTTCGCTTGCCAATTCTTTTTTTTCTTCGTCAGTCATTTTCAAACAGTTATGATTTTACAATAAAAGTGCAAAGATACGCCTTTTTTAGGAATTGCGCAAGAAAAAGTTGAAAAATTTGTTTTTTATTCAAAACGGCTCTATAAAGCTAAAAAGGGCCAAATTTTGAAAATACGGTTTCTTTTGCGCACGCAAGAAAAGAAAAACCTCCATTGACGAGAATGGGCATTTTAAGGCTACATACGGTCTTTGCTTTCAGACCATCCCGAAACCGACCGCTTAGGTCATTCCTGTACGGAACCCATAAGCGGCCAGTTTCGTTGCGCCAATGCCTTTTTGTCAGAACCTCAACTTGACACCAGCAAAGAACTGTATGCCCGTAACGGGATAGTTGTAATACAGTTGGTACTTCTGGTGCGCCACATTGTCGAGCAGGGCAAAAGCTGTGAGTTGGTCGTTCACTTTGTAATCGGCGCCGAGGCTGAGGTCAAAAACGCCTTTCAGCTTCTTGGCGGTGAAATTGAAGTTTTGCCAATCGACCACGCCGTCCCACACCTTGGCGTAGCGACCGCCTTGATAGAGCAAGCTTGTGTTGAAAGCCAGCTTATCGTTGAAGTCGTGTGTCAGTTTCAACTTGCCTTCTGTCTTCGGACGGTACCATGCGTATTCTTCAACGGTGGGTTTGCAACTGTTGTAAGCGAAGCCTAAGTCTGCCGTAAGGCTGTTGCGCAACTTGAAGCGGACATCAGCCATGATGGTTACCAATTGGGTCTCATCAAACACCAACTCAAAAGTGTTTAAAACCGGGTCCCATCCTGAAGGATAGAGATTGGCATCAGGGATATGATACACAAAGAAGGGGTCATTATCCGTATGACGATAGCGTATCCCCAGATGCAAATCCACAATTTCAATAATATTAGTGCGCACGCCGCCTTCAAAGGCGAGTTTCACATTTTGGACACGCAATGAAGGGTTACATAAGGGCCATGTGAATGGGTTTTTCTCAATCACATCACTGAACCTCAGTAATTTGCGGCCACCGTTCAAGCCAGCGTAAAACTCCAGTTTCTTGTCCAAGACAAACAGGCTTCCACTCAAATCAGGATTTACGGATATGAATTTGTCTTCATCAAAGTCGCGAGTAGCACCATACAAACGCACGCCGAGACGCAAACGATAGAACTCGTCGCTCAACTCGAAGAACGGATTGACCTTAAACAAGATGTGGTCCACAACAAACAGATGGTCTCCTTGCCCCATGCGATAGTCGTATTGGAAACCCAAATCCAAGCCGATTTTTTGCGGATGGTTCTTGTCGCCCCAAAAATTGTCGGCATAACCGAGCGAATAGTCAAGATCTACAGCATGTTCTTTTTCAAACAAATAGTAATACTCCAAATTGGCCGCATGGCCTAACGCGCCGACACGGGTAGATGTGGAGGCCAGTCCGACACGCGCGCCCACCTTATTATAAGTCGTTTTATGGGAATAGGCAGCGATTTGTTCGTCCGTCAAAGGCGTTCCCGCCAGATTGACACCGTAGTGATGGTACATGTCGTTCTTATAATACACACCACCGTCCAACAGGAAGCCATCGAATTTGCTCGACGACAGGTTGAGGTCAAAAGCGTTGTTCATATAGCTCGAAGGCAGATAATCCTTGATGTCGAGCCACGAGGAGTTGTGTTTGATGCCCACGCCGAGGTCAAGGGTCTTGGTCAGCATGGAGTTGTGTTTGTAGAGGAACAGCGGCGAGAGTCTGGTTCCGATACCTGCCATGAGGAAGTTTTGTATCGGGGTGCCCAATTCGTCGTTCTTGGCCACAAAAGCTGTCGGGCTGATTTTTTCCAAGTCGAGGGCAAACTTCTGTTTGGCTTCTTTTGGATTGACTTCCGAGCTGGGGAAGTTGTATGAGGGCTGAGGCGTTTCGGGGACAAGTTGGAGCTTGTTCACCTTATTCACTTTAGGCCGATATTTGCCTTCCACGGTAACTTGTTCGTCGCGTTGGGCGAAGGCAGCGCAGGCCATGAGGGCCAAGGTTGCTATCAGGATAGTCTTTTTCATCTTATGTATTGTTGGTCTGTCGCCCCTACGGGGCTATGATTAATCCATCTCTAAGGGTTCGATACCATTGCTGCTGCTCACTTTGGGTTCCTTGCGTTCCACCTCGGCAAGTTTGGAACGGGCTTCCTGTTTCAGGTCGCTGCCTTTGTAGTTGTCGATAACACTACGGAGGGTTTCCTTGGCTTGAAAGTAATTCTCCTTGGCCACATATACATCGGCGAGCGCAATGAAAGACTTGGCAACCCAGTAATCGTATTTCGAGAAGTTGTCGGAGATGTCGAAGATTTTGTTTTCGGCCTCGTCATATTGTCTCAGCTTGAGAGAAGCCACAGCGGAGTAATAGGCACTCTCTGCACCATACACCGACTTGTCGTTGCGCGCACTCTTGTCAAGTCTTTCAATGGCGGCATTATAGTTGCCCTTCTCAAAGTATGACTTACCCACAATATGGTTGACTTGGTTCACCTGTTCGTCGGTCAGGTCGCGCGACTGGCGCAGGCTCTCGCCCATCTCGATGGCCTTGTCGTAGTTGCCCATGAAGAAACTGCTCTTCATGCTGCCCTCCAAGGCTTCCAAGCGTTTGAGCGGCTCTTCGGCAATACGCGACAGGCGTTCGTAGTATTCGCCTGCCTTTCTGTAATTGCTCTTCTCGTATTCGATACGAGCCATCTTCAGCAGGGCATTATCGGTATAGTCGCTGTCGGGCTGCGACAATATATAAGCAAGGTGTGCGACGACCTGCTCTTCCGTTCCCACCCTTTCGGCGCACTCGAGGCCATAATAATGGGCTTTCAGCAGGTAGGCTCCTTGCTTGAAGTTCTCGAAGTAATACTGCAAGGCGGTCTGTGCCTTTTGGTACTGACCGTCAAGATAAAAGCCCTCCGCATTGGCAAAGGCCAAGGAGTCCTGCTGGGTAACTTTCACCTGACCACCGTTGGCGTTGACATAGCCAAAATATTCATTCAGATTGTTCTGTTCCATGTAGATACTTCGGATGATGTTCATTGCCTCACGCGACTCATCAGTGTTGGGATACGAGGCCACCAAGTTTTTCAGGTTGGTCAGGGCTTGGTCGTACTGGTTGTTGTTGTAATAGACCATGCCCACCTTCATCATTGCTTGCCGTGTGTAGCTTGACCGCGGGCGGTCCTTGATGAGACGATTGAAGCTGGCGATGGCCGAACGCTTGTCGCCGTGGACGAGATAAGAATTGCCGATTTCAAACAAAGCCTGCTCATAGTAAGGTGTGCTCGGATAGGCCTGCAACAAATCGTTGAGCATGGTTATCTTTTGATTCACATTGCCCTTAGCCCCATAACAAAGTCCCTGTTGGTAAAGGGCATAATCGGCGTTGCGTTTCCCCACACGGGTAGCGATGTCGTAGTAGTTGATAGCCTGATCATAGCTGCGTTCCATAAAGTAGCAGTCGCCAAGGCGGACATAGGCGTCGCTCTTCAGGTCGTTTTGGCTCTCATCGGCCAAGCGGATGAAACTCCTAAAACGCTCGGCAGCAGCATCGTAGTCGGGCTTTTGGTAATAGATGTACCCCAAGTTGTAATCTGTAAGGCTGTATTCGGGCAGACCCGAAGCCGCATTCATTCCCTTGAACTGGGTCAGATACTTGCCCGCTTTATTGTAGTCGCCCATCTGATAGGCCGACTCGCCCATCCAGAAGCAGGCTTCGGCCTTGTTGGTCGCATTCTGACGGCTGTTCATGATTTTGGAGAAATACTCCTGCGCCTTGTCGTAGCTGCCCTTCTGGAAATTGTCTATACCTGTAGCATACAACAAATCGTTGTAAACAGCCTGCAATTCAGTGCTTTTCTTCTTCATGGTCTCCAAACGGCTGAGGGCTTCCTCGTTCTCCTTTGCGTTGAGCAGCAGATAGATAGCCATCTCCTCGGCTTCGGCCCTACGCTCCGAATTGGGGTGGTCGGCGACAAAACCATCCAACAGTCCTACGGCTTCGTTGAATGGGTCGGCACCCGGGATGAGACTCAATTTGGCGTAGTCGAACAAGGCTTCCTCACTGAGTTCCTCATCGAAGCCGGCCGAAAAGGCAGTGTAAAACGCCGCTCGGGCGTATTTCAGGTCGTCTGTCTTGGCATAGCACGATGCCAAATAATACGAGGCATATTGCGCAAGAATGTCTTTACTGCCTGCAATCTTCTGCAAGTCGGCTATGGCACCCTTGGCGTCTCCTTTCATCATCTTACTCACACCCATCTGATAGTATGCCTCACGCGAGACACCACGGGTCAGGTTCTTGGTATAAATCTGATAGTACTCCAGCACCTTGTCGTAGTTCTTTTGTTGAAAATAGGCATCGGCGACAATTTGCGCCATCTCTCCCTTGCGTTTCTTGTCGGCCTGCCGGATATTCTCGGGTCCGTCTTCAATCACCGATTGGTAATCGCCTTTCATATAGTCGATTTGCATAATGTAGGAAGGCACCACCTTGGCATAGTCCTGATGTGTGCGAAGCCGGCGAAAATTGTCCAAAGCCTCATCATATCTCTCTTTAACATATTGGATATGAGCGTAATAATAACGCGAAGCATCCTTATACTTTCCTTCATTCATCATCAAGCCGTGGAAATAAGGCATGGACTTGTCAAGATTATTCGACTGGAAATAAGCATAGCCCATGTTGAACTGCATTTGCTGCGCCTCATCGGTGCTGAGCGACACGGCGTCTGTGTTTTCATAGATATCCAGTGCCTCTTTGTATTTCTTGTTCTGGAACAAATAGTTGGCATACAAGAAATTGGCATGTTTGGCCCAAGTGCTGCCCGGATTGTCGCTTACAAACTGCGCGACCTTGGCAGGTGCGCCGGCCTGAGCAAGATAAAGAGAGCTGACTGCCTCGTAATACTGGGCATCGACACAACGCTGCGCTTTAGCGTCTGAGGCTTGGGCGCGATATTGGGCGAAAATGGAGAGTGCCGCGCCATATTCCCGATTCTGAAACAGCAGCACGCCTTCGTTGAAAAGGGCTTCAGGGTTGTAGTTTTCGATATGCTTTTGGGCTGATACTGAGCTTGCTATCAAGCATAGTCCCAGTAACAGCAGCGTTTTTATCGGATGGATTTTCATAGGATGAAATTTTTGACGAAAATACATATTTCTTCCGTTCGTTCGGCGAAAAAATTTCAAAATTCGTGCCGAACGGCTTTATGAAAACGCTTCCGGGGTAGTTTTTATTATTAGAACATTGTGATCCGAAAGAAAAAAGAGACTTCTTTTCACATGCAATCTCCAACAACTCTATCCATCTCCTTCCTTTCCTAAACACCTGATTCCCTGAATACTTTGGGCGGCTTCCGGCAATTCAAAATTTCAGTCATTGCTGTCACTATACATCCTGCGGGATTTTATTAGAAGTACGGTCTGTGCGGGAAAATTATGGTGGCTTTCGTTGTTGTAATCATTCCATATTGTGAACAAAAACAAAGAGAGCAAAGCAAATTCCACAAAAAAGCCGTACTTTTGCCGCGGATTTGGGTTCTTACCAAAGAATAATAGGGAATCCCGTGCAATTCGGGGGCTATGCCCGTAGCTGTAAGTTCCACCAAAGTCTGTAGCACCTATGTCACTGGTATTCTTTATCGGGAAGACGCCGCAGGCTGGGACGAGCCAGAAGACCTGCCTTTTTCCAATATTCGCAGCTTTCGGGAACAAGAGCTTGGGAATCAAAGAGAAACAATTCTGTTTCGTATTCTCATATTGTCCTCTTGCTGCTGTTTTTTGAAGTTGAACAAGTAATAACTGTGTTTGTATGAAGAAACAGTATCAAGCAGTTACGGCCGAAGAAGCCGTCAAAGTCATCAAGTCGGGTGACCATGTCCACATCAGTTCGGTGTCGAATGTACCGCAATGCTTAGTCAAAGCTTTATGCGACAGGGGCCGCGCCGGCGAACTCAAAAATGTATACATCCATCACCTCCACACCGAAGGTGCCGCACCTTACGTCAATCCTGAGTTTGAAGGCATCTTCCAGCACAATGCCTTCTTTGTGGGTGCCAACGTGCGCGAAAGCGTTCAAAAAGGTCTGGCTGACTACATCCCTGTGTTCCTTGGCGAAACCTCAAAACTCTATCGCGAACAGTACATCAAGTGCAATGTGGCCATGATTCAGGTGTGTCCACCCGACAAGTTCGGCTATGTGTCATTAGGCCCTTCCGTTGATGCCACGTTGGCTGCCATGGAGAGTGCCGAGTTCACCATCGCCGTCGTCAACAAACACGTGCCGCGCACCCATGGCGACGCTCTCATCCACATCAGCAAAATCAACTATTTTGTGGAAGACAACACGCCCCTGCTCACCGTCGACATGCCCGTGCCCAATGAGGTAGAGAAGACCATAGGACGCTATTGTGCCGAACTCATCGAAGACGGCGCATGCCTCCAGATGGGCATCGGCTCCATCCCTAACGCCATCCTGTCGTGCCTTCACAACCACAAGGACATAGGCATACACACCGAGATGTTCTCCGACGGTATCCTGCCTCTTATCAAAAAAGGAGTCATCACCGGAAACAGCAAAAAACTCGACAAAGGCAAGATTGTTTCCACCTTCGTGATGGGTTCGCAGAAGATCTACAACTTCATCGACGGCAACCCAGAGGTGCTGCTGAAAGACGTGGGATACACCAACGATCCCTTCGTCATTGCACAGCAGCCCAAGATGACCTCCATCAACTCGGCCATACAAGTCGACCTGTCGGGTCAAGTATGCGCCGACTCATTGGGCGAGCGTATCTATTCCGGCGTTGGCGGGCAAATCGACTATGTCTACGGTGCTTCGCGCTCCAAGGGCGGCAAGGCCATCATCGCCATGCCTTCCACAACGCGCAAAGGCATCAACAAGATTGTCCCCGCCTTGGATCTCGGTTCAGGTGCCGTTACCACACGCAACCACATCCACTGGTTCATCACGGAATATGGTGCAGTCGACCTATATGGCAAGTCGTTGCAGGAAAGGGCCAAGCTCATCATCTCTGTGGCACATCCACAGTTTCAGGAGCAGCTGGACGAGGCCGCCTTCAAGCGCTTCGGGCCACATTTCCATTACCTTTGGAATAGTATAGTATAACAGACAATAGAGCGGGAAGCACTAATCTCATGCCTCGTAGTCCCGCGTCTCATGTCAAAAACAAATGATAACCATGTTCAAAAGCATCAACCTCATCGAAATTTTCAGCTCCTTCGTTGTGATGGCGGCCATCATTGATATCTTCGGGTCAATTCCCATCTTCGTAAGCATAAAGGAGCAGAACAAAGTCATCAAGGCGGGACAAGCCTGCCTAACGGCCTTAGCCTTGTTCATAGCCTTCTTCTTCGCCGGCGACGCACTGCTGAAACTGTTCGGCATTGACGCCCCCTCGTTTGCCGTGGCAGGCTCCTTCGTGCTGTTTATCTTAGCCGTGGAGATGATACTCGGTCGCGAGATCATCAAGAACGAAGGCACCAAGGGCGGTGCCAGCATCGTTCCCATTGCCTTCCCGCTCATTGCCGGTCCCGGTGCACTGACGGCCTTGCTCTCGCTGCGTGCCGATTATGCCGTCACCAACATCATCATCGGTTTGTTACTCAACATTCTCTTGGATTATATCGTCATCAGCCAACTGGGTAGGATCCAAAAGCTGATGGGCGAGAATCTGATTTTCATTCTTCGCAAGTTCTTCGGTGTCATCCTGTTGGCGATTGCGGTAAACATGTTCGTCAACAATATTTCGGTCATTATCGACAATGTGATGAAATAAATCCTAACTTTGTACTTTTATTCATCGAGCACAAACACAAAACAACACCATCATGATGAATCTTTTCACTGGTTCGGGCGTAGGACCCACCGTCCTGTATTTAGCCCTATCCATCTTCATCGGACTTCTTTTGGGTAAAATCAAGATTGCCAAAATCTCGTTGGGCATCACCTGGGTGCTCTTTGTGGGCATTGCCTTCAGTGCCTGCGGTATCAGCCTCAACGCAGAAATGCTGCATATCATCAAGGAGTTCGGGCTCATCCTATTCGTGGTGGCCGTCGGTTTGCAAGTGGGCCCGGGTTTCTTCCATTCGTTCAAGAAAGGCGGTTTGGCTATGAACTTGATGGCCTTGGGTAATGTGGCCATAGGCGTACTCATCACCGTCATCATCGCGAAAGTTGCGAATCAGGATTTGGCTGACATGGCGGGTGTGTACACAGGCGCCATTACCAACACGCCCGGATTGTCGGCAGCCCAACAAGCGGTCACCGAATTGGGCATTGAGGGCGCTGCCGATCGTTTAGCGGCGGGCTATGCCGTGGCTTATCCCTTAGCCGTGGTGGGCATGATTGTGAGTTGTATCCTGCTCCGCGCGTTCTTCCATATCGACCTGAAGAAAGAGCCCACCACCCTTGAAGCAACATCCGTTGCGCCTGCAACGGGCAAAAAAGGCAAAAGCGGTTTCCTGCTCATCCCCATCTTCGTCATCATTGCTCTCGGCATCGTCATAGGTTCCATCCCGATTCCCGTTGGCATGAAAGCGCCCATCAAATTAGGCTTGGCCGGCGGCCCTTTGGTAGCGGCCATCATCGGCGGCTGGCTTGGGGTTAAGAAAGGCTGGTTCGGTACCGAGTTTACCGAAGGTCAGGGCATACACGCGCTGCGCGAGATAGGCATAGCACTCTTCTTGGCCGGTGTGGGTTTGAGTGCCGGCGGACAGTTTGTGGCCACGGTACAAGAGCACTATATTTGGGTCGTTTACGGTGTCCTCATCACCATGATACCGCCCATCTTGGTCACCCTCTTTGGCCGTTTGGTGTTGAAATTGAACTACTACACGCTGATGGGCTTTATCGGAGGCTCACATACCGACCCACCCACCTTGGCCTTTGCCAACACCGTGGCGCCAGAGGGCTGCAAGTTGCCCAATATGGGTTATGCCACCGTGTATCCGCTCACCATGTTTCTGCGTATCTTCACAGCGCAGCTGCTGGTGCTGATGGCGGTGTAGAAATCAAGTTATTTTTTCTTTCATTTGTTGAGCCGGTAACAGTCTTTCTGTTGCCGGCTTTGTTGTACACAACAGAAAGGCAACCCGTTTGGGCTGCCCTTCCTCACTCAAAAAACCTAATGTACCAAATCTTATTGCACAATCACTTTCTGAATCATGCGGCTGTCTCTCCATTCGACGGAGATGAAATAGATACCTTTATTGAGACTGCTAAAATCGAGACGGGTCTTGTCGCCTTGAGCATTTCCACTCATAACACATTGTCCGAAAAGGTCAAAGACACGGTAATTGAAAGTTGAAGCCTCACACAAGGAGAGCGTCAACTGACCTTCGGTGGGGTTGGGATAGGCCTCAATGGCAAACTGACTCTCATCCAAGCCCTCCACTTGGTTCATGGTGACATGCACATTGAAATTGACCGACTGACCGTTGCTGACGGCACGCATCTCTACATCGGCTTCAGCCTGATCTTCCGTCAAACGATCGAGCACCAATACTTTGCCAGACATCGTAGCAGAGAGAGCCGTTTCGTTGGAGTTGGAGACAAGTTCGTATTCAATCAATTCGTCGGGGTCGTCGTCGTCGGTGGCCACGCCGTCAAGGTCAACATGGACAATCTTTGGGAACTCGTTCATCACGACATCCGGCACGGGATTGACGATATAAGGCGCTAAGTTGGTCACGCGAATCATGACGACATGAATGTTGAAATCAACATGCTTCCCATTGCTGGTGGCGCGCATCGTGAGGTCGGCAGTGGCTTCCTCACCGGTCAGACGCCCCAGTGCCAAATCTTTGTTGTTGACTTGAGCCACCAAAGCCGAGGTGTTGGAGTTGGAGACCACACTATAAACGATGTTCTCATCAGGGTCGTCGGGGTCGGTGGCTACGCCGTTGAGGTCGATATGGATGGTTTGAGGATATTGCTCAAACACCACATCTTCCACTGGGTTGGCGATGACAGGAGGCAAGTCGGTGGCAGCATTAATGACGACATGAATGTTGAAATCAACTGTTTGTCCGTCGCTGGTGGCGCGCATCACGAGATTCGCCGTGGCTTGGTTGTGGTTTTGACGGGTTAAAATCAGAACCTTACCGTTCATAGTGGCCGACAGGGCGTTTCCGTTTGAATTAGAGACAATACTGTATTCGATATTCTCGTCGGGGTCGTCGGGGTCGGTGGCCACGCCGTTGAGGTCGATCTGGATGGTTTGCGGGAAAGTGTTGAAGACCACATCCTGCACAGGATTAACGATATAAGGCGGCAAGTCGGCGGCATTACTGTTGAAGTTATCCATGCAGAAATAAGCCGGTGTAATCATGCCGCCATTGTTGACTTTCGTAGAAGACAAACTGAACGAAACACTGGCCACCTCTCCCAAAGGACTGAGGTCGAACCACTCCCAAGTATTAAGGATATAATCATCTTCATGGTTTGCAAAACGATAGTCGGCAAGATAGAAATCCAATGTGCCGACCACCTGACCGTTGGCGTTCTTGCCCGTGGCGGTCAGCTTGAACCAGTCGGGGTCGTTGCCGCTGGGTCCGCCAAACGGTGTTGTGCCAGCATCGCCTTCAAGCATGTTTTGGTAAGCCCATAGGTTATTGGTGACATAACATCCTGTTATCGTGTGCATTTCTCCATCAGCAGCTGATATTTCCGTTTGCGCTCCCATAGTATAGGCAACCGCATACTGTGCCGAACCGTCATGTCCGCAACCCGTAGCCGCCGTGTATTGTGCGTTCATACCCGTTTGGGTAAGGTCGGTTCGATTGGATGCAGTGAAGCCGCCCCAGAAATAGGGAGAATAGTAATTGGTGAAAACCCAACCTCCACTCAACATCTGATTATTGCCCTCTTCGGGTTGCCAAATGCCACTCGGCCCCAATTCAACATCTTCGAAATCAGCTATTTCTACATTGACAACCACTTCCGTACCGGATACGCTAACGCTCATGTCCACGAATTTGCCATTGCTGATGGCACGGATGACCAAGGTCTTGTTGCTAAATGCATTGGGAGTAGTACGACTCACCTTGAGCACATCCTCGGTATCGATGGAAGCCGAAATCTCGACAGGGCAGTTCTGCACCGTGTAATCCATCATCGCATTGTTATTGTCGGGATCATCGAAACAGGCGCTGATATCGAAAGTCTTGACTTCTGGGAAAGCGTTGAAGCTAATTGGCGACAATGCGTTGTTCACGACGGGCGGCAGGTCTTCGGCGACACATTCCACTGAGAAGGAAGTCTGCACCGACTGCCCGTTGCTCACTGCTTGCAACACGATGACGGAAGTGCCACCCGTGTTTTGAAGGCGCTGTACCTGCAAAGTGCGGTTGTTGAGCACCGCTCCTATCAAAGTCGGATTGCTGTTGGAGAAAACCGTGATGACCATGTTTTCATTCGGGTCGTCAGGGTCGTCAAAGATATTCGTGAGGTCGATGGTCTGGTTGGCAGGATAAGTGTCGAAAACCACATTCCCGATAGGATTCAGCACTACAGGCGGCAGGTTGACACCGTTGGTGTATTCATCGGCACCGGCACAAGGTGTGTTCGTTCTGGCTTCGCCGTCGATGTCGGTAGTGACATACGAGAGCGGATTGGCAATGGCCAAACCATCGGTAGCCGTGAGATGCAAATCGGTAGCAGAAACAAAAGAAGGCGTGCAAAGAACGGTATGGGTGTCGAAACCCGTGCCGGCTTGCCATTCTGCCAAAGTGGTATAGTCGGTGGCTCCCAATCTTCCCACTTTTTCGCCTGTAAAAGAAACCCTGTTGTAGTCGCAAATGCGCCCCGTCACATCGTTTGACTGGTAACGGAACACATAGCCCGGCGTTTCGTTGATGAAAATATTGTTGTTGACGGTCAGGTTTTGGAAGCTCTTGTCAACAAACAGATTGGTGGCAGCCCCTGTTCCCGTCAGCTTAACGGTGTTGTGCGAAACGTACAGATGGCTCGTCTCGTCATCCTTGACATAAATGCCATAGCTGTAATCATCGTTGGAATGAATGGAAATCATGTTGTTGCGAACGATGACAGGACGTTCGGCAGACCCCGTTCCGGGACGAAAGATGATGCCTTCGGCATTCACCGTGTTCAGGTTGGCTTGAATGACATTGTTCTCAACGACCGTTCCATAATAGCATCTGAACGCATCAATAGCCCAGTATTCTTTCACATCCTTGTTGTTTTCAAAGGTGTTGTTCCTGACAATCGCATCTTCCTGATAGGTAAGATACATGCTCTTGAAACGCTGGTTGGTAAATGTGCAGCCTTCAATCAGCAGATGGGTGTCGTTGGGCTTTTGCCAGCCCGGTCCCTGTAAGTAGAAAGCATAATCTCCGTAGGTGAAACTGCAATTCCTAAACTGCAAATCGGAATCCAAGTTACCGACATCCTGCGATTTATCATAGATGATATTTTGATTTTTGACATAACCAGAGCCACCATTTGGATTATCGTATCCGACAAAACGGACATTAATAAAATAGTCGCTCACTACGCCTTTGTCCAAATACACCACGTTGGCGTAGTTGGTGGAGGTGGTCTGGATGGTCATGTTCTCGAAGCTGATGTAATCTGCTCCGTTTAGGGTGAGGGTGTTTTTCTCCAAATAGCCCGCGTTGCTGGTCAGCACGACTTGCTGATTGTCGGTGCCCATACCCCTAAAGACAACACGGTTGGAGGCACTTGCCCCTTGAATGGATGGGATGGTAACGAACTCCTCGTAGGTTCCGGGAGCTACCTCAAAGACGACTTGCCCCGATACGCCGTCCGACAAAGCCGTTACGGCAGCACCGAAAGAAGCGTAATGAGGATTTTGGGAGGCATTGCTGCTGATGGTGTAAGTTCCTGAAAGCTGCGCATTCGCAACGGATGCAATGAGCAGCGACAAGGATAATAGTAACATTTTTCGCATAATTAATGGATTATTATGAATTGAACAAATGTTGCAAAACCTTCGCAAGCGGCAATGCCATTGCCACGCTCAGCGTTGCCCTTGTTCCCGAAGGCTTGCAATTGAACTCTCTGTTTGGCAGGTCTTCTGACTTACCCGAGTCTGCCGCCTTCCCATACGGATGGGCCGTACAGTGGCATGGATGGCAGACCTTACGGCGGGCTTACAGCAGCGGGCACTGTTGCCGATTTGCACGGCATTCCCTTGGCCAAATCGGCTGCAAATGTACGGCATTTTTCTGACATGGCAATCCCAAAAAGCAAAAGAAGTTCCGCTATGCGGAACTTCTCGTATGACAGCGATACAGGCGAATAAGCGGGATTCTGTTCCCCTTGCGGGGCGACTGTCATTTCTCTAGGCCTGCGGTCGCCCACAGGCTCAAGCGTCCTACCCTGAGACGACGGACGAGCAGCCCTCTCGAAGCCCGAAAGCCTCTTTGTCTCTATACTTGGATTTGCAGCCCATAAGGTTTACCTCACCGGAATGTCGCCACCCGATGCGTGAGCTCTTACCTCGCGTTTTCACCCTTACCCCTCGATGAACTTAGGGCGGTATGTTTCTGTGGCACTTGCTGTTGCCCTTGCGGACACCTTCCTGTTAAGAAGTATGGTGCTCTGTGCTGTCCCGACTTTCCTCGCGCCGGCTCTCCCGACCCGCGACAGTCTGCCTGAATCGCGCTGCAAAAATACGGATTTTTTTGTTATCAGCTGGGGGTTACAACCCATCGCCTTTTTATTCTATCAACTGGGGGTTACAACCCCAACATTTTTCATCGGTAGGGGTTTACACCACCTGACCACAAAAGCTGTCGCCCCTTCGGGGCTTGGCAACCCATCAATAACCTGCTCCAATCATTGCGTTCCAACAACAATTGATACAGTCCTTCAAACTATAACATGGCAGGGGCACCTTTTTCACCTTTCTCATCGTTTATAACATAAAACTCTCCGTTTTATTTGACGAAAGCCATATACATTAGATGTAAATAATAGAAAAAAACAATCACTCTAGCAATTCTCCTCTTATAAATCTATCTTTTTCCGCATAATCTGCAATGATTTCTGCTTCAAACCCAATTTCAACACATAGTTTTATCATCTCCTCCCCCATCCGTTCATTGATTTCGAGCCAAACCGCGCCATCGGGTTTTAATTGGTCTTTCGCCAAACGCAAAATCTGTCCGTAAAACCGCAAAGGGTCTTCGTCAGGGACGAACAAGGCCTTTGCCGGCTCCCAATCGAGAACATTGGCTTCCATCGTAACACGTTCGCTGTCGCAGATATAGGGCGGATTGCTCACCACCAAATCAACGGGTTGGCGGAAATACTCCGATTGTGGCTGCAAGACATCATCTTGAACAAAAGTCACCTGTACGCCATTGCGCTCGGCATTCTCCTTGGCGATTTGCAAGGCTTCCCCCGAAACATCAAAACCAATGACTTCGGCATTCACGAAATACTTTGCCAAGGCAATGGCGATGCAGCCCGATCCCGTGCCTATGTCCCAAATGCGCATAGGTTTTTCTTTCGGCAAGTAAGCACACAGTTTCTGCACCAGTTCAGCGGTTTCGGGACGCGGAATCAATACGGCCGGCGAAACATTTATTAATAAGGTGTCGAAACGCGCCACGCCCGTCACATACTGCACAGGTTCACCCTTCAACAAGCGTTCAACCGATGTTTCCAATCGCGCATGTTGTTCCTCATCAATACGAAGGTCGGGGTCCATGAGTTGGCATTTCAGGTTGAAGCCAAAAAGGTCTTCCAGCAGGATACGCATCAGTTGCTCCGCCTCGCGCTGCTGAAAGGTCTCGGCCAACACCTCTGTGAAATGCCGTTTCGTCTTCTGCAAATTAAATCCAATCACGAGGCAAAGATAGGCAAAATTCCGTACCTTTGCCCCCGCGATTCGGCAAACTCATCAACCATGATTTACCTCATCCTTGCCATCCTATTCTCCACCGGCGTTTTCGTAGCGATGCGCCTCTTCGAGCGGTTCAAGCTCGACAACCATCAGGCTTTGATGTGGAATTATGTCTTTGCCGCAGGCACGGGCTTTCTGATGTGCAAACGGTTCGACACGCTGCCGCAGTTGGTCGCCGAGCCTTGGTTCGGCCTCTCGCTCATCACCGGCTTCTGGTTCATTTTTACCTACCTCCTGATGACCGCCTCCACCCAACGCTCCGGCGTAACCATCACCTCACTTTCGAGCAAACTCTCCGTGGTGCTGCCCACTTTGGCAGGTGTGGTTTTGTTCAACGAAAAATTGAACTTCGTGGCCACGATGGGCATCATTCTGGCTTTGGTAGCCTTGGTTTTGGTGGTAGGCGTGGGTAAAGGAGACGCGATTAATCGTGTCTCCAAAGGAAGGAAAGGATTATTAATCAACATGTTGCCGCTGTTCATTTTTTTGGGCACAGGCACAGGCGACATATTGATGAAACTCACCGAACAGCGCAACGGGGCCGATGACATGAGTTTCATGATTGCCTTCATCTACTTCATTGCCTTGCTTTTTGGCATCATCATCGTAGGCCGGGATCTCATCCGGGGCAAGTCGAAATGGCAGTGGAAAAGTGCCTTGGGCGGTGTCGGCTTGGGTGTCATCAACTTTTTTTCCACCTTCAGCGTTTACCATGCCATGCGCTGTTTCGACAATGTCGTCCTCTTCCCTATATATAATATAGGTGTGGTCAGCGTTACCGCACTGACGGGATGGCTGCTCTTCAAGGAGAAACTGACATGGAAGAACTACCTCGGCCTCGCCATAGCCATCATCGCTGTCATCCTCATCACCCTGAAACCATGAACGACGACACCTATAAAATGTTAGCCGCCTGCGGCGAAGGCCTTTACAAGGAAAAAGGCAGCAAATTCATTGCCGAGACCTTCATCGTAATGAGCGAAGATGAGGCCAAAGAGTCGGTGGCATCCGTCAAGAAGAAATATTTCGATGCGCGGCACCACTGCTACGCCTACATGATTGGCCCCGACAAAAAGACATTCCGTTCAAGCGACGACGGCGAGCCATCGGGCACGGCGGGCAAGCCCATACTCAACCAAATCCTGTCGAAAGATGTTACCAATGTGTGCATCGTCGTAACCCGATACTTTGGAGGCATCAAATTGGGCACCTCTGGACTCATCAATGCCTACAAAGCCGCCACCCGCGATGCCTTGGACAACAGCACGATAGTTGAAAAAACCATAAATGAAATTTACAGTTTGGAATTCGAATATCCCTTGATGAACGAGGTGATGCGCATCATGAAAGAGGAAGATTTGGAGCAACTCAATCCCCGCTTCGAATTGGACTGCTATTTGGAGTTTTCAACAAGAAAAAATTCCGCTTCAAGAATTTTTGAAAAATTCAGCAATTTGTTCGGGGTAAAAATAACGCATATTAAAACATTATAAATCAATTATTTATAAGAATTACTATTTGCCAAAAATCACAAATCTCGTATTTTAGAAAAAAAGAAATTAAAAATCAATAGGAATTTGATTTTTTTATGAACAAATAATCAATTACTTTTGCAAAGTCAAAACAAGCCCCAAAAAAGGCCAAATCCCGACACTCTTTCTGCTTCAAAAGTAGTTTGAATACAATATAATAGAACATTTTTACGATGACAAAGGACCGTGTGGAAATATGGAACAACTGTTTGTCTGTGATTAAAGATAATGTCACGGAACAGGGTTATAAGACTTGGTTTGAGCCCATCGTACCGCTCTCGCTCACCGACAACGTGCTGACCTTGCAGGTGCCGACCCAATTCTTCTATGAATACCTTGAGGTGCATTACATCGACCTGCTCAAGACGGTCATCAAGCGTTTTGTCGGCGCAAAAGGGAAACTGGAATACAGGATTCCTGTGGACAGCGCCACCAGTTCCGGTTCCATCACCCTGCCCAGTTCCAACCGCAACTATCCGAAGAACCCCATCGGACAGCCGACGCCGCAGCGTTTATCGGAAGGCCCCATCAACCCCTTCGTCATTCCGGGGCTAAAGAAGCTACAAATCGTCTCGCAACTGAACGAAAACTACACCTTCGAGAACTTCATCGAGGGCGAATGCAACCGTTTGGCCCGCTCAGCCGGCATGGAAATCGCCAAAAAACCGGGCAGGGATGCTTTCAATCCCTTGGTCATCTATAGCGGAACTGGGTTGGGGAAAACACACCTTTGTCACGCCATTGGATTGGAAACCAAGCGTTTGCATCCAGAGAAGACCGTTCTTTATGTGCAAGCCGAGCAGCTCTCCACCCAATATGTGACGGCCAACAAAAACAATAACCGCCCCGACTTTATCAATTTCTACCAGATGATCGATGTGCTCATCATTGATGACATTCAGTTCCTCTCGGGAAAGGCAGGCACACAAGATGTTTTCTTTCACATTTTCAATCACTTACAGCAGAACAACAAGCAGATTATCATCACCAGCGACAAGTTCCCTTCTGACTTGCAGGGTATGGAAGACCGATTGCTGTCGCGTTTCAAATGGGGCTTGACCGCCGACTTGCAGTCGCCCGACCTCCCCACTCGCACCTCCATCGTCCGTGAGAAATTGCACGACAACGGTATCACTTTCCCTGATGAGGTGGTGCAATACATCGCAAGCAATGTGCGCAACAACATCCGTGAGTTGGAAGGCGTGATGAACTCACTCATGGCCCAGTCGCTGCTCAATAAGAAATCCGTCACCATAGAGATGGCGCAACAAATCATCGACCGATTTGTTCGCAATACCATCAAGGAAGTCTCGGTGGAATACATCATCAATATCGTTTGTGAGTATTTCAAGATTACCCTCGAACAGATATCCCTTAACACGCGCAAGCACCAAATAGTGCAAGCCCGTCAGATTGCCATGTTCCTTTCGAAGAAATACTCCAACGCCAGTTTGGTCTCTATCGGTCAGCAGTGTGGCAAGAAAGACCATGCCACGGTGCACCACGCCTGCAAGACCATCGCTGACCGCCTCGAAACCGACAAGCAGTTCAAGGCAATGTTTGCTGACATTGAGAAGAAAATCGCCATGTCATAATCCCACAAACCGTTCATGACCAACAACTTCGGAAAACTCTATCTCGTGCCCAACCTGCTTGGCGCAACGAAACCCGAACAAGTCATCCCTGCCGGAACACTCAATATAGTGAAACGGCTGAAACATTTCGTCGTGGAGAACACCCGCACCTCGCGCCGTGTGTTGAGTCGAATTGGGATGGACAACAACATCGACGACATCGAATTCATCGAGCTTGACAAGCACAATACCCGCAATCTTGACCTGATGGAGCATCTTGGCCACTGCCTGCAAGGAAAAGATATGGGGCTGATGTCCGAAGCCGGCACACCCTGCGTGGCCGACCCGGGTGCTTTGGTGGTAGATTTGGCACACTCGGCTGGCATTCAGGTTGTTCCGCTCACTGGCCCCAACGCCATGATTCTCGCTTTGATGGCCTCGGGATTCAATGGACAATGCTTCGCCTTCCACGGTTACCTTCCCATAAAAAGTCCGGAAAGACAAAACGCCATCAAAAACTTGGAACGCCGCTCTGCCGCCAACAACGAAACAGAGATCTTCATCGAGACCCCTTTCCGCAACAACGCCATGCTGCAAGACCTTTGCAAAAACCTTCATCCCACCACGAGAGTTTGCATTGCCTGCAACCTCACCTGTGAGGACGAGCTCATCATCAGCCAAGACATGGCTGCATGGAAAAACTACAAAGGAGACTTAAACAAGAAACCCGCTGTGTTCTTGATTTACAGCGAGCCAAGGAAAAGTTTTCAACGCAGAAGATGAATGCCCAGTTCTGCACCAAGGTTGTGTAGGATTTGTCTGATTTGTTGCAGGCGTTGTTCGCTCGGCTTTGAAATTCCATAAATGTAACACTCCAAAAGGCTTTTGTTGATACCGATAACCCATGCCACTTCCGACACATTGAGCCACGGAAAGCGTTTGAACATCTCTGCCACTTCGTTTTGGCCGTTTGGATCGCTCGTTTCGTAGAAACCTGAAATGTGCATATCAGCGATTTTCTGTAAAGATAGGTATAAGTTTTTATACCACGCCACGCAAGGATTTGTTGCTTTTTACCGCTATATTAATTAAGGTGTGGGCAACTGCTTATTTCAGCATCCATTGCCAAAATGGAATTACTTCGATGTCGCCGTATTTGTCTGTAACGGTCTCGTTTTCATCGAGAGTAATGACGATTCTTCGTTTGCAAGGAAGATGTTTCGGCAGTTTTTTGAGTGCTGTCAATTCTCGTTTACGGGCGTCTTCGTCAAGAAGTGTGTAGCAAACCTGTATGGCAAGTTCGTCATCGGGAATATAAAAATCGACTTCTTGCCCGTCATTGTTGTAGAAAAACACACGGTCGTTGCCATAGTCAAGTCCATACAGTCTGAACAATGCCAATGCCACAAGGTTCTCAAGGAGCATCGCATCTTTGTCGATGAGGAACAAAGACAAAATGCCGTTGTCGATAAAGTAGTACTTGCAATTACTCTCTTTCTCCGCAAGATGTGCGCAAATGTTTTTCAAGCGAAGCAAAAGCCACGCATTTTCGCAATATTCAACATATTTGATGACTGTTGCCAAACTTAATTTGCCCCCCACGCTCGACATGATGTTTGTAATTCTGTTGTATGAAATGGGGCGGCAAACGGTTTCGGCCATTTTTCGCAACATCACCCTGATGCCGGTTATGTTGGCGATGCTATTCCGCTGAATGATGTCGCCCAAATAGATTTTTTGGTAAACGCTGCTCAGATAATCCCGCTTCACTGGAAGCGAAACCGAGGCTGGGAGCCCGCCGTAGTGGAGATATTGAAGGCTGCGACGGACAATGTTCGAGCGCGAATGAGAACTCAGCATTGATAATTCATCGAATGGAACACCGAGCACATTAAGGTATTCTTTGAGCGAGTACGGATAAACTTCACTGACTAGATAGCGACCGCCCAAAGTGCTAGCCACTTCGCCGGAGAGCATCTTCGAGTTGCTTCCCGTGATGTAAACACTGTGATTAGTGTCGGCCATACGGCGAGCAAATTTTTCCCAATGGAGAATGTTCTGGACTTCGTCAAGAAACAGAATCGGACGCTCGTTATACAATTCAGCGTGGCATTCAAGAATCAGATTGAAATCTTCCGAACCAAAATCGGCCAGCCGCTCGTCCTCGAAGTTCAGATAAAGCATTTTATTCCAGCCTGTTCCCGCCGACAATAATTCTTGAATACGGTGGTATAGCATATATGACTTTCCCGCTCGTCTTGCTCCAACTAACACATGACAGGGAAATTGCTTGAATGAAAACTCGCGTTTTATTACATCGTAGTTTTCCACTTCGTTTTGATTGTCTATCAGGATTCTTTTCAGCAGTAACTTGTCCATATCTATGTTCCGATTGAGAATGCAAAATTACGAAATTTTGAGTAAACAAGATTAAAAAAAGCAGAAAATTGTTTAATCAATTAAATAAAAATACTCAATTTTTGTTTAATCAATTAAACAAAACAAAGACACAAAATGCTATTCACGGAATATTCAGCATCCTGTGAATCTGCAGCGAAAGCCGCCAACCTCTATTATTTTTAACTGCCTCAACGCAGGCCTTCATATTGGCCTTACACTCCGTTTCATCTGCTGAAAAACAAGGTTGCAAAAAGCGATTTTCCGCTTGGATTTCAGCATATTGGGCCAAATCCTGACCGAGATAAACCACCTTCAATTCATCGCAGGTCTTCAACACACAAGGTTTCAAACCGCCTCCTTCAAAAGCGGTCTTGGGCGAAAGCGTTACCCAATCAAGGTTGGCTGGCAAAGGCCGCGTGCCATTGGTCTCGATGGCGATTTTCTTACCGGTTTTCTGCTTCAGTTCAGCCACAAAAGCCTCATCAATGAACAAAGAAGGCTCGCCGCCCGTCAGCACGACCAATGAAGCATTCGGATGTGTATTCACCACATTTATAATATCTTTCAAAGACATCATCGAGCCGTGCCAATGCGCTGTGTCGCAAAAGACACAACGCAAGTTGCAACCACTAAAACGCACGAAAACGGCGGGCGTTCCGCTATGAAAACCTTCGCCTTGGAGAGAGTAGAATATTTCGTTGATCTTGTACAATGTTGAACTGTCTGGCTTTCAACAATCAGTGCTCCGTTCAGAACCTACCAAGCTGAAAGCTTATTATAAATCAATCAAAATTTTGTGGCGCATCGTCCTTGATGTAGGAAGCCTTGTTGTCCCTCGACTCCCACACATCGGCGCGGTAGCAGTTCGGAACGGTGTCAACAATCCATTTGGCCAAGTTTTCCGCCGTAGGATTGAAATCCAGAACATCGTTAAGGTTGGCATGATCGATTTTACCATGAATCAAGCGTTTGATTTCGGTAAAATCGCACACCATGCCGTTACTGTCGAGCTTCTCGGCGCGACAATACACATTCACTTTCCAGTTGTGGCCGTGCAGGTTCTCGCATTTGCTCTCATAGTCTAGATAGAGCTGGTGGCACGAGGATATTTCTAAGGTTTTTCTGACGTAATACATTTGTTGTTGATTGTTAAACTGTTTAACTGTTGACGCGGAACGGTTGATAGCCATATATTGGGCAGACCATGACAAGGATAGACTACTGTATTATTTATGTTTGATTTGTGGCAGATTCGCTTCCATTAACATTCATATTCGGTAAGGTCTTCGATACCGGCGACCTGCAAGGCTTGACGGCGTTCGCGGCAGGTAGCACATTTGCCACAGTGCCTCTCACCGCCTTTGTAGCAAGAATAGGTCTCGGAGTAATCCAAGCCTAAGGCCTTGCCATGCTCCACAATCTCCTTCTTGCTCAAGTTGGTGTAAGGCGCAAGAACCGTGATATTTTCATAAGTGCCCGCTGACATAGCCTCCGACATGGCTTTCACAAAATCAGGGGTGCAATCAGGATAGACAGCATGGTCACCGGCATGGTTGGCTATCATCACACGCTTCATGCCCATGCTTTCCGCCATGCCGCAAGCAATGGACAACATAATTCCATTGCGGAAGGGCACCACTGTCGACTTCATGTTTTCCTCATCATAACTGCCTTCGGGAACATCATCCGCCGACATGAGCAAAGCACTTTTGAAATAGCGGTGCATGAAATCCAACGGAATAACCAGATGACTGATACCCAATTTTTTGCAATGCAGCTTAGCACAATGCTGTTCACGCGCATTCTGCAACGATCCGTAATCAAAGGTAATCGCAAAAGCGATTTCATCCTTGAACTCATAAAGCATGGTAGTAGAGTCCATGCCGCCGGAAACCACAATCACCGCATCTTTTGCCATATCCTCACGCATTATGAAAACTCGCCAACAAACGCTGCCTGACTATGTCTTGGTGTTCCTCGTCGCCATAATTGGCAAAAGGCTTGATAGAAATGCCACCGCGAGGATTGAAAAGGCCAATCACCTCCAAGTATTTGGGATTCATCAACTTAACCAAATCCTTCATGATAATATTCACACAATCCTCATGGAAGTCGCCGTGGTTGCGAAAGCTGAACAGATAAAGTTTCAGGCTCTTGCTCTCCACCATCAGGGCGCGAGGAATGTAATTAATAATAAGGTGTCCGAAATCGGGCTGACCCGTCTTGGGGCACAACGAGGTGAACTCGGGGCAGTCCAAAGTCACAAGATATTCGTTTTCAGGATGTTTGTTTTCAAACACTTCCAGCACTTCCGGCGTATAGTCGTAGTTGTACTGCGTGTTCTGGTTGCCCAACAGCGTGACACCTTTCAGTTCTTGTTCGTTTCTTGACATAATGTGGATTTTGCTGCAAAATTAAGAAAAACAGATGAGTCTGAAAGAAAAAATACTACCTTTGCACTAACATGTTCGGATAATACACTTTATTAGAACAACAAACTGAAAAAATAAGGGTATGGAGAATTTGGATTTATTGGTGAAAGAACTCTGCAAACTTCCCGATGAAACAGGCTGGGTAGAATTCAAGCATAACAATGATGAACCCCACATGATTGGCGAAGACATCTCTGCTATGGCAAATAGTGCAGTTCTAACAGATCATGCCCATGCTTATATGATATGGGGCGTTGATGACAAAACGCACAACATCATAGGAACCAAAGTCCGGCTTAAACAAGTAAAAAAAGGCAATCAAGAATTAGAAAACTGGCTGCGCTATCTTCTTTCAAAGAATGCCGATTTTGATTTCCATTCTGTCAATATTGATGGAAAGCAAGTTGAAATCATCGTCATCGCAAGAGCACTTGGCGTACCGGTTACTTTTGAAAGAATTGATTATATCCGTGCTGGCAGTTACACGAAAAAACTCAACGAGTTTCCTGTTTTGCAAGCTCAGCTTTGGGACAGGCTGCGTCATAAGCAATTTGAAGATACATTCGTAACGATAGACTTGCAATTACAGCAAGCTCTTCGATTATTGGATTGCGACACTTATTTTGAAATATTGCAAATTCCTCTTCCAACAGATTTGAAAGGTTACGCCTATTATCTTGAAGAGGAAGGAATTATCCAAAAGCAAGATAATGGATTGTATGCTATTACAAATCTCGGAGCAATATTATTCGCAAAGAAGCTATCCGATTTCCCCAGATTAGGGCGAAAAGCTATCAGGGTCGTGCAATAAGAAGACAACAGTCGACTTACCATCCTAAAAGAGGAAACTATGCCGGAAGGCTACGCCATTAGTTTGGAGAAAGCTGTAAAATATGTTAAGTAGGTAGTCAAAATTAAGCTGCATAATGAGAGTAGTTGACGAACAGAGATGTACCGACCGAAGCCAAAGCCCTGTCGGTGGCGTAGAAGAGGGAATCGGTGGACACATAGTCTTGCGGACGTATCCACTTTCCCT
>JBHACT010000059.1:0-15367 GCA_041854745.1 Candidatus Limimorpha sp. | reverse complement strand
GCGGGGAAGCGTCCGCAAGGGACGGCTAAAGGCTTGACCCTCACGGAGCGGCGCTTGCCGTTTGGTTTCTCGGAAACCACTCCGCGACCTGAGGGTCAGGCCTTTAGACGGCTGTGTGGGGGGCCGATGGTGTCGGCCTTGATTCTTTGTTCCTTTCTCATCAAGGAGAAAGGAAGGGGGAGGACTGCTTCGCATCGCTTGGATCTGCTCGCAGTGAGGCGCGAGGCGGCGGAGGCTGTTTTAATCCCCCTGACCCCCTTTGGAAGGGGGACATAGACTGCTTCGCATCGCTTTGCTCTGCTCGCATCGGGAGACAACCCGATATGCAGTGTCGGGAGACAACCCCATACGCAGTATCAGTCCGAACAAAAATCAATAGAGACGCGCCACGGCGCGTCTCTATTCATTACATTATTAATAATAATACCCCGTATTAATAATAATACCCCGTCATCTATTCTCCAATACCGAAAACCGTCCCTTCTATCGCCTCATTCAGCCTAATTTCCTCAAACCTAATCGATGTAACACCGCCGCCCGCTTCCTGAAACTCCACGCGGCTGATAACTTGGGTTTTCTTATCAAAACGGAACACCAGCCGGCTGAACATCCGTTTCATGTCGCGGCGTTTGGGTGTCATCTCGGCACGCCAAAATGCGTTGTCGTCGTAAAAAACAACATCAAAAACCGAAGTATCAAACAGCTTCTTTCCCGAGGCACTGCCCATAATGATGTTGACGATGCCTTGGTACATCCGGCTTGAATTGCCTTCCAAGGCCTCGGCCTTGCCGTCAGTTACCTTAACGATACGCTCGCCATTGACGACCAAGGCAAAGGCATAGGGCTTGGTATATTCCCAGCGCATCTTGTCGGGCGTGGCATAATACATCGTGCCTTGGGCAACCGAGGGTTCGGCCAGCATTGTTGAGGTCTTTTCTTGCACAAAGCGGCTTTGCAAGGTCTGTATCGAAGCCGCCGCCTGCGTCAATGTTGTCACCACCCGTTGGCTTTCCGATTCATCAAGCGGTTTCACGGTCTGCGCCCAAACGCCCGAAGAAAGCAGAGCGAACAACGCCACGAAAATAGATTTCTTGTTCATTTCATACTGATTAATACACACCCTATCACAATAAGCACCACTCCGATCCAACGGGTGAAGGGTATGCTTTCCCGAAACATAAAGTATGCCAAAAACATGCCAAAAATGAAACTAAGACTCGACAAAGGATACGCCTGACTAAAATCCATCTTTTTCAGCACATAGGCCCATAGGGAAAAGGATGTACCGAAGAACAAAACCATCAATGTAAGAATCCACCAATTGTTCATGGAAGTATCCTTGAGATTCTCATATTCCCAACCCGTCTCTCCAAGTTTCACAATGAATTTCTTAAACATGGCTTGACCGCCTGCAAGAGATAGGGCCTGAAGCACTACAGCGATGATGTATTTCCACATAGTGTTTAAGTTTCGATTAAAGTTATAGAATAGTCTTTTCCGTTGGAGCGGTTGAACAGGATGATGGAAGCGGGTTGTTTGTCGGAGACATCGTTGGGGTTGACAAAGAGATGTGCCGGGACGAAGCCTGCCTTGAGGCATTGTGTGGCCACATAGAAACCCAATCCTGATGCGGTGAAGTTTTCGCCGAACAGATGTTTGTATTTCAGCAAAGGCTTGTCGCCAAAAAGGGTCCTCGTCTCAGCCAGATATGCTTCGTCATTCTTGCTGTTGCCGCTGACGCCCGTAAGGATGAAATCAATGTCGGCAAGGCTCCGGTCGGCTGACTGTAGCATGGTGGCCGCAGCATCCATCAAGTCGTTCGTTGTAGGCTGGTGCAGCATTTTCAAACCCGTGAGGCGGCACAAGGGTTTTTTCTTTCCTTCACCGTTGGTGGAAAGCACAAAGGAAACGGCCACTTCGCCGCAACGCTCTTCGTCTTGGCCCATCACCCCACCTTTTTTCATGATACGGTAGAAAGTCTCCGTCATCTCGTCGTGACAACCCACCAAGGCGGAGCCAATCTTGCCCAAACGGAACTGCAACCAAGCATCGTGAAGGGCGCTCTCAAAAGAGATGCCCTTATGCGCGTAAGTGGCGTTGTAGTTGTAGTTCTTGGTCTGTATGGCCACCAACGAGCTGATGGTGTTATGGGTTGACTGCATGAAATAAGTAGGTTTCAGCAGCTGTTCGCCTTCGTTGGAGAGGGCATCGAGAAAGAACTCGGTGTTCTCAATACAGCCGAAGCCCGTCCCTGTGATAATGGCATCAACCGTTTCCAAATCAGCCTCTTTCAATGCTTCCTTCGAGGTGGCCAAGGCGCGTTTCAAGATTTTTCCCATGCGTCGTGCTTCAATTGGCGACAAATATTCCTTGAAGCTCGGGTCGATGGAACGGGTGAAGGGCAAGTCATAGATTGCTGGTTCATACATCCATTCCTCGCTCATGGGCAGCTGCATGGAAATCTGCTTGGCCGATAGCACATAAACATTTTTGTTTGTCATCATCAATCCGGTCTTGAGAGTATTAAAGAAGAGTTGTTGCCTCCGAAACCGAAGGCGTTGCACAACACATGGTTCAATTTTTTCTTTTCGGGCTTCGCCACGGGCACAATGCCGTCTTCCATGGGCTGCGACCAGTTGAGGTTGACAGGGAGAAAGCCCTGCTGCAAAGCCAAGATGCAGAACACGGCCTCAATGGAACCCGAAGCGCTGGTGGTATGTCCGATGAAAGGCTTGGTCGACGACACAGGCGGCACCTGACTGCCGAAGAGCCGCATTATCGCTTGGCTCTCGCTGACATCGTTATTGGGTGTGCCAGTGCCATGCGCTTTGACATAATCGATGTCGGCAGGCTGCAAACCAGCCAGCACCAAGGCCTCTTTCATGGCAAGGAAGGCTCCTTCGCCATCGGGAGAAGAAGCAGTTTGGTGGAAGGCATCGCAGGCGTTACCGTAGCCCGACAGCAGTGCCTGTGGCGCAATGCCGCGCCGCTTGGCACTCTTTGCCGACTCCAGCACCAGATAGGCTGCACCTTCGCCAAGGTTCAGTCCTTGACGGGTAGCATCAAATGGCCGGCAAGGTTCAGTATCAAGAATCATCAACGAATTGAAACCGTTGAGGTGAAATTTCGTGATACACTCACTGCCACCTACCACAACGATGTCGGCCTCGCCACAACGTATCATATTTGCGCCTTGAATGACCGCGTTGGCCGCTGATGAGCAGGCCGTAGCCAGCGTGGTGGCGAAAGCAAACCTGCCGAAGTGTCCTGCGGTCATCTCCGAACAACTGCCGCAGTCGTAAACGGCAATATATTCCTTGTGCGCGTCACTGTTGAGATAATCGAGATAGAACTGCTCGCTCATGTCCATTCCACCCACTGTGGTACCAGAGATGAATCCCACACTGGGCAACAAATCAGGAGTCAGGCGAGCCTCTTCCAAGGCTTCGCCCAACGCCAACATACCCATCAGCGCGGTGCGAGTGGTGACGGCATCGGGCGCAATGCCCAAACGCTCACGCATCTCGGCATCGGTCAGCTTCACCTCTCCAACAGGAAACTCCTTGTGTTCCGTCTTCAGGTACTTCAGCCGTCCCACTCCTGAACGGTTGGACAGCAGCGCCTCCAATGTGGCCGCTTTACCAATACCGATAGCCGATACCACACCGGAGCCTGTTATGTAAATCGGTTCAATCATTTATTTCGTTCTGTTCTTCTGGATGTAATCGGCCATCACAGCCACCGACTTGAAGATTTCCTTGCCCATCGAAGGGTCTTGCAGTTTGATACCGTAGTTCTTCTCCATCAGCACGATAAGCTCAAGGGCATCAATGGAATCGAGGCCGAGGCCTTCGCCAAACAATGAGGCGTTCTCGTCGATGTCTTCCGGTTTCATGTCTTCAAGGTTCAATACCTCGATAATCTGTTGCTTTAAGGTGTAAATCAGTTCGTCCATAATTTGTTGTATGTTTAATTGTTGATTAATAATTCCAAGATTCTTTATCAGGGTTGATTCTAACGACTCTATGTTGTTACATTGTTGTTTCTCAATCAAAAAGAGACGCGCCTCGAAGTGGTTTTCGTCCATACAGTCGAGCCAACCACCGAGGATACTTTGCGTCATCGGGTCACGGAAGGCATTCATCAATTGCCGTGCCATAATTTTTGCATCACACAATTCCATGACGATGAACGAGGTCTCGCCATAGTATTTGTTGCGGATGGCGATTTCGCCCGTCACGATGTTGGGCAGGGTGTAAACGAAAGCCGCCGGGCTGGGAAAGAAGTTCTCCGAGTCTTGTATCGTAGACTGATAGTTGGTGTCGGCCTGCAACGATGCCGTCTTGTTGAACAGCACGACGGCACGGTCTTCGCATGGCACAAATCGCTCCCGCCCCTCATCTTTCAAGAGCATCTCGGAGGCCACAAAGCCTAACTTGCTGAGGATGTCCATCTTGAAGAACTTCGGATAGTCGCCCACAAAAGTTCGATACAGTTCGGTCAATAGTGCGCTGCCTTGTTCGGCATGGCTCATGCTGATGCCATTGAGTGTTACGGCCTCAGGGGTGATGATGACAAAGTGTTTCAGCATGAGGCACCTCCTTTCGCAAAAAGCAGGGCCGCATTGCAGCCGCCGAAGCCCGAAAGCAGTTTGATGAACATTTTTTTCTCGGTCATTTCATTTTGGTTGGAAAGCAGCAAAGGATGGGTAACGCCTAAAGTCTCGTATCCCTTGGTACCCAATATGATATGGTCATCGATGGCCTGCATCGAGAGGAGGGTCTCAAGCACGCCGGCGGCACCCATAGTATGGCCATAATAGCCTTTCAGTCCGTTGACAGGCACATGTGACAGTCCGGCCCGTTCGATGGCCACCGACTCCATCTCATCATTATATAAGGTGGCGGTGCCATGCGCGTTGATGAATGCGATTTGGTCGGGTTGAACATCACCGAGGGCGACTTTCAGCGCCCTGTAGCAGCCTTCGCCCGTACGCGACGGACCGCTGATGTGGTTGGCATCGTTGCGAATGGCGCCACGGCAAGCCACCCATTCGTCGGGGCCGACTGTGTCTTTCCGTGTGAAGACCACGGTAGCAGCAGCATCGCCGAGATTCAAGCCGCAACGGTGGGTATCGAAAGGCTTGCAGCAGTCGGACGACAAGGCCTTGAACGACTGGAAGCCCGAAACGATGAAAGCCGACTGCACATCGCAACCCACTACCACGACATGGTCGAAACAGCCGCTTTCCAAGCTGCGCATCGCCTCAATCTGGGCACACACTCCTGAAATACAGGCGTTTGAGACCATAATCGGCGGATTGGGATTATGGAAGAAGTCGGTCAACTGACGGGCAGCCACGCCCAACAATACCCTTTCTTCGGGAAAGCCTGTTTCCCTCTTGTCCAAAAGGAAAACATTGCCCTTGGTGGTGGAAAGGATGAACAGCACCCGTTGTGAAGCCGTATCGATACCTGCCTCTTGTATGGCTCGTGAAGCCGAAAGAATGGCCATCTTTTCAAAGAAGGTGTATTTCGCATTGTCGGCCAACACCGCAAAGGCTTGTTCCACCTTGTCTCTATCCACCAACGAGGCTACAAAGGGCTCGGGCAGACCCCACAGGCCTGCATAATGTTTGAGCGCCGATTGGCCTGCCTTGACAGCGGCATAGTTTTCGGCAGTGCTCATGCCCAAAGGCGAGATGATATTATTGGATACACTGACAATCATACATTTACCTCCCATCTTTTTTTCCATTCCTCATAAAACTCAGGGTTGTTCAACACCAGCAGATGTGTGTTCTTGTCCATGAAGACCTGCACCGAATGGCCAGTGACGAAAATCTCCTTTGTGGCAGCATCGCGGATTTCGTAGTCGAAGATGATTTTGGCGGCCTCGGTGGGACGATAGACGAGCTGAACCTCAGGCTTCATGCCATAAATCATCGGGCGTTTGTATTTGAAAGAAAGCTCAACGATGGGCTCAAAAAAGCCCTTGTCGTACATCATCAGGTAACCCAAGCCGTATTTCCGGCCAAACTCCTCGCGGGCGTCTTCGAAATACTTGGCATAGTTGCCGTGCCATACCACGCCCATCGAGTCTACCTCGCTGAAGCGGATGTCGAAACACTTGGTGACCGATAATACTGTATCTTTCTTCATGGTTGTCAGTCTTTTGAATCAATATCTGTCAGCGCGATTTTCATGTTGCAACGCGCCAATTCCTCCTCGCCGCTCTTGACCACGGCTTCCATCAAGGTCACCCGAAACACTTCTTCCAAGAGTTGGATGGTCGTTACAAGATGTTCACCCACCTTTGGTGTTCGCACAATGTTCAGGTTGCTGATGGAACCGATGACTCCGATTTTGACCGTGTCGCCACCATTCAGGTTGATGTAGCCGATACGGGCGGCACAGGTCTGGGCCATGTTTTCCACCATCCCGGCTGCCGTAATATGTCCTTGGTCAACAAACAGATTGTCGGGGCGCACCTCAAACTCGGTCACGGAATACACCGCATCGCTCGACACCAATCGGTCAATCATCACGAAAGGCGGCCGCTGCGGAATCAGTTCCTTCAATGTTATGTCTTCAATCGCTCTCATTGTTTCCAAAAATCGAAATAGTTGAACCATTGCGTGGGATAGCGTCGCACGATGTCTTCAAGCTGAGTGGCAAACGCTTGGGCCAGCTGCTTGATTTGTTCGCGCTTGTTGGCCATCCGGTCGCATTGGATGGAACGCACAAAAGCATGATATGTCCTCATGCCCTCCTTCATCACGAAGACGGCCAGCACTTCTATTTCTTTCTGCACGGCCAAGGCAAAGTCGCCCATAGGGAAATGTGCCGTATCGCCAAAGAACCGGCATTCGACGGTCTTCTGCGAACCGAAAATGCGGTCGCCGGGCATACTCACAATCTCACCGTTGTCGATGGCCGCATTCAATGCAAACAGATGTGAGAGGTCGGGCTTCACGAGAATCATGCTCATGTTGTTTTGCGACAGCAGCCGTTGGCGGTTTTCCATCACCGTGACCGTTTCACCGGCAAACACCAAGGCGTTGAACCGTTTCCTTTTGGGTTTCATCGAATAGCCTGCTATCTCATAGTTGCCGATATGGCTGCTCAACAACATAAAGCCTTCGGATTGGGTCTCCAACTCGTCCATCCACTCTTGACCTTCTTTCAAGAAATGGTATTTCTTGCCGGCATACACGCCAAATCGGTCCAAGATGATTTGTCCGAAACGGAAATGGTTGGCATAAACATACCAAAACGCTTTCCACGATCCCAGTCCGAAACGCTTGCGGAAGAACCGGTACATGACTTGATAGCCTTTCCTGCTGAACAGCATATAGAAAGGCACCACCAGAGCCATGATGCCGTAGAGCAGCCATAGCGGAGACACACGGAACAGTGCGATGAGCGATTGCTGCATCCACGGCAATCCGTCGGTCTTGCCCGACCATTCGTTATGTTGAAAAACACCGGCCATCCTTAGGTCAGGCAGTCTTTTTCTCGATGTAGTCGCAGAAGTCGCTGAATGTCTTCACTGTCGACATCTCCTCTGTCTTGATTTTGAAGCCAAATTTTTTCTCGACGATAACCACGATGTCGACGAAATCGAGGCTGTCGATGCCGATGTCTTCCTTCAAGCGGGCTTCGGATTGGATTTTTTCTTCGTCGATTTCAAGGTCCTCGACGAAGAATTCTTTGACTTTTTCTTCTATTTCTTGTCTGTTCATTTATGTTGAATTGTTTGTTGTTGAAATGATAATTCGGTGTGTTCAATGTGTGGGCAGACACAGGGGGCCGCCTCGACGATTATTTTCTGCAAACCATGATACTATGGCCGAGGCCGAGGCCGTCGTGGATGGTCTCCACTTCCAAACCAGCTTTTCTGACCCATTGGGCCATGTCGCCGCTGTGATACATCTTGCTGTTGCCGTTGGCCAAGGCGGTGAAATAAAGGCTCGTCATGGTGAGGGCGAACGCTGCCGAGGTATATCTCTGGCGGTCCCAGAAGGTTTCCATGATGCAAAGGCGGCTGCCCTTATCCATGATTTTGGCGGCACGGCCAACGATGCTCATGATTTCGTCCTCGCCAAAACAATCGAGGAACTGGCTCATCCAAATGATGTCATAATGCTTGTTGGTGGGGAACTGCTGCGAGTCGTCCAAAAGGTTGATTCCGTAGCCGTCAATGCGTTCATAGCCTTTCTTGCCTTTGGTGAACTCACGCATCATCTCCAACTGTTGCGGCAGGTCCATGATGGTTACATTGACCTCATTGTCGTAATCCACACAGCGCAAGGCCCAACGACCCGTGTTGCCGCCCACATCCAAAAGGGTCTTGGGCTTGCCGTCAAATACCACCTGCAAGGCATGGTCAAACGAGTGGTCTGAATAGAAATGGTCGAAACCGAACCAACTTTTCTGCACCTCGGACGGCAATTGCGAAAGGCCTTCGTAGATGGTGGGCCAGCTGCCGAAGTGTTCCAAACCGGCGGGACGGCCTTCCTTCAAGGCTTCCTCAAGATGGAACCAGCCTTCGTAGTTGACATCGTGGTTGAAGTCGATATTGACACGGATGGCGGGGTCAGTCAGCAGGAACCAACCCGTCTTCGACAAGGTGAAGCGGTCGGTCCCGACATTCACCAACACAAGTCCGATACAGAGCGAGCCCTCCATCAGCACCTTCACCGCGTACGGAGAAAGACCAGTCTTTTCAGCAATCTCGGCTTGGGTCATGCCTTGTTCGTTGTCACGGAGCATGTCCAAAATGCCGAATTTGATCATCAGGCGACCCACTTGGAAGATGATGGGGCCAAAAGCGATGAAGTAAGCCAATTCTTGGGCTTCGCCGGCTTTCTTATTATCTTTTGTATAAGCCTTTTCAAGGGCGGGGAACAACTCCATATTTGATTATATTTTCTTGATTACCAATGCACTGTTTGTCCCACCAAAGCCAAAGGAGTTGGAAAGGACGGTGTTGAGATTCTTGTTGGTAGCCACGCTGACGATGTTGAGACCTTCCGAATATTCGTCGGGATGTTCAAAGTTGATGTTGGGAGCGATGAAGCCGCCACGCATCATGAGGATGCAATAGATGATTTCGCTGGCGCCGGCCATCCAGCACTCGTGACCTGACATCGACTTGGTGGACGAGATAGGTGTTTGTGTGGGGCCAAACATCTTCTTCAGGGCAAGTGCCTCAAACATGTCGCCTTGTGGCGTTGAGGTGGCGTGGGCGTTCACATAGTCAATGTCTTCGGGCTTCACTCCCGCCTCATTCATGGCACGGGTCATGGCACGATGACAGCCCTCCTCGCTGGGTTGTGAGATATGACTTTCGCCGTTCGATGAGAAACCATAGCCACACACTTCGGCCAAAATCGTTGCGCCACGCGCCACGGCATGGTCGTAGTCCTCCAGCACCAAAGCTGCCGCACCACCGCTCGGCACGAGGCCGTCGCGGTCGCGATCGAAGGGGCGCGAGGCTTTGGTCGGCTCATCGACGCGGGTCGAGAAGGCACTAATGCCATCGAAACTGCCCATCGAGAGGAAGTTGGTCTCTTGTGCACCGCCACACAACACCATATCCTGCAAGCCGTTGCGGATAAGCAAGGCACCCAAGCCTATGGCATGGGAGCCACTGGCGCAGGCCGCGCTGATGGTCATGTTGATGCCTTTCAAGCGAAAGATGGTAGAGAGGTTCATCGTTACGGTTGAGTTCATCGACTGGAAAATGGCTGCCGAGCCCAACAAGGTGGTGTCTTTCTTTTCCAACACCGTCTCATGCGATTCGATGACGGCTTTGGCGGAAGAGTCGTTGCCAAACAGCACACCTACTTCATTTTCGATCAGATACGCATCATCGATACCCGCCTGTTGGAAGGCCTCCAAAGTGGCCATATAAGCGTATTCACCCTCTTCGGCCAAGAACATGCGGAGTTTGCGGTCAAGTTTTCCTTTCAACTGTGGCTGCTCCACCATGCCCGTCAAAGGCGAACGATAACCGTATTCGGTGCGTTGCGGGTCGATGCCGATGCCAGAGCGGCCTTCGCGCAATGAGGCTTCAACCTCTTCCTTGTTTTTACCCAAGCATGACCAAATGCCCATGCCTGTGATGACGACTTTTCTATGATTCATAATTCGATTCTCTCTTATTGTCGGCCTTTCTATACTTCGGCTGTGCTCGGCAACCACTCAGGTATCTTAGGTCGTTGAGCCTGAACGAAGTATCAAAACGCCGGAATTTATGTATATAAACCTCCGTTGATGGAAATAACCTGTCCCGTAATGTATGCGGCCTCGTCGGAGGCAAGGAAAGAAGTCAGTGCAGCCACTTCCTCGGGTTTGCCGAAGCGCCCAAGCGGAATGAGTTTCTTCAGTTCGGCCTCATTAAGTTCCTTGGTCATGTCGGTGGCGATGAAGCCGGGAGCGATGGCATTGACGGTTATCTTACGGGCTGCCACTTCTTGTGCCAAAGCCTTGGTAGCACCGATAAGGGCAGCCTTGGCGGCAGAATAGTTGGTTTGTCCGGGCAGGCCCTTCAGTCCCGACAGCGAAGCCATGTTGATGATACGCCCGTTGCGGTGGGTCATCATGTCCTTCAGCAGGCGGCGCGTGATGTAGAAGAAGCCGTTCAAGGTGGTGTCGAGCACATGGCTCCATTGCTCCTCTTGCATGAAAATCATAAGGTTATCCTGCCTGATGCCTGCATTGTTGACCAACACGGAGATATAATCTTCGTGGTGGCTGGCCGACCACGACCCCAAAGCCGTTTCAATGGCTTGGGCATTGGAGACATCGAAAGGCAGCAACTCGCCCGTGCCGCCAGCTTCCTGCACCAGTCTCAGCGTGTCTTGGGCTGCTTCTTCGTTCGTCTGGTAGTTGATGATGACGGCAAAACCGTCCTTAGCCAACCGCAAGGCAACGGCTTTCCCCAAGCCTCGAGAGGCCCCTGTGATGAGCGCGTATTTCATTATTTCAATTTCAAGGGATTGGTTTTCAGATAATTTTCAACAGCGGCGATGTCTTTATAGAAAGGCGTGTCCTCGATAAAGAGCGGCACCATTGCACGCACTTTGTCGTACACTTTGCGTGAGGTGGGACTCAACTTGTCGGCAATCTTGAGGCAATCGGTGGCCTGCGCCAAAGCGATGTATTGTATTGCCATCACTTGGAAACAGTTTTCCACCACATGTTTGCAGAGCAGGGCGGAGTTGGTGCCCATGCTGACAATGTCTTGATTGTCGTTGTTGCATGGAATACTGTGCACATAATTAGGCATGGCCAAGGTTTGGCATTCGGCGGTCGTCGAGGTGGCCGTGAACTGACAGGCTTGCATGCCGTAGTTCAGTCCCAGTGTTCCAAGGTTGAGGAAAGGCGGCAGAATGCCATTGATGCGGTCGTGGAAGAGATAGTTCAACTGGCGCTCCGAAGTCATGGCAAGGCGCACCAAGGCAATTTTCACTTTGTCTTCCTCCAACGAGATATAGTCGCCGTGGAAATTGCCTCCATGATAGACATACTCCGATTTGGGGTCAACAATGGGGTTGTCGCAGGCCGAATTGAGTTCATCCTCAAGGATTTGTCGTGCATACATCAAAGTGTCGTAGATAGGACCTAAGATTTGAGGCGTGCAGCGCAAGGAATAATAGGCCTGCACCTTGTGTTCAAACACTTTCACATTGGAATGGCCGTAGTCGTAAAGCTCGTGGGCGCGTTTCTTGAGACATTGCGAGCCTTCGGAGAGTTCGCGCATGCGGCGGGCCATCACCTGCTGTCCTTCATGGCGGCGGCAGTTATTCTCGCCCTCCGACATATAATCATCGAACGAAGAAGCTATCTCGTTCATCCAAACAGCGGCAAGGGTGGCCCAGTCGAGCAAATTCTCGGCATGGAACTGGTTGACAATGCTGATACCCGTCATAACAGAGGTTCCATTCGTGATGGAGAGGCCTTCGCGGATGTACATTTTGAGCGGTTCCAGATTGTTTTCCTTCATTACCTCAGCGGTGGACCTCCATTGGCCCTTGTAGTGCACTTCGCCTTCTCCGATGAGGCAGAGAGCGATATGCGCCAACTGCACCAGATCGCCGCTGGCACCCACGCTTCCGTGCATGGGGATAAAGGGATAAATCTCCCGGTTGATGAACGCTATGAGGAGCTTCACCACATCGGTGTGAACGCCCGATCGGCATTGCAACACCGTGCCAAGGCGGGCTATCATGGCCGATTTCACATACACATCGCCTAAAGGCTCACCCACACCCGTGGAATGGCTGCGTATGATATTATATTGAAGATCATTAAGATACTTGTCGTCAACACGCCATTGGGCCATAGGACCAAAACCTGTATTGATGCCATAGATGACTTTTTCGGCAGCGAATTTTTTCAAAAAACAAAAACAATCCTCCACGCGGCTCATCCACACATCTGAAATTCCGATCTTTTCGTTAGAATACAAGACTTTTTCAACTTCCTCAAGAGTAATCCTGTCATTCAAAGTATGCATATTCTCTCAATTTTTTCAAATAGGGTGCAAAACTATAAAAAAAAACAATGTCATGACCATACTTTTAACAGGAAACGATTTTTTGTTATGACCAATTATTTTATTTCCTATCTTTGACCCCTGAAAAAACCCATTCTTATGGCAGAAGAAAACAGTAAATGGTTGGTTGTGGTCAATCCAATGGCTTCCGTCGGGAAATCCGGAAAAGATTGGCCTACTATAAAACAAATACTTATCAATGAAGGTTTTGAGTTTGACGACATACTAACCGAATATCCGCGTCATGCCATAGAAATCGTCCGCAATGCCATCGTCGAAAAAGGGTATCGGAAATTCATTGCAGTGGGCGGCGACGGCACAAACAATGAAGTTATTAATGGCATTTTTACCCAAGATCTTGTTCCCACCACACAAATCACCATGGCCACCATCCCTGTCGGAACGGGCAATGACTGGAGGCGTACTTTCGATTTTCCCCTTGACTATCAGAAGGTCATCAAAATCATCAAAACGGGTTACCTCTTCGCCCATGATGTCGGCAAACTGAATTATTACAACGACGGCGACCCAAAAATCCGCTATTTCCTCAACGCCGCCGGAACAGGACTCGACGAAATGGTGTGCGATGCCACCAATGCCCTGAAACAGCAAGGCAAAGGGGGAGCCATCCGTTATCTGATCAGCTTGGTCAAATGCTTACTCAATTACAAAATCACTCATATTCAGATTAATATTGACGACAAACTCGTTTATGACGATGAAATCCTCAGCTTGTCGGTCGGCAACTGCCGCTTCAACGGCGGCGGCATGATGATGATGCCCAATGCCATCCCCGACGACGGCCTCCTCGATGTGACGGTAGTCCAAAAAGTGTCCATTCTGAAATTTGCAGCCAACATCAAGAAAATCTATGACGGCACTTTTGTCAAGAAACTGAAGGAAGTTACCACTTTCCGTGGCAAAAAGATACGCATTGTATCCATCCCGCCTCATAGGTTGAAGGTGGAGACGGAAGGCGAATCGCTCAACAACTCACCCTTCGACTTCGAGGTGTTGCCCAAAGCCATCAACATGGTCGTCAAGCAAAATGCCGCCCGCAAAGCACATAAGTCCAACGAATAGGCTTTTATCATTGAAATTCATATCTCAAAAATAAATAATTATGGTAAACATCGATCAAATCAATTTTGAAAACAAGCGCGTGGTCATCCGCGTAGATTTCAATGTCCCGCTGGACGACAACTTCAACATCACCGACGACACCCGTATGCGTGCCGCCCTGCCGACCATCAACAAGGTCTTGAATGACAAAGGCATGGTTGTGCTGATGTCGCACCTCGGCCGTCCGAAGAAGAACCCCGACCCAAAATTCTCCATCAAGCCGATTATCAAGCACTTGGAAGAACTATTGGGCCGTCCTGTGGCCTTTGCCACCGATTGCATGAAAGCCGCCGATCAAGTGGCCGCCCTGAAACCCTGTGAGGTGCTTATGCTCGAAAACCTCCGCTTCTATGCCGAGGAAGAAGGCAAACCGCGCGGCATAGAGAAAGGCGAAGAAGGCTACGACGAAGCCAAGAAAGCTGTCAAAGCCTCACAGAAAGAGTTCACCAAGACCCTTGCAAGCTATGGCAAGTATTACATCAACGATGCTTTCGGCACTGCCCATCGCGCCCATGCCTCCACCGCCCTCATCGCCGATTGTTTCGACGCCGACCATAAGATGTTCGGCTACCTGATGGGCAAGGAAGTGGCTGCCGTCAACAAGGTGATGAACGACATCCAACATCCCTTCACCGCCATCATGGGTGGCTCAAAGGTCTCCACGAAAATCGAAATCATCGAAAACCTGCTCACCAAGGTTGACAACCTCATCCTTTGCGGCGGCATGACCTACACCTTTAAGAAAGCCCTCGGCGGCAAAATCGGAAACTCCATCTGCGAAGAGGACAAACTCGACCTCGCCTTGGAAATCATCGAGAAAGCCAAGCAGAAAGGTGTCAACCTCTACCTCTCGTTCGATGTGGTGGTGGGCGACTCGTTCTCCAACGATGCCAAAACCCAAGTCGTTGACCCGATGAATGTGCCCGACGGTTGGGAGGGCCTCGACTGCGGTCCCGAAAGCCTCAAGTTCTACGCCGAAATCATCAAGAAGTCGAAGACCATCCTTTGGAATGGTCCCTGCGGCGTGTTCGAGTTTGACAACTTTGCCCACGGTTCGCGTGCCTTGGCCGAAGCCATCGTGGAAGCCACCGAGAAGAACGGTGCCTACTCGCTCATCGGCGGCGGCGACAGCGTGAGCTGTATCAACAAGTTCGGCTTGACCGACCGCGTGAGTTATGTCTCCACGGGTGGCGGAGCCTTGCTCGAAGCCATAGAAGGCAAGGAATTGCCCGGTATTGCGGCGATTAAAAAATGATGTATAGCCCCGTAGGGGCGGCAGGATGGGTCGAACATTCTTTTTCTGTCACCCCTACGGGGGCTATGATTTGTTTAGTGTTCTACGCCTTTTAGGCAAGGGTTTACACCGCTTGCCTACGAAGCTATTACACCTTCGGAGGTTATGATTTGTTTGGCGTTCTACGCCTTTTAGGCAAGGGTTTACACCGCTTGCCTACGAAGCTATCACCCCTTCGGGGTTCAGTCCGAATTGCTGTACAAGGACACCTCTGCAACAACGCGCCATGTATATACCTTTTTCATGGCGTTGTAGAGACGGTGCATGCACCGTCTCTATCCCATAACGATTACACCCAAACCCACCACCGCCATTGTGAAGCAAAAGTCCCCCTTCCAAAGGGGGCCAGGGGGATCAAAACAGCCCCCCCTCACGCGCCGCCTCGCG
>JBHACT010000058.1:0-10462 GCA_041854745.1 Candidatus Limimorpha sp. | reverse complement strand
GGTCTCCCTTCCTCTTTTTTTGTGTTGCTATTCCCGGCTGCGGCTTAGGGGTCGGCCCCGACCCTTCACACCGGCAATTTGAGGGCCGGTGAAGGGTCGCGCCCTCGTTTCAACACTTGCACTTCTATGTTGAATTTAAGATCTCTTCGATTTCATCAGCGGCCAGCCCTGTGTATTTCGAAATTGGATTTTTTCGGCTGGGGAGGGCTTTCCTTTCCTCCAACGGACGAGGCAACAATGTTTATCAATTTCTCCATCAATAGGAAAATTCTCTTTGATGCGACAACAGTCTATTTACTTTTTTTGCGTAAATACGTAATTTCTGTTTACAGAAAACTCCATCATCATCCATACACATTGATTACGGCGGTTGTTTGCAGCAAATAATAACATTTCATCCATAATTCCGCCTGCCCCTCATCTGCCGTCCCTTCGGGACTTGGTCAATACTCCACCTTGTCCTGTTTCTTCTCCCAAGTGCGGAAAGTTTTGATGGCTTCGTCGCGCAGCAAAGGAATAAACGGCACAGAGCGGTTCTCTATATGCTGGTCCAACTCCTTGTAAATGAAGCCGTCGGCGAAGTCGATGGCGGCGGCATCCTTTTTTGTGTTGCCGTAATAAATGCGTCCGAGGTGCGCCCAATAGATGGCACCGAGGCACATCGGGCAAGGCTCACACGAGGTATAAATGACACAATCCGAGAGGTCGAAAGTGCCCAGCTTGCCGCAGGCCTTGCGGATGGCGTTCACCTCGGCATGAGCAGTGGGGTCGTTGTCGATGGTTACGCTATTGGCGCTGCCCGCCACGATTTCGCCGTCTTTCACGACGACAGCTCCAAAGGGACCGCCCCCGTTTTTCACGCTCTCGTCGGCCAATCGGATGGCCTCACGCATAAATATTTTGTCTTGTTCTGTGATGGTCATAAGTAGATTGTTTGCCTGCAAAAATAACATTTTTTTCTGCAAATCGGCTTGGTTTTATGCTTCATTTCCAAAAATCCACTTCCAAAGCGGCACCACCTGAATAGTCTTGCCGTCCTTTTCCAAAACGGATTCTTCATCCTTGGTGATAATTAGTAAATCTTTGACATTCAGATGTTTTGAAACCTTTACTAATGCTTCGGTTTCGCGTTGCATGGTTTCCCCATCTTGTATGGAATAGGCAACTTGGATTAGTTGATCGGCATCGGGCAAATAAAAGTCCACTTCAACGCCATTATGGTAGAAAAAGACTCGCTCGCCCCATTGTTTCACCAGATTAATGGCCACCATGTTTTCCAAAAGGCTGGTTTTGGGATCAGCCAAAAACAGATTGAGAATACCGTTGTCGATGAAATAATACTTGCGCTGGGTGTTGCGCTCGGTCAGTTTGCCGACGATGTTCTCCACGGGCAACAGCAGCCATGACTCGCACATGTAGTTCACATAATCGATGACGGTGTCGGTGCTGGTCTTCTTCCCTGCCGAAGTCACCACATTGGCCAGCCGATTATACGACGAAGGCTGCTTCACACTTTCGGCCAACTTTTTCGCTAAAAGTCTCAAGCCAAAGTCGTTGCGGATGTCGTAACGCGCAATCAGGTCGCCAAAGAAAATCTTGTTGAACAAACTGCTGAGCCATGAGCGTTTGTCCTGCACATTCATCACCTCAGGCAGTCCACCAAAGCGGAAATAAGTCTCCAAATGCCTCAAAATCTCCTTTTTATAATGATGCAAGGCATTCTTTTCCTTCACACCGATACCCACAAACGACAGATATTCGGCAAAGGAAAGCGGAAACACCTCCTTAATCAAGAATCTTCCACCCAAGGTGGTCGCGATTTCCGAACTGAGCATCTTTGCGTTGCTGCCAGTAACATAAACCCTGTATTTTTGATCGGCAAGCCGTCGCGCAAATTTCTCCCAACCTTCAACAATCTGAATCTCGTCGAAAAAGAAAATAGGCTGATTTTCAAACATTTCTTCGTAGACCGATTTGACAACATCCAAATCCGCCAAAGTCATCATGCCGAGACGGTCGTCCTCAAAATTGAAGTAACAGATTTCCTCGATACGATGGCCTTTTTCAAGCAACTGGTGGATACGCTGGTACAGCAAATACGACTTTCCGGCACGGCGTAAACCCACAAGCACATAATTCAAACCGTCTTCAAACGCATAATTGCGCTGATGAAAACTCAACGAAGATACAAATCGTTGAGTTTCAACGATAATATCCTTTATTAAATCCTTGCTTACCATGGTTTTCTCCTTTTTTCAACTGCAAAAATACACATTTATCATTTATAATCGACAAAATTATGTCATTTTTATCGTGTATATTCGATAAAATTATCATATTTTTATCGTGTATATTCGATAAAACACATAAAATGATAGATTGTACACCCCCTGCCTATATTGCTATCGCCCTTTGGGGGCTCCCTCTTTTCCTATACCGAGGCTCCAATTCAGCACGATATTTATCCGCAATCACAGGTCCAGTTCCACGCTGCTGTCACATTTCTTAATCAGACGGAGGACCACATTTTTCTCCAAAAGATCGCCCTCGAGGTCGGGCAAAAAGAGATTGAGGATGTTGTTGTTATTTTTGTCTCCAAATATTTACTATTTTTGCGGCCATGGCAAAAAACAAGTTTTATGTAGTTTGGAAAGGCCGCAACCCGGGCGTTTACGACCGTTGGGAGGCTTGCAAGAAGGAGATAGGAGGTTTTGCGGGAGCGTTGTATAAAGGCTTTCCCGACAAGGCCAGTGCCGAGGGTGCCTTTGCAAGAGGCTTCACGGGATTTGAGAAAAACACGACACCGCAAGTCGATTTGACAAAAGTCAAGGAGAAGCCCGTCAGTCCGGCCATCGCCGTTGACGCTGCCTGCTCGGGCAACCCCGGCAAGATGGAGTACCAAGGCTTGTTTGTGGATCTCGGCACGCAGCCTGCCACAACCGTTGTTTTGTTCAAAAGTCCCGTCTTTGAGAACGGTACCAACAACATCGGTGAGTTTTTGGCCATCGTCCATGCTCTGGCGTGGCAGAAGCAAAAGAAGGTCCAATATCCCATCTATAGCGATTCCTACAACGCGCAGCTTTGGATCAAGCAGAAGAATTGTAAAACCAAGCTACAGCCCAACGACAAAAACGCCTATCTCTTCGAACTCATCGACCGCGCCGAGAAATGGCTCAACGAGAACACCATCGAGGTGCCGGTATTGAAGTGGAAAACAGAGATTTGGGGGGAAATTCCAGCCGATTTTGGCAGGAAATGATTCCACTTTCAAGGAATGAAGTTTTTTTTCTTACTTTTACCGCCTGAAAAACAAGATAGAAAATGCTGAAATTCGACTCGTATTATTTCCAATGTCCCCATTGTCAAGCTTGGCTCGAAGGTCGCAACCTGAAGGCCGAGTTGGTCAACCAGTCTATCTTGTATTCAGATGGTAAAGTGCTGAACGACAACTATATCACAATACCGCAAAAGATCATCATGTGTCCAGCGTGCGGCCATGTCTTTTGGATTGATAATCCCGTCGAGCCGCTGATTACCTACGAAAAGCCCGATGCGGAGGTTTATTCATGGAACATCTGGCGTTTCTTCGGCATCAGTTTCTCCGACAATAAAGGGAAGATAGCGCTGATCAACCACTACAAGACATTTCTGAAGAAGAGCCACTACGACCCGAAGAAGGAAATCTATCTGCGCCGTTTCCTATGGTGGGGCTACAACAACCTGCACCGCAACCACCAGCATGTACGCCTGAAATATTGGTTGAATGGTTTCATGAGTTTCGGAGTATGGCATTGCAACAGGAAGATGATACTTGAGGGCGAAAAGCTGTTCCTCAAGAACTATAAAGACTTCACAGACAATCTGAAACGCCTATTGGCTTTACTCGAAAAGCACCCCGAAGAGCAGATTGATTTGGAATTGCCGGAGATTTACCGCGAGATGCGTCAGTTCGACAAGACGAAAGAACTCCTTGACAAGGTGGGCAGTCGCACACATTTCACCAACGAAATCTTGCGGCATTCCAAGTGGAAAGACCCACGGGTGTTCATGGTTTCCGGATAGAACGAAAGGGGCGGCCAAGCCGCCCCTTTCGTTTGGTTTCAATCTTTTCCCAAATCAATCAGAAACAAGTCTTTGACCCAAATTTCGGTAACGGAATGGCGCTGACCTTTGTCGTCGGTCCACTCGTTGTTGTGGAGGCTGCCGTCAATGGCCACACGCAGCCCTTTCTTTACTTTCTTCTCTACACGGTCGGCCACTGCACCCCAAGCCACGATGGGGAACCACTGGGTGTTATTGACCCACTCTCCATTGGCGTTCTTCTTGTTCTCAGACACGGCAAGGCTGAAACGTGCTTTCTTGTTGTTGCTAAAGGTTTTGATTTCAGGTTCTGCACCCGGGCGGCCAATCAGCATGACCGAATTTCTCATTGTACTCATGATGTGTGTGTGTTTTGTAATTAGTAATAAGTTTGATTCATCGTGTCGCTCACAAGTTGGCGAGTTTGCCGAACTATCGGTTTGACGATGCAAAGTAACAACACTTGTCAAGACTAAGCCGCTGAACAAACATTTGTTGTCGACTGTAATCGTTTGTTGTCGTTTGCTGTCGGGTTTATTATTGTTTTACAACATATTACATTCGTACTAATTATTTCAACTTTTTTTGATTTTTTTGAAGATTTATGGAGTTTTACTATCTTTGCACCCAATTAATCAAGAAAATGACCGCTTTACCTAAGGTTTGCAATTTCTTTCTTGTTCTTGCAGAAAAACAAGCTGCAAATCTAAGGTTTGCACGAAAATTCATTTCGTCATGGCAAAAGACATAAAACCACACATCGGCCTTTTTGGTCGGCGCAATAGCGGCAAGAGCAGCCTCGTCAACCTGCTGACGGGACAGCAAATCGCCATCGTGAGCGACATCGCCGGAACCACCACCGACCCTGTCAAGAAAAGCATTGAGATTTTTGGTATCGGGCCTTGCGTGCTCATCGACACGGCGGGCATCGACGATGTGGGCGAGCTGGGACAGCAACGCGTGGAGAAGTCCTTGAAGGTGCTTGAGGAAATTGACTGCGCTATCCTTGTCATTACAGGCAACCTTTTTGATGATGCCGAAAAGAATCTGATTCGTCGCCTAAAGGCACTCGCGGTACCATTTATAGTCGTTCACAATAAGGCGGATGAGGAGCCGTTGGGCGATGATTTGAGAGCAAGAATTGAACAAGAAAACCACATCAAGGCACTGGATTTCAGCGTTCTGAGAAAGGATGACATCGCTCTTGTGGTTGAAGCACTGAAAAACGCCATCCCTAAGAGTGCCTATCAGAAAGTGTCGCTGCTGGGCGGCATCATCAAGCCGAATGAGGTGGTAGTGCTGGTTTGCCCCGTCGACTCAGAGGCTCCCGAAGGCCGCCTCATCCTGCCACAGGTCATGGCCATCCGCGATGTGCTCGACAACGAGTGTATCTGCGTGGTGCTGAAAGAGACCCACTTGCAACAATACCTCGAAACAATGCCTCGGCCTGCCTTGATTGTCACAGACAGTCAGGTGTTTGGCTTCGTCAGCAAAATCGTCCCCCAAGAGGTTCCGCTCACCAGTTTCAGCATCGTCATGGCACGGCTGCGCGGCGACTTCGACAACTATATGAAAGGCACGCCTTATCTTTCACAACTTAAAGACGGCGACACGGTCTTGCTGCTTGAATCATGCACCCACCACAGCACATGCGATGACATTGGACGCGTGAAATTGCCCCGTATGATTCGGAAGTTCACCGGCAAAGAAATCAATTTCGAGTATGTGTCGGGTCTCGCGCCCATCTCCCATCCCGAACAATATGCCATGGCCATCCAATGCGGCGGCTGCATGAGCACACGCAAACAACTCCTTAATCGCACCAATTTATTTGTGAATCAAGGCGTTCCGACCAGCAACTACGGCATGGCTTTAGCCTATATGAACGGCATTTTCGATCGGGTGATGGCACCGTTTGAAAAATAAGGCATCAATGATGATTTATTGAATCTCACTTAAGTTCACGGGAAGATGCATCTATCCGCTGGTCTGTGCCTGCGACGAGATGGGACTGTTCCTGTGGATGGAGGATCCGACACGGATCAAGAACTCCTTCGGTGTCACCAGGGGGAAGGATGACCGGGTGGATGCCCGACAAGACACTCGTCTCTTTGAGAAACCTGCTCACCGACCGCGACACGCTGGCCAACGACAGGAAAAAGTACGAGACGCAGCTCCGTGACCAGAAGGGATATATGGACGCTGAAGATTACAGGCGAAAGAAACGCTCATGGGCCGACGTGATCAAGACGCTCGACAAGCAAATAGCACTCATCGACGATGAAATCCAGAGGCTGGTGGGGTCCGACGAGAAGATAAAACTCCAAACCGAACTGCTCAAAACGGTTGACGGTGTCGGCGACAGAATCGCCGTACGGATGGTCGTAGTAACCATGGCCTTCACGCGCTTCGAGACCCCGAGACAGTTCAACTGTTATGCTGGACTCGCTCCGTTCCGATACACCTCGGGGAAAAGCGTATATTCCAAATCGAAGGTGTCACAGCGGGCCAACAAGCAGATCAAGTCCTTCCTCCACCTCGCAGCCGTCTCTGTGGCAACACGCATGAAATCAGGAGAATACAAGGACTATTACAAAAGAAAAACCGAAGAAGGAAAACATCCCATGTGTGTCCTCAATGTCATCCGGGCCAAACTCGTAAGCCGCATGTTCGCTGTCGTCAAAAGGGACGAAGCTTATCAACGAAACTACAAGATATTTACTCTTAACGAAAAAAACTTTCAAAAAAACATTGCCAATTCATAAGAATAGATAAGGGAAAAATTGCTTGGATTGAATTTTTTTTACTACATTTGTCCCCGATAAAAAACATTGTTTTGTTCCATTCGTAACTTGAACATAGACAAATACTTAATTAATATGAGATTGCATTTACACACAACAGCCAATTCAACTCCAATTCCATTTAATTATCAGCAAAAGATGACAGGAGTTCTACATAAATGGTTGGGCAGCAACAATGATGAACACGGGAAGTTGTCTTTATATTCATTTTCTTGGTTACAAGGTACCAAAATATGTGGACAAGGCTTGAATTGTCCTAATGGAGCATCCTTTTTTCTCAGTTTCCACGACAACCAACGGCTGAAAGATGTTCTTGACAGCATCAGAACCCTCCCTGAAATGTTTTGTGGAATATATGTAAACGATGTAGTCATTGAGGATAATCCTGATTTCTCGACTATTGAACGATTCAATTTAGGTAGTCCGATTTTGATAAAACGACAAAATGAAAATACGATCACAGAGTTTTTTTATGATAGTCCTGAAGCGGGAAAACTACTGGAAGATACGCTTAAATCAAAAATGCGTATGGCTGGTATTCCTGATGATGAAACATTACAAATCGAATTTGATCTTTCATACGAAAGAAAGAAAAAGAAATTGGTTTGGTATGAGGGAATTAGCAGTAAAGTCAGCATCTGTCCTGTCATTATCAAAGGAAGTCCCGTTACCAAACAATTTGCTTGGAATGTAGGATTAGGAAACTGCACGGGAATAGGTTTCGGCTCGATTTATTAAAACTGGTATTATGAAGTATTACATAGTAAAATATTCAGGCACTTTTGGGTTTATTAAAACTTGGACCGCTGTAAGAGACGGTGAAACTTTCAGCCAACAGTTTCTAACTCCTTCTATTATTGAAGGTATCGAAAAGAAACTGTTTCCTGAATTGTTGGAGAATAATGGCATGATTTGCAAAATTATGCGGCACAAACTAAGTTACTCGGCAATCGATACCCAGCAAGAAGTTACTCAGACACGAGGTTGGAAATCAACGAAGAATCAGATGAATCGTAATAGGTCGATTCTGAAACGCGGTGTGATGCTCAACCCAATTCTATACTTGGCCTTTAATGAAAAATCAGATGCTGAAATTGCCGCAAAACAACATATTTGTCTGTGTAGAAATGAAGATGTGATGTTACCAGATGCTGAAATTACTGAATTGTCTGAAAACGAATTTGATGATTTATGTGGTTTTGAATTGCGCTTTGGCCAATCCGAACAATCGTTTCTTGTTGGATATAACCGCTTTGCCAATAATACGCCGATGTATGGTTGGATTGAATATAATGGAAACAAACTGCTCTAAATATGGTCGATACATACGATTACATATTGGCGAAACATGAGGATAGTGGCGGTATGCCGTTGACGGTTCATCTGAAAAATGTTGCAGAAGCGGCTGTAAAAATGGCTTCTTATGCTGGATTGAATCCTGAACTTGCACGAAAAGGAGCTATTTTACATGACATTGGTAAGGTTAGTCCATTGTTTCAACGAACATTAAAAGAAGGTTTTGTTAGTCAGCCCGGTTATGTTTTTCGTCATGAGATAGCCTCGCTGTTTTTTCTTTCGTTATTTACTGAGAATGAGCGAACTGCAATAGTTGATATGATTGTTGCTCATCATAAATCAATTCTGAATGATGTAGGCGAAAAAGGGTTGCTTGATTTAGATGATAATATGAATAATTTTGACAGACATTCTGAACAATTTGAGGAATGGAGTCCCATTGCATTAGCTATTTTACGCAGTTTTGGAATAGAAACGCATCAGATTGATATTAGTGAGGCTGAAGATAATTATGAATTTGCAGTTGAATACTGCTCAAGGAAACCATTGAATTATTCAAAATGGAAAGGCATTTTAATGGCCGCCGACCATTTTGCTTCGGCCTTGGAGAATCGGGCAGAAGACTCACTTGAGAAACTTTTTATCACTCCTGATTTAAGTTTTTACAATCGAACGCATCATTTATATCCTCTATCCTTTGTCCAAGTTGATGATGAGCGCAAACATACGCTGGTAACAGCTCCTACAGGTGCAGGAAAAACCGACTTTCTGCTTCGTAGATGCAAAGGAAGAGTATTTTACACATTGCCGTTTCAAGCCTCTATCAATGCTATGTATGATAGAATAAAAAATGACTTGAAAGATACGAATGCACAAGTCTATTTGTTGCATGCTGCTTCAAGTTTGAAGGTAAGAGATAATGGATTGGAAGAAAGTATTTTGCAGCATCATCCGGGCGCTTCCGTAAAAGTACTAACGCCGCACCAAATGGCATCAATAGTTTTCGGAATAAAGGGCTTTGAGGCAATGCTGCTTGATTTGGAAGGTTGTGATGTCATATTAGACGAAATCCACACTTATTCCTGTGAGATTCAGGCCATTGTATTAAAAATCATTGAAATACTAAAATCTGTTGGATGCAGAATCCATATTGGAACCGCTACGATGCCCAGCATTTTGTATCGGAAAATCTTGGAATTACTTGGCGGCGCTTCGCAAGTATATGAAGTTTCGTTGCCTGATGATGTACTCCAAACATTCAACAGACATATCATTCATAAGATTGCCGATTTTGACAGCGGTCTTGAAATCGTTGCTTCGGCGGTTGCTAACAATCAAAAGGTGCTTATTGTATGCAATCAGGTAAAGCGTTCACAGATGATGTATGACAAAATCGGAGAGCTGTTTCCTCATATCAACCGAATGTTGATACACAGTCGGTTTAAGCGTATTGACCGAGCTGGATTAGAAAAATCCCTGAAAGAGGAATTCAATACTTCGCAAAAACCTTGTATTGTGGTTTCTACGCAAGTCGTTGAAGTGAGCCTCGACATTAGTTTTGATATAATGATTACGGAATGTGCTCCCATTGATGCGTTGATCCAGCGTTTTGGGCGCATCAACCGAAAACGCACAGACCAAACCATTGGCAAATACAAAGATATTTATGTGATACAAAATCCTGAAAACAAGAAAGAAGCCTTGCCTTACGACATGAATGTCTTGCAGAAAAGTTTTGAGGTGTTGCCTGATGGCAAGTTATTGGAAGAAACATCTTTGCAGAGTATGATCGATGAAGTTTATCCCGATACAAAGTTTATGAACCTTAACTATTCAGGGGCTGTGTTTGCCAATGGACAATGGATGATAAAGGAATTGTGCCACAACGCCAAATCAGCTTTGCTTGATGTTTTGGATATTAATTCAGCGGTCTGCATAACCGATAGTGATAAAGCAACTTACCAAAAAAGTTCGGCAATGCGAATGGAATTGGAAATCCCTGTGAGTTATAATAGTATAGCACACAGTCATTTGGAACAACTTGAGATTGGTTCACGACCATTTGTCGTTCCCGACAAGGCCTACAGCCAAGAAAAAGGGGGGTTGACAGAGTTTGCAAAACCTGAGTTTTATAAATCATTTCATTGTTGTCCGATAAAACTCGGTTAATCGACTAATCTGCTTGTATATTATTGATAAACAGAAGATAAAAAATTTCTATCCTCCTATTAAAAAAGCAAGCCCTGCCTGTCGAATAAGTTTTGCTGTTCCAAATTTTGCTG
>JBHACT010000057.1:0-23412 GCA_041854745.1 Candidatus Limimorpha sp. | reverse complement strand
GGCCGACATGCGGGGAAGCGTCCGCAAGAGACGGCTAAAGGCTTGACCCTCACGGAGCGGCGCTTGCCGTTTGGTTTCTCTGAAACCACTCCGCGACCTGAGGGTCAGGCCTTTAGACGGCTGTGTGGGGGGCCGATGATGTCGGCCTTGATTCTTTGTTTCTTTCTCATCAAGGAGAAAGGAAGGGGTGGACTGCTTCGCTTAGCTTTGCTCTGCTTGCAATGGCGCGAGGCGGCGCGTGGGGAGAGGCTGTTTTAATCCCCCTAGCCCCCTTTGGAAGGGGGACTTTTGCTTCGCTCCACTGCGTTTCGCTCGCAATGACGTAAAGTGGCAGTGGGGGCGTGAGGTGGCGGGGAAGACATTGGTAAAGAGAGTTTTATGTGTGTGTTAATCCCCCTGACTCTCTTAATATATCCAAATGACAATGTCAACCCTGCTTTTTCACAATCCAAAATCTTTAAAACCTGCAGCAAAAAATCGTTTTTACTCCTGATAATACACGCGCTTCACCCTTTGTGAGACATGTGTCATGATTTCGTAAGGGATTGTCTGACAAGCCTTTGCAATGTCGGCGATGTCGTGCTCAGCGTCGAAGATGACCACCGTATCGCCTTCGGCAGCTTCCACCTGAGTCAGGTCGATCATGCACATGTCCATGCAGATGTCGCCGACTACGGCTGCCTGTTGCCCATTCACATAAAACTTCCCATTACCGTTGCCCAAGAGGCGCGAAAGGCCATCGGCATAACCGATGGGCACGATGCCGATACGCATGTCTTTGTCGGCATGGCCGTGTCGGTTGTAGCCGATACTGTCACCCGCCGGAATGTGTTTGATCTGGTTGATGGTGGTCTTAAGCGAGACCACTGGCTTCAACAAACCCTTGTCGGCTTCGGTAGTGGACACGCCGTAAAGTCCGATGCCCAAACGCACCATGTCGAACTGGTATTGTGGGAAACGCGAGATGCCCGCTGTGTTGAGGATGTGGCGCAGCACCTTATACGGAAAGGCTTCCACAATCATCCGGCTACCCGCCTCAAAACTGTGGATCTGGCTGAGGGTGAACTCGGACTCGGCGGGATTGTCGGCCGTGGCCAAATGCGAGAACACGCTCCTCACATGCAACATAGGGTTGGACTTGATACGGCAGATGAGCTCGGGCAACTCGTCGTTGGAAAAGCCCAGACGGTGCATGCCCGTGTCCAGCTTGATGTGCACATTCAAGGGGTGCGCTTCAGGAAGGGCGAGGTTTTCTATCGCCTTCTCAATGAACTCTAAGTTGCGGAAGCTGAACACCTCAGGCTCAAGGCGGTATTTGACGATGTTGTCATAGCTGTTCGCCTCGGGACTCATCACCATAATGGGCAGGTTAATGCCTGCGCGGCGTAGTTCCACCCCTTCATCAGCAAAGGCCACGGTCAGGTAGTCGACATTATGGAATTGCAACACATTGGAAACCTCCAAGTTGCCGCTGCCATAGCCGAAAGCCTTCACCATCACCATCAATTTGGTCTCGGGCTTGATTATGGAACGGAAATGGTTGAGGTTGTTCACCAAATTGCTAAAGTTGATTTCGAGAACGGTTTCATGTGCCTTCTCCTGCAACTCCATGCCTATTTGTTCGAACTCGAAGGCGCGGGCACCTTTGAGCAAGATGGTCTGATTGTGGAACTTCGAGAAGGGAAAATGCGCCAAGAAGTCGCCCACATTGGGATAGAAATGACTTTCCATGTCGAACTTGTTGGCTTGGCGTGAAATGCCCTCGCCAATACCGATCAGCATATCGACACCTTTGGCTTTCAGTAGCTGGGCGATTTCGGCATAAAGGTCCATGTCGTTGCGCCCGCTTTGCAGTATGTCGGACAGGATGACCGCATTGCGCTGGTGCTGGTGCTGTTGTCTCATCACATCCAGCGCGATGGAAAGTGAGTTGATATCGGAGTTGTAGTAGTCGTTGATGATGGTGCAGTTGTTCATGCCCGCCTTGATTTCAAGGCGCATGGCGACGGTGGAGAGCGACAAGAGCCTGTTGGCGATGAGTTCAGGGCTCATTTCCATCAGCAGTCCGACAGCGATACAGTGTATGGCATTCTCGATGGATGCCGCATCGGTGAAGGGAATCGTGAACGATAAGGACATGCCTTGGTAACGGCATTGCACATGGCTTTGCTTCTCATCCTCTACGACCTCCTTGACGAAGAGGTCTGCCTCATCGAACTTGCGGCTCCATGTGAACAGCTTCACTTTCGATACCATGCCCGAACGGATGACAACTTGTTGTATATCGGAATAATCCATGCAATACACGAGTGCCTTGGCCTTAGTGAAAAGGTTCATCTTTTCCCCCACCTTTTGAGCGTGGTTGATAAAGTTCTCCTCGTGGGCCTGTCCGATGTTGGTAAACACCCCGATGGTAGGGCGGATGATGTCTTGCAGTGCCATCATCTCATCAGGCTCGGAAATGCCGGCCTCAAAGATGGCCATCTCGTTGTTCTCGTTCATCTGCCATACCGACAGAGGCACACCCACCTGTGAGTTGTAGCTCTTGGGGCTGCGCACAATGCTGTAGTCGGGGCTGAACATCTGGTAAAGCCATTCCTTGACGATGGTCTTGCCGTTGCTGCCCGTAATGCCGACAACGGGGATGTCGAACTGCTGACGATGGTAGGAAGCCAAGGCCTGCAAAGCTTTCAGGGTGTCGGGTACGACGACAAACGAGGCACCCGGGCAGGGCTTTTCGGGCTGGCGCACCACCACAAAGGCCCTAACTCCTTTTTCATACAGGTCCTCAACATACTTATGGCCATCGTTACGGTGGCTCTGTAAGGCAAAAAACAAAGCATGGTCGGCATCCGACAAGTGACGGCTGTCGATCAGAAGGTCACGGATTTTACGCTCCGGCACTCCTCCTATCAACTGCCCGTTGACGATATCGGCGACCTTCTGCAAAGAATAATATTGGTGCTGCATGGATGCTATCGATATTTTCTGCAAAAATAAAGCTTTTCCGCAAGTTTTTCGGAGCATGATGAAAAATAAACTACCTTTGTGGTGCAGAAAAATGCTTATATGAACATCAAGCCACACATCCCCAACGCCCTCACCTGCGGCAACCTTGTTTCGGGCTGCTTTTCTATTCTTTTTGTCGCCATGGATATGCCCGTCAAGGCAGCCCTCATGATTTTCGTGGCGGGGCTTTTCGATTTCTTCGATGGTTTTGCCGCGCGAGCGCTTCACGCGCATTCGCCCATCGGCGCCGACTTGGATTCGTTGTCGGATGTGGTTTCGTCAGGTGTCGCGCCCGGCTTCGTCATGTTCTATCTGATGAGCCGCGCCTCCGACCTGCCCGATGTCAGTCTGTTTGGTATCAGCGTGTTGCCTTGCTTGGCTTTTCTGCTGCCCGTGTTTTCGGCCATCCGATTGGCCAAGTTCAATGTTGACGCCACACAGAAGACCATGTTCCGCGGTCTGCCCGCGCCGGGCATGGCCATCTTCATCGCCTCGCTGCCCTTGGCGCTCGCGCAAGTGGGCCACCTCACCGATGGCGTTTTGGGCTATTGGGCCTGCCTCGGCATCACTTTGTTTTTCTCCTTCCTGATGGTGAGCCGTTTGCATTTCTTCTCGTTCAAGATGAAGTCGGCACGATGGAAAGGCAATGAGGTCAGGTGGATTTTCCTGCTCGTGGCCGTTGTGGGTTTTGCCATTTTCCGTTTAGCAGCCTTGCCTTTCGTTATGGTGCTTTACATTATACTGTCGATTTGCTTTGGCAATAGAATGGCGGAATAGAATTTGTTGCCTATCCCTCCATAAGTTTTTTCCGTCTTATTCATTCCATTTTGGAAAATGTTGTTATTTTTGCCGTCAGTAAGAAAAAGGAATTCAACATGAACGGAGTATCTATCAACATCAACCTGCCCAATTACGGCAATTTCTCACCTGAGGAGCTTACTCGAAAAGTGAGGCAGTTCGCCATGGAATTGGTGACTCCAAAAGAAAAAGATACCACAACGCCGCCCTGTTGCTATACCGAAGAGGAAGCGGAAAGACTTCTCGCCGAGCGTTTGCAAAGCATTGCAGACGACACTGCGGAAAAGGTCTCCCACGATGAGGCAAAAGCTCGCATCAAAGCAATGATGGCATGAGAAAAATCCATTGGCTAAAAGCGGCAGAAGACGAGCTGGCAGCCATCATCAGTTATATCCTCCACACACATGGGAGAAATACCGCTTTGCGTGTTTATGATGATATTATTCACCGCATTGACTTGTTAGCTGAATTTCCCGAATTGGGCACTTCTGAAACACAATACCTTTTCAATGGAATGCCATTACGTGTACTTCATTCCAAGCTCACAAGAGTTTTCTATTGTGTCCTTGAAACTGAAATCGTCATCGTTTTGTTGTGGAACAACAGAAAGGACGATAGAAATTTATTTCTGTAATTTCGCAAAACACCGGTTCTCTTGCTCGAACCTTACAATTCTTTCTTGTGCAAAATGAAATTATGTCCGAGATATACCTCGCGGACATGTTCGTCAGCGGCTAATTGCTCAGGCGAGCCCGACATCAGCACCTTTCCGTCGAAGAGCAGGTAGGCGCGGTCGGTGATGGAGAGCGTCTCATGCACATTGTGGTCGGTGATGAGCACGCCGATATTCTTCCGCTTCAACTTGAAGATGATACGCTGGATGTCCTCGACGGCAATGGGGTCGACACCGGCGAAAGGCTCATCCAAAAGGATGAAGTTGGGGTTGACGGCCAAGGCACGGGCAATCTCGGTGCGGCGTCGCTCACCACCTGAGAGCTGTATGCCCTTGCTCTTGCGCACATGCTGCAAGCCAAATTCGTCAAGCAGGCTTTCAAGCTTCTCGCTCTGTTGTTGCTTGGTCAGTCCTTTTTTGAACTGCATCACCGAGGCAATGTTGTCTTCCACCGACATCTGACGAAACACCGAGGCCTCCTGCGCCAGATAGCCTATGCCGATTTGGGCGCGACGATACATGGGCAAGTCAGAAATGTCCTGATTCTCAAGGAAGACCTTGCCGGAATAAGGCTTGATGAGCCCCACCACCATATAAAATGTGGTCGTCTTGCCCGCTCCGTTGGGGCCCAGCAGACCAACAATCTCACCTTGTTCAAGTTCGACATTTACATTGTTGACAACGGTGCGCTGACCGTATTTCTTCACCAGATTTTCTGTCCTTAATTTCATTGCTATCCGTAATTTGTAAAGCCACAAAACAATGCGCCTCTACAGCATTAGAAAATTCCTTCTTTTAATATATCATGCAAATGTATGATACCTTGGTATCTGCCATCATGAACCACAGGCAGCTGGGTAATACTTTTCTCGCGCATGATGTGGAGCGCGTCGACCACCAAGGCCTCGGCATCAATGGTCTTGGGGTTGGAGGTCATGATTTGTGCGGCCTTCACCTGCTCGATGTTGGGGTATTTCATCAGCATTCGGCGCAAGTCACCATCGGTGATGATACCCTGCAGCCGCCCCTCCTGTATCACCACGGTGGCGCCCAAACGTTTGTGGGTCATCTCGATGATGACACGGGTGAGGCTGTCGTCAGGGGCCACTTCGGGCCGTTCGTTGTTGACATACAGGTCTTTCACGCGGAGATAGAGTTGCTTGCCCAAGGCACCGCCGGGATGGAACTTGGCGAAGTCGTCTGTCGAGAAGCCGCGACACCTCATTAATATTAATGCGAGCGCATCGCCCATGACGAGTTGCGCCGTCGTGCTGCTCGTGGGTGCCAAGCTGCCCGGAATGGCCTCCTCGTCAACGGTAACATCAAGGATGAAATCGGCCTGCGAAGCAAGATACGACAGGCGATTGCCCACCATAGCCACGATTTTATTTCCCCGAAGCTTGATGAGTGGCACCAACATCTTGATTTCAGGTGTCTCACCGCTCTTGGAGAGGACAACTACGATGTCGTCCTCGCGAACGATGCCCAAATCGCCATGTATGGCATCGGCGGCATGCATAAACACTGCCGTAGTGCCCGTCGAATTCATCGTGGCAGTGATTTTTTGGGCGATGATGGCACTCTTCCCGATCCCCGAAAACACAAGATTACCCTTGTTTTCAAGAATCAAAGTCAGGATTTCAGCGAAACCATCATCCAATTTTGCCTTTAGGCCACTGATTGCACTCGCCTCATTATCAATGATTTGAGTAGCTAATCGGATTATTTCTTGGTTTTTTTTCATTTTTTTCAAAAAATTCTTGCGCCGTATTGGTGAAAAGATATAACTTTGTCAATGCAGAAAAGAGGGAGAAACTCTCTTTGGCAATAACGCAGTATTTCAAAACAGATTGCAAAGTAACGCAAAAAAACGAACAATACCAAAAGGAGATTGTCATGGCAAAAAAAGCAGACCTTGAGATTCACAAGCTATTGAAGAATGTTTTCGGTTTCGACCAGTTCAAAGGGAATCAGGAAGAGATTATCAAAAACATCCTTGGTGGCAACCACACCTTTGTACTGATGCCCACGGGAGGCGGCAAATCACTATGCTACCAGTTGCCGGCATTGATGTCGAAAGGCACGGCCATTGTTGTTTCGCCGCTCATCGCCCTGATGAAGAACCAAGTCGACATGATCCGCAACTTCGGTACCGAGTTGGGTATCGCTCATGTGATGAACTCGTCGCTCTCGAAAGCAGAGTTGCTGGAAGTGAAGGAAGACCTGAAAAGTGGCAAGACCAAGCTGCTCTATGTGGCACCCGAGTCGCTCACCAAGGAGGAGACGACCGAGTTTTTGCGGGGTCTCAAGATTTCATTCGTCGCCATCGACGAGGCACACTGTATCTCTGAATGGGGCCACGACTTCCGTCCCGAATACCGCCGCCTGCGCCCCATCATCAACGCCATCGGCGACAACCTCCCCTTCATCGCCCTGACTGCCACTGCCACGGTGAAGGTGCAAAACGACATCATGAAGAACCTTGAGATCATGGACGCCACGGTCTTCAAGTCGTCGTTCGACCGCCCCAACCTCTATTACGAAGTAAGGCCAAAAACCAAGGATGTCATCAAGGACATCATAAAATACATCAAGCAGAACCCGGGTAAGTCGGGCATTGTATACTGCCTCAGCCGCAAGAAAGTGGAAGAGCTGGCCGAGACCTTGGCCGTCAACGGCATACGCGCCCTGCCCTACCACGCCGGCCTCGACAGCCAGACACGCAAGGAGAATCAAGACAAGTTCCTCATGGAGGAAGCCGATGTCATTGTAGCCACCATCGCTTTCGGCATGGGTATCGACAAACCCGATGTGCGTTTCGTCATCCACCACGACATCCCTAAGAGCCTTGAAGGCTACTACCAAGAAACCGGCCGCGCAGGCCGAGACGGCGGCGAAGGTAACTGCATCGCCTTCTACGACTATGAGGACATACACAAGTTGGAGAAGTTCAACAAAGGCAAGAATGTCGCCGAACAAGAGATTGCGCGCGAACTGCTCAATGAGACTGTAACCTACGCCGAATCAGCGGTTTGCCGACACAGACTGCTGCTGCACTATTTCGGTGAAGAATATAACAAGGAGAATTGCGGAGCGTGCGACAACTGCCGCTCACCCAAGGAAAAATTCGACGGCAAGGATGACCTTAAACTCGTCCTCGAAGCTGTGGAAGACACCAAACAGCTCTTCAAGACCAAACACATCGCCGAGCTTCTGGCCGGCAAACTCACCGGCGACATCAAGGCCGCCAAGCAAGAAAACAACGAGTTCTTTGGCGCTGGCGACGAGCACAATGAAAAATACTGGATCGCCGTCATCCGTCAGGCCTTGGTCAACAAGCTGCTGTCGAAAGACATCGAGAACTACGGTATCTTGAAAATCACCAAGGAGGGCAAGAACTTCATCAAGAAGCCTTACACCATCATGCTCGTCAAAGACCACGACTACGAAAACTCTGACGACGACGACCCAGAGACCATGGCTGCCATGGGCGCCAACAAAGACGGCGGCGCCGACAAAGCCCTCTTTGCCCTGCTGAAAGACCTGCGCAAGACCATCGCCAAACAGAACAACCTGCCTCCTTTCGTCATCTTCCAAGACCCCTCATTGGAGGACATGGCCATCCAATACCCCATCAGCAAGGAAGAGATGACCCAAATCGCCGGCGTGGGCGCTGGCAAGGCCGAAAAGTTTGGCGAGCCTTTCATCAAACTCATCAAAGAGTATGTGGAAGAAAACGAAATCACCCGTCCCAACGACATGGTAGTGAAGTCGGTAGTCAACAACTCTGCGCTAAAAATCGGTATCATCCAGAACATCGACAAGAAAATCCCACTGGAAGACATCGCCTACGGCAAAGGCTTGGAATTTGACGAACTGCTGTCGGAAATAGAGAGTATAGTTTCCAGCGGCACCCATCTCGACATCAACTACTACATAGAAGAAAACGTGGATGTCTATCACCGGGAGGACATCCTCGACTATTTCCACGAAGCCGAATCCGACAATGTGCAGACTGCCCTCCGCGTGTTGGGCGAAGACGAATACGAGGAGGAGGAAGTCCGACTCATGCGAATCAAATTCTTGTCGGATGTTGGCAACTAATCCAACCATGTCATAACGGAGTTTTTGCTTGATTGAAACAAGACCCACTATGAAAGGTTTGAGTCGCATACTGATTGTATTACTCCTGTTTTCGGCTTGCGGTCGCAAGGACAAAGGTTTCATGCCTGAGCGTTTGCTCAACGAGCATGAGATGATCAACATCATGGCCGATGTACAAGTCATCGAATCCGACATCAACTACCAAAAGAAACAGGAACGGGAACGCGACCCCAACGACACGACAAAAATCGTGGCGAAAGACTACATCAGAATGTCGCGGGGATATTACACCCAACTCTTTGAGCATTATGGGATTACGGACAGCATTTTCGCTCAGAACATGCAGTATTACACGGAGCGGCCCGAGGTGCTGGAACGCATCATGGACTCGGTGATGCAACGGTTAATTCGTGTGCAATCCGAGCCCAAAAGAGGCGACAGCCTATAGGCAATTATACCTCTGCCCTTCGTTATACTTTGGACTTTTATCATGAGCCATTTATGTGGCAGGAATGATACGGGGCATTCAGCGTCAGCGCATCAGTGTTGGATAAAACAGCAAAATATATCAAATACCAGAAGGCTCATCACAACAAACAGACCTACATCGACGAATACAAACAGTTTTTGGGTGCCTACCATGTCAAATATGACGAACGGTATGCGTTCAGGGATTCAATCTAACATCCCGTTGGGATTCATTTTGTTCTTCCGTTTTTTATCGGCAGGGGTTTACACCACCCGCCTCGAAAGCTGTCACCCCTTCGGGGTTCCGTCATTTCTTTAATTCCGCCGCAAACAAATCATTCAATTTCTTTGCCGCATCCATCAACATGCTCTCGTCCGTCGGGACGGGTACGGGCTTGCTGCCCAGTCGACTGAGTGTCTCCACGGAATAGGCCTCGCGGTCTCCTTTGATGGTGGTGTAGTCATTCTTGAAAGTAGAGGTTACTTCAAAAGGGATGGAACATTTTTCCTCATCATCCTCTGACCGAATGCTACAACTCACACAGTCAAAAACTATACAGCCCTTCACCGTTACACTCTTGTTTTGCGAATGGTCAGTCACCTCAACAACTTTTCCGCCATTGGTCTCCTTAAATGTAACCTCATCAAGCCGTACTGGCGAAACTATCACTTCTTTTACCACGGCACCTACAGAATACATATAAAAGAGTTTCCTATCCCATTCTGTATGAAACTCATTGTAGGTGGGCAGCTCACCTTCATCGAAGGCGAGCACCGTTGCCCTAAACCCCTGCGGCAATGAATAATCGGTTGCGTTTCCGAAACCAACAAACACGGCATCGCCAAAACAGAGGGAAGTTCTCAAGCGATATCGTAGAATATTTGGATTATCCTCATTGGTCTTACATAGTTGGATAAAATACTTCGTCGCTTCCTGACCGTCTTCCTTCGTTCCTGTGGAAAGCAATTGATTGATTTTCGCCACCAAAAAAGCCTCTGCCTTGTTGCGGGCGACCATCATATCCTCGTCAAGGTCGAGCGGCACATAGTTCATGCCTTTTTTGACTTCCTTCGGAAAGCAGGCCAAGGCATCATTGCGGCCTTTCATGCTGAGATAACGCTGGTAGATCTCAGGCCATACTTCAGGTTGCCCCGTGGCTTTCATGGCTTGAATGCGCTCATGGTCGGCTTGATTGGCTTTGTGGTAGGAGACCGCCACATAATTGATGTCACGGGCGTTCATGTTGCCGTCGCAAATTTCGGGCGCAAGGCGTTGGATCACTTGGTCGTATTCATGAGCTTCATAGAGTTTCTTGGTTGTGTTGCAGGCCGTCAGCATTGCGCCAAGCAACAACAGGGGAATCAGTCGGAGGTATTTCATGGTTTCTCTTCTATCTGTTGAACAAGAAAAAACTACAAAAACTGCACCAAAACTGCTCAATCGGGAAGAAATCTTTACTTTTGTGGGTCAAAATCACCTTCTCATGGAAAAAATCAAGCAACTGCAACAGGATTTTGCCGATTTCATGGCACAAACCGACTTTAACGGACAGCCGAAGGAGTTATACGAACCCATCTCCTACACCCTACTACAAAGCGGCAAACGCCTCCGCCCCATGCTCTGCCTCTTGGCCAACGACCTTTTTGATGGCGACGGGCAGGAAGCCCTTTGGCCGGCTTTGGCCTTGGAGACCTTCCACAACTTCACCCTCATCCACGACGACATCATGGACAAGGCACCATTGCGCCGCGGCAAGGAAACAGTGTACCAGAAATGGAACGCCGACATCGCCATCCTCTCCGGCGACACCATGTTGGCCCTGGCTTTCCAATATGCGCTGAAACCCAAGACAGGTGCCCAACTTGCAGGACAATTGGGCAAAGTGGCCATCGAAATCTGTGAAGGCCAACAGATGGACCTTAACTTTGAAACCCTCGCCAGCGTAACCATCGACGAATATCTGGAAATGATTCGCCTGAAAACCGCTGTCCTTTTGGCTACTGCCTTGCAGATGGGTGCCACGGTGGCAGGCGCAGAGCAAAGCGACATCCGACTTCTTTACGACCTCGGTATCAACATGGGCATGAGTTTCCAACTACAAGACGATATTCTTGACCTTTACGGCGATGTGGCGGTGTTCGGCAAGCGTCATGGCGGCGACATTGCCGACAACAAGAAGACCTACCTCTACCTGAAGGCCTTGGAGTTGGCTTCGGAAAAAGACCGCAAACGCCTCGCCCATCTCTTTACCCTCCGCGTTGACCACGATGAGGTGGAGAAAATCGAGGAAGTGCAGGCCATCTACGACCGTTTGCATGTGAAAGAGGCCGTCGAACAGGTGATGTTCGAATATGACCTCAAGGCCTTCGAAGCCTTGGGGGCTGTCGGTCTGCCCGAAAAAAAGAAAAAGCACCTCCGCGCCTATGCAGCGTTGCTTTCAGGACGAAAGAAATAAAAAAACAGGTTCCCAAGGGAACCTGTTTTTTTTTGTAACACCTAATTATCTGTTGTTGGTGCCAGTAGTTTTCTTCTCAACTTTTGTGTCGTCCTTAAATTTAGGACGAGCGACATTTGGCTGAGGCTCGATGGGGGTCTTCTGATTGCTCTTCTTGCTGAAAAGCTGCTTGTCCTTACCATGAGCTTCCTTGTTGGCACTGTTATTCTGTGCCTTGATGTCCTTCTTCATGGAAATCTCCTTCTTCATGGCGTTTTTCTTTGTGGTGGTGCCATTGGAATCGTTGATGGTCTGTGAAGCCTTTTTAGTCTCTTGTTTCGTGTCCTGCTTCACGGTCTCTTTCTGGGTTTGGTTCTTCCGAACAGGATTTTGAGCATTCACATTCTGAACACTCAGGGCACCCACGGCAAACATGGCTAGGGCTCCGAAAACGATAGATTTTTTCATATTGATTACGATTTAAGTTAAGTAACTATTCAAAATTATCATACATTTATTTCTATCGTAACAGTAATATAATCAAATACTTGCATTTGCAAAATTGTACACTAAATTTGCACACTTACTTAAGGTAATATGTTTCGTAACTAAAAACAAAAACCGTACCAATAAAACAAATTACGGCAAAAACAAACAACTGTCACCATAACTCAAAAAGCGGAAGCCGTGGTCGAGTGCGAATCGGTAGCACTCGCGCCAATGCTCTCCGATGAGGGCGGAGACCAACAGCAGCAAGGTGCTCTTGGGCTGGTGGAAGTTGGTAATCAGCCCAGTGACGACACGCATTTTATAAGAAGGTGCAATCATAAGGGCTGTGGTGGCCTCGAGGCGGGTCAGGCCGTGGAGGTCAAGGTAAGTCAAAACACATTGTAATGCCTCGGTAGCCGAAAGCATCTCATGAGGCTCGTAGGGGAACCATTGTTCCACATGGAGCGGGCGCAGTTCAGTACCTTGCTCTTTGAGCAACACACCTATCCAATAGAGGCTTTCCAGGGTTCGGGTGCTGGTGGTGCCAACAGGGATGACGGGCTTTCCAAAGTGCGCCATCAAGTTTTCAAGCAGCGGCTTACGCACGATGATAGTCTCGGAGTGCATGGCATGTTGGCCGATGGTGTCGGTGGCGACAGGCTTAAAAGTGCCTGCCCCGACATGGAGGGTTACCTCATCGAAGGCAAAGCCTTGGGCATGGAGGGTTTCCATCAGCGGCTTGGTGAAATGCAGTCCCGCCGTGGGCGCGGCCACCGATCCGTCGTAACGGGCAAAGACGGTCTGATATCGGTTGCGGTCGTCAGGCTCCGCATCGCGGTGCAGGTAAGGCGGCAGGGGAGTCTCGCCCGCAGCCTCGAGCACCGAGGCGAAGGGGAGGTTCTCAGGCGACCACGCGAACTCGATGTCGGCATACTGGTCATTTTGCGCAATGCGCCATGCCATCAGCGTTACGGGCTTGCCATCCACGGTCAGTTGCATTTCGAGCGGACCGCCTTTCCAACGTTTCGAGTTGCCAATGAGGCACTTCCATCGAACGGGCGAAGCGGCAGCAAAAGCCTGCTGATAGTCCCGCTCAGGCTCAAGACAAAACACTTCGATACGCGAACCTGTCGCCTTGTGGAACTGTAGGCGAGCACGAATGACCTTGGTCTCGTTGAAGACCAGCAAGGCTCCCTTGGGTAGAAAATCGCCGATATGCTTAAACTGCGACTTGCATATCTCGTTGTCTTTCAATACCAAGAGGTTCGATATATCGCGTTCGGGCAAGGGATACTTGGCAATGCGATCCTCGGGCAGAGGGTAGTCGTATGCTTCGATAGAGATGACTTTTACCGCGTTCATCATCGGATTTTTTTGCAAATATAGGATTTTTGTTTGGGATTATCTTCATAGGTAAGAAATCTTTCAAATTATTGACTATTTTTGCAAGTCAATTCAAAAGCGATGAAAAACCTGTTAGCCATAGGACTCGACCGCGCTATCTTTATGAAATTCATGAAGTTTGGCGTGGTTGGACTGTCGGGTGTGTTTGTCAACTTTGGTGTTACCTTTGTCTGCAAGGAATGGCTCAAGTGGAACAAATACTTGAGCAACATGCTGGGCTTTATCGTCGCAGCCTCGGCCAACTACCTCCTCAACCGTATCTGGACCTTCGAGAGCAGCAATCCGCAAATTGGGGTGGAATACATGAAGTATTTCGGCATCTCGTTGGTGGGTTTGGGTATCGACACCTTCACCGTGTGGCTGCTCAACGGCAAGCTGAAGTGGAACTTCTATCTGAGCAAGGTGTTTGCCGTGGGTGCCTCCACGCTGTGGAATTTCTTCGGCAACCTGTTGTTCACCTTTGCTGCTTAACTACAACTCGCTTTCATCTCGTCATAACTGGGGAGATGGTCGAGGGGAAGCAGGGCCTGACCTTCGGCCTTGAAGCAGTAAGTGGTGACACCATTGGTAAGCAGCAAATAGCTGGGTCTCAGCGCAGAATGATAGCGCACGGCCTGATCGAGGACGGCCTCGGTGAGCATTACCGCCGAAGCCTTGCACTCCACCACCATCAGAGGACGCCCCTCTGTACCGAAGACGACAGCATCGGCACGCCTGTCCATGTCGTTCACCTTCAGCGAATACTCCACCGCCACAAGACCCGCTGGCACTTCAAGGTGTTCTACCAGAAGATACAACACCTTCTGCCTCACCTCCTCCTCGGGCGACAGCGCGACAAAACGGCGGCGCAAAGGGTCGAAGACACAAGTCCTCCCCTCACGCTCCTCCGTCTTGAACCATTGCAAACGATTGTCCACCATAAAAACATTGTGTTTTGTGCCGACAAAGATAAGGGAATTTCAAGATTCAAAACCCAATAATTCAACAATTTTCCATACTTTTGCCTCAGATTTGAATGCCATGAAAAAACCGACCATTGTCTTTTTCCTATGCTTGGCCGCTTTGTTTTGGGCCTGCACACCAAAAACGCATTCCCTTATCGGCACATGGACTGTCGATAAGGTGAATGTTCAATTCGACGAACGGCGGAGTACTCCCGGACTGGTGAAACAGATAGGCGAGATGGAGAGACTGAACATTATCACCATCACCAAAGATTCCACACTGATTTTCAATGGATTGAACGAAACATCACAAGGCAGGCTCAACCTCATGAGCGATGGGACTTTGCTCCTCGAAGGGGTTGTCTTCGGACAATGGAAAGAGGAACAAATCGTCACTCAGACGAACTCGCCGCTCGGAGAGGTGGTAATCACCTACCGGAAAAAATGACATGGGAGACCGGTATGGGCACTACTCTTCGGGGTCGGCGAACTTCAAGCTATAAGCAATCGACTCAAGCTGCAACAAGGCGTCGCGTTTCTTCTGGTTGGGTTCGTAGTAGAAGCCCTCAATGGTAACGAGGCGGCCTGTGCGGTTGTCGGCGAAGGTGTAGGAAACGAAAGGTCCGCCCATATAGTTATTGTAAACCTTCCACATGCCACGCATTTCCTTGGCATATCCGGCTGGATAGTTGCTTGCGGTGGTTACCACGGGCGGCACGAACTCCGTCTCAGTGCCCATATAGGACCCCTCTGAGGGACCAGGGATATGCTGTCCCATCATCAGATCGCGCATCGAAAGGAGTGCCTTGGCCTCAAACTGAAGGGTGTCGCGGTAGGCTGTCTGATAGATGACGATGCCGGCGCTTGAGCGTTCCAGTTCCTTGCGGAGCCACAAAAAGTCGGGTTCGTTCTTGGCGATGTAGAAACCTTTTGGAACGGTCAGCGTGAAGCCGAACTTCTCAGCGATAGCTTTAGCAATGGCGTCGTCCTTGCTGGGGCGAAACACGGTCATGATGCGGTCGCGTTCCACCTGATCGAACCACTGTTTGTAAACCTCTTTCTGCTTATCGAACAGGTCGACCCAAGAGGCGATGTCGGGCGCACTGATTTTCACGCAACGCTGCGGGGCTGCCCAAAAGTCGACGGTGGTCTTGGCCACAGCCTGTTGCAGGCTGGGGTCGATTTCCACCTGAATGATACACTTATGTTTCTTGAACATATCGGAGAAGGCTTCCGCGTTGATGTGGGCCAAGGAGTTGCACGGTTCCGGCTGAGGCAGTCCGTATTGGGCTTTCATGAAGAAATGGCGGAGCGAGTCGCCAATGGTGCCGTCCCATTGTTGAGGGTTTTGAGTGATGACCAAAATTTCCGATGTGCCTCCCACAGAGCGGTCCTTTCTTGACATCTTCGATTCTTCGGAACAGGAGGCCATCATACCGACGAGCAGGATGGCGACTACGATTTTCAGACAGTTTTTCATGGCTTGTTGTTTTTGGGTGCAAGCAAGTGCTTGCGGATCCGGTTATTTCTTGATTTTCAGTTTCTGACCTACTTTAACGGTGTTGCTATTCAGGCCGTTCCATTTCTTTAAGTCGTTGACGGTGCAGCCGTATTTCCTTGAGATGGAACTAAGGGTCTCGCCTTTCTTTACGGTGTGGGTCATGACCGATGACGGTTTCTTGCTGCCGCTGCTTGTGGTGGTTTTGTTCACCTGTGCCTTAGGGCCACCCGAACGGTAGATGGTAAGGCGTTGCCCGGCATGGATGGTCTCGCGCTTCAAGTTATTCCATTTCTTGATGTTCGACACGGTAACATGATATTTCCTGGCAATACTGCCGAGGCTCTCGCCTTTCTTGACCACATGGACGAAGCTGTCGCTCGTATTTTCCGCCTTAATGTCAATGACTTCACGGGCTTTTTCGGCCTTGCTCGCGTAGGAGTAGATACTGTCTTCCATTTGGGTGTAGCGAAGGGTGTATTTGGTGGGCATACGCAGGACATACGGATATTCCTTGGTGCCGGGGATAATGCGTTTGATGTATTGGGGGTTGAAGAAAACGAGGTCGTTCATGGGCACGCCAATACACTCGTTGATTTGGTCGAAGCCCACACGGTCGCGCACCAACACGGTGTCGGTACCATGAAGCAGCAGACCCGGATCCATGGGAAAGAGGTTATGCTCTGGGGCATAGTTCATGACATAGGTAACGGCGATGAAGGCCGGCACATAACCACGGGTTTCGGTGGGCAGGTAAGGCCAGATGGCCCAGTAGTTTTTGACACCGCCGGCGCGAATGATGGCCTTGTTGACAGTGCCCGGGCCCGAGTTGTAAGCGGCCAGCACGAGAAACCAGTCGCCGTAGCGTGCATAGAGGTTCTTGAGGTATCGGCAGGCGGCATCGGTTTCCTTATCGGGGTCGAAGCGGTCGTCGATGAGTGAACTCACATTCAAGCCGTATTCGATGCCCGTGCCTCTCATGAACTGCCACAACCCTTTGGCGCCCGCCTTCGATCCCGCAGTGGCATTGAGGGCCGACTCCACCATAGCCAAGTATTTGAGTTCCAAAGGAAGATTGTATTTGGAGAGATACTCCTCGAACATCGGGAAATAAACATAGGAAAGGCCCAACATGCGGCTCGTCTGCTGACGGCGACGGTTGGCATACAAATCGATGAACGATTTGACATGAGAGTTGAATGTCAGCGGAATGGTTGTCTCGCGTGCCAGTTTCTGGATACGGTTCACATAAACGCTGTCGGCATAGGCTGGCACCTCGCTTCTATTAAAACCATACTTATTCCAGACGGCCGTATCGATGTCGAGATACACATCTTTCGTCATGCCGATGGAGCTTATCAAATCAAGCATCTCCATCACCATCGACTCTTCCACCACTGCCTTGCCCGATTTCGGGTCATGAATTCTCTGGTCGTCAAGTTCAAGGCTGTCGGGAGCCGAAAATTTCGGGGCATGCACCTGAGCAAACAGTTGGACAAAAGGGGAAAGCAGCAACAATAAGATAAAATGTGTTCGTTTCATCGGGATGAGATTAAAGGATTAGGTGAGACTTATTAAAGAAAACGCAAAAATATCAAAAATTGTCTACAAAGAACGAAAAAATGCTAATTTTGTCATCTCAAATCAAAAGGCAGCGTTATGGAAAACGAGAGAAACACCGATAAATTAGCGGGTTACATCATCAAATTGGGAGGCTTGGCCGCCATCTTGGCTTTGTGTTGGTACTTCAAAAATGTCCTCATTTACATCATCGTGGCCTTTGTGGTTTCGATGATCGGGCGTCCTTTCATGCAATTATTGAAAAAAATCAAGATCAAGGGGAAAGCAGCTCCCAACTGGCTGCTGGCCATCATCACCATCTTGCTCATCATGGCCTTGATAGCCTTGCTCATCACACAGATGATCCCTTTGGTTTCCAACATCATACGCGATGCCTCGGCCATCAGCGACAACGCAAACTTCAGTTCCAACCCTATCGAAAAAGTAAACGAATGGATTGTCGGGCTGTTCCCCAACCTCGACCCCGACTTCGACATCACTGCCCTGCTCTTGGGAAAGCTCAAAGAATTGGTGAGTTTCAGCCAAGTAAGCGGCATTGTAGGCTCGGTGGCATCGATAGTTACCGGTGCCGTCGTCGCCATTTTTTCGGTAGTTTTTATTGCCTTTTTCTTCATCAAGGAAGACGGCTTGTTTGAAAGAATCGTCTGTGCCCTCGTCCCCGACAAGCACGAATTGACCTTGAGCAAAACGCTAAGTGAAATCAAGCAACTGTTGTCGCGTTATTTTGTGGGACTGCTTATTGAGATGCTTGGGGTGGCCTTGGTCGACTTCTTGGGTCTGTGGCTCATCGCCCGCCTCGATTTCAGTTATGCCATCGGCATTGGGTTCATTGCCGGACTGCTCAATGTGATTCCATACGTCGGGCCGCTCATCGGCGAAGTCATCGCCGTTGTTTTCGGCATTGTCTTGAAGCTTGGCACAGGCGCCGGTTTGGATGTCAACATCTGGCTGTTCGCCCTGATTATCCTTATCATCATGCTGGCCGCGCAGCTGATTGACAACTTTGTTTACCAGCCCCTCATCTACTCGACAAGTATCAAGGCGCATCCTATGGAGATTTTCATCGTGCTGCTCTTAGCGGGGCACATCGGTGGCGTTGTCGGAATGCTGGTGGCCATCCCCGCCTATACCGTCGTGCGTGTCGTCGCCATCCGCTTCTTCTACCGCTACAAGCCCATACAGCGGCTTGTGCCCAACCTGAGCGAGGAAGACAAGATCATTGAGAATATTGATTGAGGAAGCTTAAACCATCTTCTTGTATATCCCTAGAATGAAACCCCTAATTTCTTTCCAGTTGGGTCTGCCTTCGCTGTCGCAAGGAAGCAATACAGTGGTTTCGTTCATCTTGTCGAGGGTCCATTTATCAAGAAACTGGTAGCGGACGCCCTCCTTTCGGAAAAGAGAAACGAAGAATAGAGCGATGTAAAGATCCATGTCGAACTTCGGATAAAACACATTTACATCGTCTGAAGCCCAAAAAGATTCTTCTTGATAAAAAGCCGATCCGATGGAGCCGTTGTAGCAAACTGTTATTGTATTGCCTTGATGCAAATGATCGGTGTTACCAATATGTGCAGTAATACCATTGTTGAAAGCAGATGCACCGATGTAATTATAGCCTCCCTCCACCATATCAGCCTTAGTTAACCTTTCGCCTTTTTCTATACGGAATAACTTTTGATACTCAAAAGGCTTCCACTCAGAAGTATCAATACTGACCTTGCTTTTGCGAATGTTAATCAACTTCTCGTAATCTTCAGGAATGTCATCGTTGTAAAGCACTTTATTCAAAGCTTGCTCTTTGAAGTCCTTCTCATCAATGCCTTTTTTATAAAGGATATGGTGCAGTACACTTCTCACAAAGTCGGCTTCCGTAATTTCTAATGGTTCAATGGGTTCTTTATATCGAATGGACTTGCTCGGGTCGATCCATTGTATTGTATCACTCCCACTTTGCTTTTGAATAACATCCATCCAAAAATCTTCAATCTCAGGCCAACGGTTCTTTGTATCCTGCCGGCCTTGATTTTTAACCGTTTCCAATCCGTCATCAGCAATGTAGCAGGCAAAAATACTTCTTCCGTTTTGGGGAATGCCAGCGGTAAACACAAACACCGAAGTGGTCATGCTCACGCTTTGGAATGTATCTTTGGGCAACTTGATGATTTTCTCCAAACGGTTATGCTTTAACAGTTTCTTGGTGGCCGATGGATTTTTCTCCAATTTGTTGTCAGGCAAGATAAATGCACATTGTGTTCCTATGTCAACGCTACGCAACACATTCGATACAATGTCAAGACAGCCATATTTGTTTTCAAAAGGTGGATTCATCAGCACCTTGGTTATCGGCTTCGACTGCATCCAATTAGCAGCATCCTCTGTTCGGCTATCTAATAAGGCCAAGTTGGTCTTTCCGTCCTTATGGATCAGCATATTAGCGCAAGCTAATGCGTAGATCTCTTTGTCAAACTCGATACCATAAAGTTGATGGTACTTGATTGCGGTGGCCTGTGAAGACCTGATACCTCCCGACTCTTTAATCATGTTACACATGGCCTTGACCAAAAATGCGCCTGAGCCACAAGCGGCGTCAAGTACGACAGAATCCTTGCTGACTTCTATCATTCGGTACATTAACGAGGTAATATGGTCGGGAGTGAACACCTGTCCCTGCTCTGACTTACCTTTGTAGCGAGTAAACTCATTGAAAAAAATGGCCATAACATCCTCTCCGTTCCAAAAGTCGGAATTGAGGTTGTCCGAAATCTTAGATACATTGTCAATGAAGTCATTTATGGATTGTTGACGAGGTGCTGTATTGACTTGGATGTTGGAATAAATGTCAATTAATATCTGGAGTTTGGCATTTCGTTCCAAATCAGCTTGCAGAGAGGTTTCCAGTGTCGCCTTGATGGAGGCATGAAAAAGCTCCCACCTCATATTGTGAACCAGCATAGCACCGAAACGCTTAGCCACCAAGGTGCATGAGGTGAAAATCATACGGTGATACAAATTTTTGATACCAAACTCGAAATGCAGCGCATCGTTGATTTTCTTTGTGAGTTGGTATATGCTCTTTTTGTCGATACTATTTTGTTGGAACAAACTAAGATAAGCTTCCTTGTTCAGCAACATCGCACCTGTTTCAACCCTCATCCCGTCCTGATACACCTCCACATCGTCACCATTGTATAAAACTCCGATGACATGAGCATATTTCTTATGGCATATCCCGCAATTCTTCTGTAACTCCAGACGATCTTTTTCAGTAAAAGCATGATTTTCAGCCTTTGTTTCCAAAATCATCGCTGGAAACGCTGTTTCATTGGGCAGATACCAACCATCAGGCTTGTCGCTAATACCCTTAAAACCCAACTGATTGAAAGTCGTAATCTGACCCACACCCGAGAGGGCGGTCTCAGTGTTTTCTAAGCCCAAAATCAACTTGGCCTTGTCACGCACTTGGTCTTCAGTAAGAAACTTCCTCTCCATGCTAAGTATGGTTTACGCGGCAAAGTTAACAAAAAAGCCTGAACTGCAATCGGTTTTAAATAATAAATAACCTCACACCTTTATTTTTTTCTTGGGTATAGGCACTATGTCTTTCTCTGTCCAACATTTTTCTGAAACGCCAGCCGCTCGTCGCCGTTCAAGAGGTGGATGATGCCGCAGTAATGGTAGCCGTGGCGCTCCAAGCCCTTGCGCATGATGATGTTGGCCTCGTGCGTGTCGATGCGGATGTTGGGCACCAAGGCTTCGCAATAGCCCAAGATGGCGTCCAATACGCCGTGTGATTCGGGCGTGCTGGCAATGCGGTGGATGACATGATACGGCTGTTCATCAAGCCATTGGCCTTCGTAAATGACATTGTAGGTTACCTCAGGGCTGGGCAAGAGAGCAAAAGTGCCGACAATTGCTCCCGAACTGTTGAGCATGACATGACTTCCGCCCAATTCAATGTCTTTCTGAAACATATCGTCGCGGGGATAGCCGTCGGGCCATTGGAAAATATTGCCGTAGCTGCGCATAATTTCGCGTGCCTGATCGCGGAGGCTGAGGATGGTCGGCAGGTCAGCCGGAGTGGATTTGCAGATGGTGTACCTCATTGCTGTCGGAGTTCAAAAATGGTCAAATCGGCAACGGTCATGTCCAACACCTGAATCAGATCCTGCGGACTGAGCTTGAACTGCAAGCCCCTCACTCCCGCACTGACATAGATGTAGTCGAACAGCTCACAAGTCTCGTGGATGAAGGTCGGGAATTGTTTTTTCATGCCCACAGGCGAGCAGCCACCACGGATGTAGCCCGTCAGGGGCAGCAGCTCCTTCATCGGGATAAGGTCGCAGCTTTTGTTGCCCGTGGCTTTGGCGGTCTTCTTCAGGTCGAGTTCGTTGTTGCCCGGGATGACGCAGACAAAATGCCCGGTCTTGTCGCCTTTCAGCACCAAAGTCTTGAACACCTGATCAATATCCTCGTTCAATTGGTCGGCGATGTGCTGCGCCCCGAGGTCGTTCTCGTCCACCTCGTAAGGTATCAGCTCATACCGCACCTTTTTTTGGTCGAGGATACGGCAGGCGTTGGTTTTGTTGGGTTTTTCTTTGGACATAGCCCCTCTACTTACAGCTTAATTATTTGCAAAATTACAATTTTTCCCGAAAATCCAAACGAAGCAAAAAAAGCCAACCAACTCAGAAGTATAACTCGACTTCACAACACTTTCACTTCATCTTTATCATCAAATAGAACCATCAACATTTGAGCAGCAAAAGAATAGTTGTTGTAAGCAATGCCACCATCTGTCGCAGCATCGGGAGCGCCAAGTTTTGAGACAACGGAGTTTTTCGTTTCACCAAAACATCTGAATAATTTCTTTCGTGCAAGAAAAAAAAGTTGATTTTTCGAAAATTATTCCAAAATCTCCCTATACATTTAGGAATTTGTTGCTACTTTTGCAGCAATAAACTCAGATTCCACTATGAATGCGACCATTGACATCAGTTACGACCAACTTTTATTACTCCTACAGCAAATGCCTGTGCGGTCTCAATTGAAACTTGGCAAGGCACTTACCCGCCAAAGCATCCGCGCTGAACTAGACTATTTCCTTGATGTTTTCCGCACAGAAGAAATTTCAGAAGAGGATATTTTAGCCGAAGTAAAAGCTGTCAGACAAGAACGATATGCCAGAAAAGAACAAGAATCGGGTTGTAATTGATACGAATTGTTGGATCAGCTTTCTCATCGGACGCCACCTACATCGACTTGTCGATGTATTGAGCGATGAGAAAATCGAACTAATTGTATGCGATGAACTACTTGCCGAGATCCGCGATGTTACCTCTCGTCCGAAATTCAAAAAGTATTTCCGAGCCAAAGATGTTGATTCTCTTATGGAATTTCTTCAATTGATAGGCGAAACATCTAATCCCAACCAAACCGTTCAACTTTGTAGAGATAAAGCCGATGATTATTTGCTTGCCTTGGCCATCGAAGCTGATGTTGATTATTTAGTCACTGGGGATCAAGACTTATTGGTACTCAAAGTAATCAACAATTGTCACATCGTTGATGTTGCAGAGTTTGAGAAAGTAATTCGGTAAGAAACATCATCTACTTTTATTCTCCTCCACCCACTTCCTCGCATTCACAAAGGCCTCCATCCAAGGCGAGACCTCGTCGTTTTTGTGCTCGTCGGGATAGAAGGCCCACTGCCAAGGCAGGAAGGCGCGTTCGAGGTGGGGCATCATGGGCAGATGGCGACCGTCGTTGGAGCAGATGGCCGCAGTGGACCAGTCGCTGCCGTTGGGATTGCCCGGATATTCGTCCTGACCATAAGTCATCACGATTTTGTATTTGTCGCGGTAGCAGGGGAAGTAGAAACGGCCCTCGCCGTGGGCAATCCACACGCCGAGGCGGTGACCCGACAGCGATTTGAGCATCACGCTTTCGTTTTGGGCAATCTCCACATTGATGAAGCCCGACTCGAACTTATGCGAGTCGTTGTGTTTC
>JBHACT010000056.1:0-18324 GCA_041854745.1 Candidatus Limimorpha sp. | reverse complement strand
GGTCTCCCTTCCTCTTTTTTTGTGTTGCTATTCCCGGCTGCGGCTTAGGGGTCGGCCCCGACCCTTCACACCGGCAATTTGAGGGCCGGTGAAGGGTCGCGCCCTCGTTTCAACACTTGCACTTCTATGTTGAACTTAAGCACAATAAAGTGTTATACCAAAAGTGCTATCAAAATCACTCCTTCTCGTTCCGCATCTTAACAATCTCTTCCTGCTTGTCCTTTGGCGTCGGCATGTACTGGTGGAACTCCATCGAGTAGTTGGCGCGGCCAGAGGTGAGGTTGCGCAAGACGGTGGCATAGCCGAACATCTCCATCAGCGGGACAAAAGCATCCAACTTTTGCGAGCCTTTGCGGAAACGCCTCATCGCCTCAATGCGGCCACGGCGCTTGTTGATGTCGCCAGTCACATTGCCGATATAGTCGTCAGGCGTGTTGATTTCGACCTTCATCACAGGTTCAAGCAGCACAGGGCTGGCTTTCATGAAGGCCTGTTTGAAGCACATCTGGGCGCAGAGCTGGAAGGCCATGTCGCTTGAATCAACGGGGTGCGAGCTGCCGTCCACAAGGACACATTTCACATCCACCACGGGATAGCCTGCAAAAGGACCTTTGTTCATGGCCGCGGCCAGACCCTTCTGCACTGAGGGGATATACTCCTTAGGAATCACACCGCCCTTAGTCATGTCGATGAACTCAAATCCGTTACCCGGGTTGGGCTCGAAGCGGATGACGGTGTGGGCAAACTGTCCCTTGCCGCCCGTCTGCTTCACATAGCGGTAGTTGCACTCGAACGGCGCGGTGATGGTCTCGCGGAACGACACCGAAGGTGCGCCCACCGTAACCGGCACCTTGAACTCTTCCTTCAGGCGATCGACGATGATTTCCAAATGCAACTCACCCATGCCCGCAATAATGGTCTCCTCCGTCTCCTCGTCGAAATGGGCATGGAACGACGGGTCTTCGTTACAGAGCTTGGCTAAAGCCTCACTCAACTTGCTGCGGTTCTTTTTGTCGTCAAGGTTCACCATCATCTCAATGACCGCAGGCGGTATGTTGATGGATTCCAGCAAGACAGGCTGCTTATCCTCGGCGCAGAGGGTGTCGCCCGTCTTGGTGTATTTCATGCCCACAAGGGCCACAATCTCGCCCGGGCCAGCCTCAGCAATCTCCTCACGCTCCTTCGCCTTAATGCGGAAGATGCGGCCTACACGCTCGTTCTTCATCTTGTTTGTGTTGTACACGCTCATACCGTTGGTTAGCTTGCCGCTGAAGATACGGATGAAAGTCTGCTGTCCTACATACGGGTCGTTGATGAGCTTGAAGGCTAAGGCCGCTAAAGGTTCATTTTCGGAGGGATTGCGTTGGTAGGTCTTTTCCTCGTTGGCAGGGTCGTGTGCGATGACAGCACCCAAATCGTTGGGCGAAGGAAGGTAGTCAACGATGGCATCCAAAAGGAGTTGGACACCTTTGTTTTTGTAAGCGGCGCCACAGAGCACTGGCACCATCATCAGTTTGATGGTGGCCTTGCGGATGGCGGCCATCAGTTTGTCGGTCGGGATTTCAGAGTCATCAAGGTAAAGCTCGGCAATCTCGTCGTCGAGGTCGGCGACATTCTCGACGAGGTTGCGGCGGGCTTCCAAAGCCTGCTCCATCATGTGTTCCGGAATTGGGCCGACGATGCATTCCTTTTCCTGAAACATCACCGAGTTCATGTTGACGAGGTCGACCATGCCCTCAAACGAAGTTTCAGCCCCGATAGGCAGGTGAAGCGGCACGGCATTGGCGCCCAAGTACTTATGCATTTGGTTAACGACCTCGGCGAAGTCGGCACCCGTGCGGTCCATCTTGTTGACAAAGGCAATGCGCGGCACGCGGTATTTGTCGGCTTGGTTCCACACCGTTTCCGATTGCGGCTCCACGCCACCCACGGCACAGAACACCGCCACCATGCCGTCGATGACACGCAGCGAGCGTTCCACCTCGACGGTGAAGTCGACGTGGCCGGGAGTATCGATGAGGTTGATCTGATAGCCGTTCCAATGGGCGGTGATGGCTGCCGAAGCGATGGTGATGCCGCGCTCCTGCTCCTGTTTCATGAAGTCCATCGTGGCCTGACCGTCGTGGGTCTCACCCACCTTGCGGTTGACACCCGTGAAGAACAGGATACGTTCCGAAACCGTAGTCTTTCCTGCATCGATATGCGCTGCAATACCGATGTTTCTCAATTTTGAAGTGTTTAAGCTCATTATTTTGTGTTGATTTTCAATTCGTTAAAATTGAATCAATGGGATTTGATTCAAGGTGCAAAGGTAGGGAAATTTTCGGTGCCGTTTTTACCCAAATTCCCGAATTATTAGTATTTTTGCAGCGGAATAGTGATAAAACACTGCGCAAAAGAATTATGAGCAAGTACGAGATTCCTTTTTTGACGGCATGCATCCACGCTTTCGGGCGACGGTTTGCCATGACAAGGCAAGCGGCGTTTCGGTATTTGCATGAACACAAAGGACTGTCGTTTCTGATTGAGTTCTACGATGTGGAGCACCTGCAATCAATGGACGAAACGATAGATGACCTGCTCATCATCTGCCAAAAGAACGGGGGGACACTCGCATGATACTCTACCACGGCACCAACGAAGACATTGAATCCATCGACCTCACAAAAGGTCTGCGGCACAAGGATTTCGGCAAGGGCTTTTATGTGACGCCCGACAAGGCGACGGCTGTCCGCATGGCGAAGAAGAAAGCAAGACTGTTTGGAGGAACGGCAACGCTGATAACCTACGAGATGGACGAGGCGTTTTTCCAATCGGACTTGAAAATCAAGGTTTTCCCCGAAAGGGCTTGTGTGGAGTGGCTCTTGTTTGTGGATGCCAACCGTGACAGAAAAAACGAGACTCCAATACACAACTATGACATCGTGATTGGCCCAATTGCCAACGACGGTGTGGTGCTCCAACTGACCAACTACCGCGAAGGTATCTACTCTCCAGAAGAAGTCGCCCGGTTGCTTCAAGACAGGTATCTCGACCAGCAATACTACTTCGGAACGGAGCGGGCTTTGCGCTTCCTCCATAAAACACAAGTTGAAACCCTATGAACCAGCCAACACATCACCAAATAGCAACATATTTAACCGATTACGTTTTGAGCGAATTGGTGAAATATGTGATGGAGGACACAGGCTGTTCCATTGAGCAGGCGATGGAGCGGGTGTATAATTCGCCGCTGATGCCCGCATTGCAGGACGAAGAAGGGGAACTTTATGTGCAAAGCCCTGCTTATTTGTATGAGTTGATGAATAGGCTTCCTGCAAAACCATAGGACTTACCTTCACCGCAAAGTAAAATGCCACATCGGTTTTCACCTTTGCGGTTTTTTTTCACAAGAGAGAGGTTACATCTCTTGTTATGGGAGTTCAGCAAATCCCTCAAATAATGAATCAACATCAATTCTTGAGCTAACATGCTCCTCACCACCATCAATACTCTCATAGGTTACTATTCGTCCGAAGCCTTCCACCCAATAACTCTTTCTTTGGTGCTTATGTACTTTATCTGTGGAAAAAGTAATCATCTCCGTGATTTTTATGGCTTTTGTTCGTTCATTACGGAACTTGACGTAAACATATTCCGATTTACCAGATATTTTATCACCTCGGTCTGTTTCAGACCATGTATAAGGCTTGTCATTGTTGGGAAATGCAAATAATGTTATCTTATCTTGATATTGGGTGGTTCCCGTCAAAGCGTTTTGCCTAATTTGAACATCAGAAACTACGGCATTGCCTTCCGTATGATACCGATAAATGGTTTTTGCTGACATCATTCCCAAACCCACATAGACTTCTTCGACAAGATAATTGTCGAAATACTGAGATGTGAAACTGAACTGACTGATACTCGTGGTTTTGCCATCAGAGTCCTGTGAAAAGTACGTGCGACAACCAAATGGGTAAACGTAATCCCCAAAATGGTACTCTTGTGCTTTACATACGTAAGCAAACACCAATGCTACTGCTAATAACATCATTTTTTTCATTTGATTTGTTGCCCGTTTTATCCTGTTGGTTCTTCAGTTTTTATTTTTTTAATGATGCTTCCTGTCATTGAGCCAGAAGCCAATGTTCGTTAAGGGTATAAAAAAAGGCGCAAATCCTTTCGTTGTTACCACTTATTCTAACGCAGGTGTCTGGAAATAACCTTGGGGAAATAAGTGACGAAAAATTCACGCCTAAAGCGCGAACTTTCCGCTTCTCATCTCTCCCCTTTACAATGTTTTCCAGACTTTGCGTTAAGAGAAACAAGAGCGTCAAGCTCAATATGTTATGTTAGTTATATCTTCTTTTATGCCATAGTTTTTCGTTTTCAAATTGTTTTGTTTTCTACTCATTATGCTGCAACCTATACAATTCCTTCTGTTGTTCAATCTCGCGGCGGAGTTCTTCATCGGTGGGGAGGTAGAGTTTGTACTTGTTGGCAAACAGTTGCTCGTTTCCGTTCAATATGGAATAGCGGGCAATGTCTTCGTCAGTTTCGCTGCATAACACAATTCCAATTGTTGGATTGTTGCCTTCCGCCTTCCTTAACTCATCGAACATCCGCACATACATATCCATTTGCCCCACATCCTGATGCCTTATCTTCCCAGTTTTCAAATCAATAAGAACATAGCACTTCAGCAGGATGTTATAAAACACTAAATCAATGAAATAGTCTTGTGCTGCTGTCCGTATCAACTGCTGCCGCCCGACAAAAGCAAAACCTCGTCCCATTTCCATGATAAACTCCTGTAAATGGTTGATGATGGCTCTTTCCAATTGCGACTCGCTGTAACTATCGTCTTGCTTTAAGCCCAAAAACTCAGCGATTATCGGACTTTTGAGCAATTCCGTCTTCTCTTCTTTCTCTTTTTCAGAGGGCAACTGCGGTTGCTTGAAATGCCGCTCGAAATATTGTGTACTGATGTTTCGGTCGAGTGCACGCACGCTCCAAGATTCGTTTGCCGCCGTTTCCAGATACCATCGAATGGCGGTGTCATCATTTACGCGCAATGTACGGAATATGTGCGTCCAAGTCAGATTTGGAAATCGCGATTTCCAAATCTCAATATCGGGAACGACAAGATAAAACTGCCGAAAAGCACGCAAATATCTGCCGCTAAACCCTTTCCCATAAGTATGGGTCAGTTCAACCGACAACATTTCAATCAACTGTTTGCCGTATTCCGCCCTTTCCTTGCCGTTCTGTTCCTGTTCCACAATGCGCCGCCCCAAATACCAGTAGGTTTCAATCATCACGGCATTCACCGCTCCGTAGGCAGCACTGCGTCCCTGCTCAATGATGCGTTTGATGTCGCTGATGAAAGAATTGTCGGCAATATGGGATTCATACTTGTTCATACTTGGCATTTAAATCGCTTATCAATTCGCAAAATTACATAAAATCTTCAAAATATGTAAGTTTTGCCAGAAACATGGTCTTACTTCACAAACCGACCTTTTCTAATTATTCCATTAACATCAACGAGATACAATCCGTTAGTCAACTTGGAAACATCCATGTTGATTTGTGAAGCGTTTTCAACCGAAACCGACTTCACAAGTTGCCCTAACGCATTGTAAATGTTGACCGTCTGCATTCCTTCGGCTTCAATCGTGATGAAGGACGATACGGGAACAGGATAAATCTTCAAGGATTCTGTTGTAACTTGATTTTCAACGATTTCCGTTGGGTCAAAACTATCATTGCCGTCGGTGAGCCATTCGAGGCTGAAGTTGTAGAACACCGTTGAATAACCAGAGGCACCCGCATAGGCTTCCTCCACATAGAGTCCGATGGTGCCGTCGGGCAAAACGCAGAGCGAGGAATAGGCTGAGCTGTAAGGCACAATGCACTTGCTCACGGGCCAAGTTTCGCCTTCGTCGTAACTCACATAAACCGTCACATCGGTGCGCGAGTTACCGTAAGGCACAGAATGCAACAGACGGTTTTTGTCGTGTCCTTGATTCTCAGAGGTGTAACGAATCATGTCGCCGTTGCAGGCGGGCGCAGTGATGTCGTACCAAGTTGAAACGGTGGGCTGCCAAGTCTCGCCGCCGTCCTCAGAGATGTTATACCAACGGTTGCCTGCATGGCGAATGCTCATCAAAATACGACCATCGGCTAACTCGGTAACTTTCGCCTCATCGCCCGAGGTGGAGGCACGCCCCGAAACATGCCAAGTCTGCCCATTGTCATCGGAATAGACGGCGTAGTTATAGAGCACTTGTGCCGTGGTCTCGCGGATGGCGGCCACGAACATGATACGGCCCGCAGAGGTAAGCAGGCCATTGCCCGAGCCGAAGAACGAGGCACGCCAAGTGCGCTGCTCAGGGACAATGCAATTGTCGCCGAAGATAAAATGCGTGATGTCTTCGGGCTCCGTCCATGTCTGACCGTTGTCGTAACTCCTTGAAATATAGGAACGGATAGGGTTCGATGGCGTTGAACTCCAAAGTCCAGGACCGCCCACAAAGCCCGCGATGAGGCCGTTGTCGTCGTTGCTCCATGCCAAGACACAGTCGCCGAAGCCGTGGTTAACACCCGTACCCAAAGCGATGGTGTAAAGCTCGCTCCAAGTGTGGCCGCCATCGGTGCTGCGATTGCAAACGATGTCGATGTCCTCGGGCAGGTCGCTTTCGTTGTATTTGCGCTTGTCGGTAACCGCCACGATGTTCCCATCCTTTGCCGTAATGACAGCGGGAATACGGTAATTAGCTGAGTTGTAATCCCCTGGCTGATAAATCAAAGTGTGGGCAAGAATGATTTCGCGACTGCCCGATGGCGAAGGATGGGCAAGTTCATAGGTCTCTTCAGCAGTCGTGATCGACTTCAAAGAAGCGTCAATCATATTACCTTCGGTGGCACTGTCAGCCACATGGACCACAATCCAAAGGTAATTGGTGCCCGAAACGAGGTTGCCTTGCAGGTTGCAGGTCAAGTCACCCGAAGCAGGAGCAACACTGCCGAGCAAAGTGGCATTTTGAGAATTGCGTTCGTCAAAAGCGTTGACAGCACCTGTGGAATATACTTTAACCTCCTCGATATCATCCAAATCCGTTGTCCCTTCAAGGTTCAACACCATCGACTGGAGGCCTACCACAGCATTGTCGCCACCAAAAGAAACCGCCACTTTAAGCAACACATCGTTGAGATTGCCCTTACCCGTTTTGCGGGTATCTTGCGTCAGCGTGACATTCAAGATTTCGGCATCGCCAAAGTTGAAATTCATCATCTGACCGTCGTGGCCGTGGCCAGAGAGGTCGGCCAAAAAGTTGCCGTTGATGTTCGCCGTGGAGAAGTCATAAGCCGCAAGCAGGTTCTCTTGCATTGCCGAGGTAAGGTTGGTTAGCTCGCTATTATTCAAATCAATACATATATCATTGGCGTTCAGTGCCATATCATAAAAACGCACATTGCCGAACGAGCCATTGCAGTAGTTGGAAGGCTGTCCGCCGCTGTTGCCTGCCCCGATGAAGACATCGTGCGTATTGGTGACGGCCCAATGGCCCACCGCCGCCGACCATGCACTCTGGGTCTCGCCGTTGTGATAAATCCGAATCTCATTGTTGGTGCGATCCACCACGAGTGCAAAGTGCATCCACTCTCCTGCGGGCACGGTAACACCCGTGTAAACCGACAAGGCGTGTCCCGAAGTCGAAGTGGGCGTGTTAAGGCCCAAGGACTGACCCGCACTTCCCGTTCCAAAAAATTCATAACCGGAGCGTTCGTCTCCAGCACCCTGAACCAACATATCGCGCTTGCTCGCATAACGCGGATAATTGGTGTAGGTCTCGTTGCGCACCCATCCCGTAAAGGTAAAACTTTGGTCGGCAGCGATGTTGAAGTCGTCGTGATGTGGGATGAGCATATACTGGTCGATGCCGTTGAAAGTGATGTAATGGTCAGGTTGCGCGAAGGCGGTCGTCACAGCCGTCAGCAGGACAACGACAGCAAGGATATTCTTCATAGCGATTGGTTTTATTGGATAAACATCAGATTATTGGGTGCAAAACTAACAAACTTTCGGAGAATAACCAACTATTTTCTATTTTTGCCTCCCGAATTATGTCTGAAACCATCACCATACGAAAAGGCCTCGACCTTCCCATTGATGGGGCAGCCGAGTTGCGCCTCACCGATGCGTGCAACATCGCAACATACGCCATTAAACCTACTGATTTTGTAGGACTTACGCCACGACTAACCATTGAAGAAGGCAATATGGTCCGCGTAGGCGATACCCTGTTTGTGGACAAACGCGACGAGCGCATTCGTTTTACTTCGCCTGTTGACGGGCATGTGAAAGCCATCGTCAGAGGCGAGAAAAGGAAGCTTTTGGAAGTGATTGTGGAAGCGGATGGCAAATCCGTGGGTTCGATGGGCTCGGATGACAAATCCGCGCCAACTCCGGTAATGCAGACCGCCGAAGGAATCAAAGCGGCCATGCTGCAATGCGGACTTTGGACCCTGTTGCGCCAGCGGCCCTTCGGCACCATCGCCAATCCTGACGATAACCCCAAGGCCATCTTTGTCAGTGCCTTCAGCAGCGTGCCTATGGCTCCCAACTACGATTTTGCTTTGCAAGGCCGTGAAACCCTATTCGCCAAAGGTATCGAAGCACTCGCCAAACTCACCGGCGGAAAGGTTCATGTCTGCTTCCGCTCTAATCAACCACTCGCCAGACAATTCAACAATTCAACAAATAAACAATTAAACATCCATTTTATCGAAGGCCCTCATCCCGCCGGAAACATCGGCACACAGATGGCCCATATCGACCCTATTAATAAAGGTGAGGTGGTTTGGACGATGGCTGCGCAGGATGCGGCCGTGTTGGGCGAACTCGTTACGACGGGCGTTTATCGTCCTGAGAGGGTGATTGCTGTGGCTGGCCCCAACATCAAGAACCCGCATTATTACCGTGTGAAGGCTGGCGCTTGTTTGGCAAACATCACCGCCGCGCAAATGCTCGACCCCGATTTTCCTAAAATGGAGGCGCATGATACCACAGCGAAAAACCGTGTTATCTCTGGCAACATCCTGAGCGGCACACAAATCGCATTCAACGGATTCTTAGGTGCTTATGATGACTTGGTGAGCATCCTTCCCGAAGGCGACCACTACGACTTCATGGGCTGGCTCATGCCGGGTTTCAGGAAATTCAGTTTCTCGCGCACCTTCCTCAGCGGTTTCATGCCGAAGAGCACCTTCAAGCCCCTGGGAATCACCTTGCCGCGCTTTGAAAACTTGTGGAAATTCGACACCAACACCCACGGCGATGTTCGGCCTTTAGTCTTCACGGGCAACTTCGAGCGGGTCTTCCCCTTCTCCATCTACCCCACCCAACTCATCAAGGCCTGCATTGTCGGCGACATCGAGCTGATGGAGAACCTTGGAATTTATGAGGTTGAGCCTGAGGATTTTGCTCTTTGTGAGTTCATCGATACATCTAAAACCGACATCCAGCAAATCATCCGTGAGGCGCTGGAAAAACTGAGAAAGGAAAGCGAATAAACTAATCCATGAAACAAACTTCTATTATTCTTGTTCCAAACGAATACCTATTATTTTCCAAGCCTTTGTAACACCTTTTTCTTTGTCGTATCCAATCAAATGTCTTGCTTGTTCAAGAGCCAATTGCAATGTGCTTTTCCTACCTACTTCGGATGATAATCCCAATATCAAGTTTAGAGTCTTCCTGTTTTCATCTATCATTGATTTCATTTTTATTACTCTTAATTCTTCAGATTCAAAAGAACAACCATCCAAAAAAAGGAAACATGGAATTGTATGCTCCATATCATTGACGAAGGTACTAGGAAAACCCAAAATACAGATATGTGTAACAGCCCACGCTGTATGCGTGGAACCATTATGCAATCTCTGTATTTTGTCGAAAATTTCCTAGGTTTTTGCCAATAAGAAAAGCATGGCGTTTCTATTTTCAATAAGTCATGAGTTGGCAAACCAACTCGGGTGAAAAATTAGGAAAAAGGGAGAAAACCAAGAGAAAAATGATGTTTTTTCTTTGAAAATGTTTGTATAACACAAAAAAAGTGTATTTTTGCATTGTAATTATCAAGCACCGCCATTCTTTCTTGAATGGATATGGCCGTCCGAGGACGGCTTTCTTTTTAGTATAACATACTATGGCACAACGAGTAACATTCTACATTGACGGTTTCAACTTTTACTACGGTCTTCGCCGTACAAAGCGAATCCGTCCCCAATGGAAAAAGTATTATTGGATAGATATGGTGGAACTTTGCGAAAGCTTTCTAGGGCAAGACCAGCATCTGGGAAAAGTGGTATATTTTACTGCCTCACCTCTCAGTCCAGAAAAGAACAGCCGCCAAAGTGCTTTTCTCAATGCCAATAAATTAATCAATGGTGAACGCTTTGAAATCGTCCGTGGCAAGTATCTCGAAAAACAGATTCAATGTCCAAACTGTCACTATTCAATCTCTCGACCTGAGGAAAAGAAAACCGATGTAAACATCTCTGTGCGAATGATAGCTGACTGTGTTTTGAACGCCACTGATACCATTGTTCTTGTCAGTGCTGATAGCGACCTTGTGCCACCTTTGGAATTCATCCAGAAGCATTATCCACAAAAAAGAATTAAAGTGTATTTCCCTCCATCAAACTTTAGCAGTGACTTGAAAGACAATCTAATACATCATAGTAGCAAACCCGTATTGATGGAAAAGAACGAAAGCCGCTTTTTTGATGCTATCATGCCTGATACAGTGACAGACGGAACTAAACAATACGAAATTCCCGAAAAATGGAAGACTAATTCCCTATAACCATGAAGATGAACGGGCTAAGACATTTCATTGACAAAATCAAGCCGCACTTCGTGGAAGGCGGTCGTTTTGCTTGGCTGCAATCCACTTTCGAGGCTTTTGAAACTTTTGCTTTTACGCCCAATCGGGTTACCAAACGCGGCTGCCATGTGCGCGATGCCATCGACCTGAAACGCGCCATGATCATGGTCGTCATCGCCCTTTCTCCCGCCATACTTTTCGGCATGTGGAACATCGGCTACCAGACCTCGCTCCATGCGGCGGATTGGCCGTTCGAGTTGGGCACCGCCGCCAGTTGGTGGTACTGCCTCTGGTTCGGGTTCCTACGAATGCTGCCCCTGCTGGCGGTTTCGTATATCGTCGGATTGGCCATTGAATTTGCCTTCGCGCAAATACGCCATCACGAAGTGAGTGAAGGCTTTTTGGTTACGGGATTCATCATCCCGATGATTGTGCCGGTCACAACGCCTTTGTGGCAACTCGCCCTCGCCGTAGCTTTTGCCGTCATCATCGGCAAGGAGGTCTTCGGCGGCACAGGCATGAATTTCCTCAACCCCGCACTGGTGGCACGCGCCTTCCTTTTCTTCGCTTATCCCACCCGCATGTCGGGCGACAATGTATGGATTGCCGCCGATCTTTGGGGCACCGACGCCATCACGGGAGCCACGCCCTTGGGCGAATTGGCCGCTGGGATACAACCTTCGGCTTCCGCGTTGGACATGCTGATTGGAACGGTACCCGGTTCCACCTGTGAAACATCGGTGATAGCGATTGCACTCGGCGCGGCCCTGCTGCTGTTTACGGGTATCGCCAGTTGGCGCATCATGCTTTCCGTACTTATTGGTGGCGGTCTCATGGGGCTGTTGTTCAATGCCATCGGTGCCAACGCCTACATGCAACTGCCATTCCATTATCATTACCTGATGGGCGGCTTCATGTTTGGTGCGGTCTTTATGGCCACCGACCCAGTTACCGCTGCACAGACCAACACCGGCAAATGGATTTATGGCCTGCTCATCGGCATTTTCGCTGTTATGCTGCGTATTGTCAACCCCGCTTATCCCGAAGGCATGATGCTCAGTATCCTGTTGATGAACTGCTTCGCTCCGCTCATCGACCATTTTGTGGTGACCCGTAATATCAAGATGCGCCAAAAACGCGCCATTGTCCAACAAACAACCACAGTCCGATGAAAAGAGACACCAACAGCAACGGATACATCTTTATGTATTCCACAGTTTTAGTGGTTGTGGTGGCTGTTTTGCTCACATCTACTGCATTGTGGCTTCAACCTTACCAGCAACGCAATAGAGACAACGAAAAACGCATCAACATCCTCAAGGCGGTGGGCATCGCCAGGGTAAACAAAGACAACGCCTTCCGGCTTTTTGAACAGCATTGTACCGCCGAACTGTCCTTTAACGAGAACGGAGAAACCGTCGAAAACGGCATCCTATCTTTATATATCATTGACAATCAATTCAGTGTCATCCCAATGCATGGCAACGGTCTTTGGGGTCCCATCTGGGGCTACTTGGCCATTGCCTCCGATGGCAGCACCATAATAGGCGCCAACTTCGACCACAAATCGGAGACCCCTGGCTTGGGTGCCGAAATCACTACGGAGATGTTCCAAGGCCAGTTTGCCGGGAAACAATTCATGAGCGATGGCCAACTGGTTCCTGTTGAGGTCGACGCCATCACGGGTGCCACCAAAACTTCCGATGGGGTTAAAGATATGATAAACAACACTTTGAAAATTTATTCGCCGTTTTTTGAAAACATGGAAGCGGCAAACAGATGAAATGTTGCCGAATCCTATTTTATTCACGGCTAAATACTCAGGAATACAACAAATTATAACGAACCATGCCGACCCTAAAAAAACTCCTCATAGCACCCCTGCGAAAAGCGAACCCCGTCACCGTATTGGTTTTGGGTATATGCTCCTGCTTGGCCGTAACCGCCAAATTGAAGCCTGCCTTGGTGATGGGAGCCTCCGTGACGGTAGTAACGGCGTTCTCCTGTCTCATCATCTCGCTGCTGCGCAAGGGTATTCCGTCACGCATTCGCATTATCGTACAGCTTGTTATTGTAGCCACCCTAGTCATAATGATTGACCAATTCTTGAAAGCCTTTGCATACGAAGTCAGCAAGCAACTTTCTGTTTATGTTGGGCTCATCATAACAAACTGCATCATCATGGGTCGTTTGGAGGCCTTTGCGCTGTCGCACGGACCTGGCGAAGCGTTCATAGACGGTTTGGGTAACGGATTAGGATACAGCCTGATTCTCGTCATCGTGGCTTTCTTCCGAGAATTATTGGGTTCGGGTACACTGTTGGGCTATCAAGTCATCCCCCATTCGTACTACGAAGCCGGTTATCAGAACAACGGACTGATGATTCTTCCGCCTATGGCACTCATCGTGGTGGGCATTATCATCTGGATTCAGCGCACACGCAACCCCGAAATGCAAGAAAACCAAAACTAAACGGCAATGGAATACTTTAACCTATTCATCAAATCGGCCCTTGTAGACAACATGATTTTCGCCTATTTCTTGGGCATGTGTTCCTATTTGGCCGTGTCGAAAACCGTCAAGACCAGTGCGGGACTGGGCTTGGCTGTTACCTTTGTGTTGGTGGTTACGGTTCCCGTCAATTACTTGATCAACAAATACTGGCTCTCTCCCGGTGCCTTGGCATGGATCAGCCCGAGGTTCGCCTCCGTCGATTTGAGTTTCCTGACTTATATCCTCTTCATCGCCATCATCGCGGCCATCGTGCAGATATTAGAGATGATTATCGAGACCTTCACGCCATCGCTCTATTCCGCCTTGGGCATCTTCCTCCCGCTGATTGCAGTGAATTGTGCCATTCTTGGCTGTTCGCTCTTCATGCAGGAGCGCAACTTCGGCAATGTGGGCGAAGCGGCCGTGTTCGGTCTTGGCTCGGGCATGGGTTGGCTGTTAGCCATCGTGGCCATCGCTGCCATTCGTGAAAAACTGCGCTATTCCAAAATCCCCAAAGGGCTTCAAGGCGTGGGCATCTCATTCATTATCACAGGATTGATGGGTATTGCCTTTATGGCGTTTATGGGGATAAAACTCTAAAACGAGGATTAAAAACACCATTTGGTTTTCTGCATATTTTAGGGCTTTAACTCGAAAAAACCGGATTTATGACCCGAAAGCATGTACATTCAGCACACCTAACATTAAGCTCAAGTCAGGTGATAGGCATTAATATTTTACTGTTTCGATAGGGTATCCTGTCCGTGCAAATTCATCTGCGATCAGTTGAGTGTTTTTTCCATTGAATAACTCTTTGTCTTTTTGAATAAGCCCATAATAAACGTCATACCATTCAATCTTGTTTTGCTTTGTCTCTTCTGCCGATAGGTAAAATTCACTACGCTTATCCAGATAGTCATTTAAGCTCATAATTGTTGTCGCCACCAATTTATCGGTGTTTTCTTGCCCGATTTTTTCTCTGATTCGCCATAATGTGCTTGTAAGAACCATGCCGCCCTTATGATTGTCGAAAATATTGTCTAATATTTCATCGCTGTAGGTTGCATAACAAGCCGACAAATATTTTGAAATATTGCTATTCGGATTTTTGGTTTCTGAGGGAAATGATTCTTCCATAAGCCTAAATGTATTTCTAAGTACCAATGAACTGTCTAAAGGATATTTGTACAATAGACTGGCATTACGTATTAGCTTTTCAGGCAAGAAATCTTCTCCAATAACAGGAGAATTGTTAAATGAGGCTGTAAAATATTCGAGTAATCCCATGTGAACAACGGTCAATCCGTTAAATTTGATACCTAATTTGCCTTCAAGATACCAAAAGGCGCGGTGCCCTATTTCGTGTGAGAATAAGGAGGGCGAGGGATTGGATTTGTCTTTAAAAATATACGAGTTGGGACTTGTGAGCAGAGAAATATCGCCTACGAGTACTTCAATGTTTTTATACTCTTTTTGTGAATTAAAATCTATTTTATTGTCGAACAGGCTGTTATAGTATTCCATTACTTTAACAATGTTGTGGATGGTATATGCGGCATAATATTCGGGAGAATAAAGGACTACTTCCTTTGAAAAGTCCAACTTGTAAGGTGTTGTGAAGCGTTTCTCGTGATCCGGATTTTTGTCGGGATAGGAAATCGAATCCAAATAGCTAAATTTTATAGTATCTATATTCGAAGAACAGATATTTCCATCTTTGTCAATAAAGCTAAGTGGTATGTTTTCGCTACATAACTTACCGTCTTTGAGATAGTGTATTTCCAAATTGCAAGAAGCCGGTTGGCAACCTGTTACCAGTAAAAAACTGATTGCCAAGTAAATTGTTAGACTATTCTTTTTCATCCTTTTATGGTTTATTTTTAGTTTTTCGCGTTGAAATGTGGCTTTTCTACCTTGCGCCTAACATTCTGTTTTACAGACTTGGCGCACCAAATCCAATCGCAAAAGTACATAAAAATCAGAACACGCAAGAGCTTTGACGAAAAAAAACCTATTTTTGCAAATCATTTCCGACACAATGAGCCTCACCTCAACCATAACTCTAAGTATTGCCGTTTTCCTCGGCATAGTTCTCTTGCTCGTTGCCCTGCTGCTTTGGGTGCGCAACAAACTCATGCCCAAGGGCGAGGTGAAAATCACCATCAACGGGGGAAAGGAGTTGGAGGCTCCGTCTGGCAGCTCGCTGCTGAGCACCTTGACCGACAAGCAGGTATTTTTGCCTTCGGCCTGTGGTGGCAAAGGCAACTGCGGCCAATGCAAATGCCGTGTGGTGGAGGGCGGCGGCAGTATCCTGCCCACTGAGGTCGGCTTCTTCTCGCGCAAACAAATCCAAGACCACTGGCGCTTGGGCTGTCAGGTGAAGGTGAATGAGAACCTGAAAATCGAAGTGCCGCAGTCGGTCCTCAATGTCAAAGAATACACATGCACGGTGGTGTCGAACCGCAATGTGGCCACCTTCATCAAGGAGTTCAAGGTGCAACTGCCTGCCGGCGAGCACATGGACTTCATCCCCGGCTCCTATGCTCAAATCAAGATACCGAAATTCAACATCAAATACGCCGACTTTGACAAGGAACTGATTGGGAATGAATATCTACCATCGTGGGAGAAATTCAAGATGTTCGACCTGAGTTGTGTCAACACAGAGCCAACGGTGCGTGCCTATTCCATGGCCAATTATCCTGCCGAAGGCGATGTTTTCATGCTGACTGTGCGTATTGCCACCCCGCCTTTCAGTCCCGACCGTTCGGGATTCATAAAGGTCAATCCGGGCATTGCCTCTTCTTACATCTTCTCCTTGAAGCCCGGCGACAAGGTGTTGATGTCGGGGCCTTACGGCGAGTTCCATGTGAAGGAGCATTTTGGCGATATGAATGGTAAAACCGAAATGATTTGGGTAGGCGGCGGTGCCGGTATGGCTCCCTTGCGGGCCCAAATGATGCACCTGACGCGCACCTTGAATGTCAGGGACTGCGAGATGCATTATTTCTACGGTGCCCGCGCTTTGAATGAGGTGTTCTACCTGCAAGATTTCCTTCAACTTGAGCAGGAGTTCCCGAATTTCCATTTCCACCTTGCCTTAGACCGTCCCGACCCCGCCGCCGATGCAGCAGGCGTGCGATACACTGCCGGCTTTGTGCACCAAGTGATGTTTGACACATACTTGAAAAACCATCCTGCGCCCGAGGACATCGAATACTACATGTGCGGTCCGGGCCCAATGAGCGACGCTGTGGTCGATATGCTCGACAATTTGGGCGTTGCGTCAGAGAATATTTTGTATGATGATTTTGGTGGATAAGCTGTAAAGAAGTAAAACGATTTGATTTTACAAAAAACAAGGGAAATTTTCCTCAAATTTGCTCTGATTTCCAATGTTAAGTATATCATTTCATCTAATAACATGGGGGCAGACACAAAGAAACAATAGTTCCAACTCTTTAATAATCATTAAAAAAGCATCATGTCATCAACTGAGAATTATTTGAGTTTCATCCTCGACCAGCTGTCGGGATTGGACGGCATTACGCACCATAAAATGATGAGCGAATATATCATCTATTACCGCGACAGAATCCTTGGCGGCATTTATGACAACCGTTTCATGATAAAACCAACGAAAACGGCACGCGAGATGATGCCCGACTCGGAATTGGGCCTGCCTTACGAGGGGGCCAAGGAGATGCTTCTGGTGGATCATGTGGAAAACCGTGATTTCTTAACGGAATTGGTCTTGAAGATGTATGACGAATTGCCTGAACCGAAAAAGAAAAAGAAAGTGTCTGATACAGGCCTGAAAATCAGAAAATAAGGATTTTTCCACCTAATTATATATTGAAAAACCGTTTCAACCAAGGAAAAACGGGTTGAATGATGGACGAATACAATAGTTGGGATGACAAAATAGAGAACATAATGAGAAAACCTACAGTGTATAAAACCGGAAAACAGTCGTTTACACTGATGATTCTCTCAAGCTGTCGAGAGTTTCTCAAGAAACAGGCGAACCCTTCCCCCTGTATTGTTGCGGGGCCAAATTCAAGGACAAGTGGAGGGTTATTGGGCTGGCTCCCACTTGCAGCGGACGGGCGACACGATGGCACCCTCTTTCTTCAAGGCATCAAAAGCCTTGTCAACGGTTTTGCGGTCGAGGCCGGTCATTTCGGCCACTTTGCCAGCATTCAGGGGCTGTCCAGCCTCACGCATGGCTTGCAGTACTTGTTCTTTTGCTTCCATTTTAGTGTTGTTTTAGGTTTGAATAACGCTGCAAAAATAGGAGTTTCTTCAATTCATTTGCCGTTCAGCCGAAAAAAAGAGTACTTTTGCACTCAAATTATCCTCGGTATGAACATCCCAAAAATCCATTCCATCTCGAAGAAAATCCTTGACTATCGGGAGGAAAGCAAGAACAAGTTCTTCACTCCGTTCAGCAAATATTTCTGGTACCTGTGGGATTGAGCATAGTTAGATGGGCAATAGACGTTATCTCACTTATCTGCTACCGCATTCAATCAAGTAGACAAAATCCTTAACCGTCTTCACCTTTTTACTCAAAGTTTTTCCTTGCATCTTGTTGTTACCCGCAATATCAACATCAAGGTTAGCCTTGGAAACAAGGCTGTATAGATACGACACCTTGACCGCATAATTGGCGTTTTCGGCATCAGCGTGTTTGGCACAAACAATGCCTATCACCGTTCCTTCTGAATTGAATAGTGGACCGCCACTATTACCTGGATGCGCAGCTGCTGATATTTGGTACATTGATTCATCTCCTTTATATCCCGATGCGGCACTAATAATGCCTTCCGTCAGCTTCACTTCTTCACCCATCGATTGAGTCATTGGGTATCCCAATACAAAGACCTCGTCTCCTACATCAACAGCAACTTTGCCAATACCGTATGGGATTGAACCCAAACTTTCAAAATCC
>JBHACT010000055.1:0-2793 GCA_041854745.1 Candidatus Limimorpha sp. | reverse complement strand
AGACTATGTGTCCACCGATTCCCTCTTCTACGCCACCGACAGGGCTTTGGCTTCGGTCGGTACATCTCTGTTCGTCAACTACTCTCATTATGCAGCTTAATTTTGACTACCTACTTAAATGAAAAAAGCGCCCTTTTATTTCGTTCGTTTTGGCGAATTTGTGTACTTTTGCAATCTAATAACTACATCAAAATGAGTACTGCAACATTAATCAATCTCCTTGAATATCTTGATGCTACCCTTACTCCAAACAATATGAATTAGTTGGGCGAGCATTTGATCGAACATGCCGAGGAGGTAAAAGACTATATGCAACAAAACAAGACAATAATAAAATACACCTATGAAGAAGCTTAGTTTCATACTATTAAGCCTGATGGTCAGCCTTTTCGCTTCGGCGCAGACCATCGAAAAGACCTATTACTTAGATCAACCAAGTGTCAGCCACATCCAAGGCTACGAACAAATCCATTTCTCAGGCTGCATTCAGAGCGCCTTAGCCGGTCAGCCCTCGCTTCCTTGGCACAGCATCAGCCTGATGTTGCCCCAAGGCACAGAAGCCGTTTCCATCGAAGTGGAACTCTCTGATTTCCAAACGATGGAAGGCAGCCACAACCTGTATCCTTACCAGACTGCCCTTACCTACTCAAACCCCGTGCGCAAGCAGTTTGAAAAGGACGAGGCCCTCTATGCCTCGAAGAGCGCATACCCCGCCCAAGCCTACGGCAAACTCAGCACACAATACATGAACGGTGTTGGATTTGCCTTCTCGGCTTTCACGCCCGTACAATATGTGCCTGCTACCGGTGAGGTGAGATACGCCACCAAGGCCACCGTCAGAATTACGACAGGTGCCGCCAAGTCGGACCAAACACGCCGCCTGTGGCTCAACGGCGACAATGCCGCACGCGCCATGCGCCTCGCCCAGAACCCCGAAATGTTACAGAGCTACGACAGAAAAGGACGCGCCATGGGCGGCTACGACCTGCTCGTGGTTACCAAACAACAGTATGTCAATGCCTTTGATGAATATGTCGCTTTCTATCAAGCACGCGGCCTCCGCACCCGTGTCGCCGCTCTCGAAACCGTCGTCAGCACTACGGAAGGCCGCGACAACGCTGAGAAGCTGCGCAACTTCATCATACAAGAATACGAAAACGACGGCATTATGATGGTCAACCTTGCCGGCGATGTGCCCGACATCCCCTATCGCGGCTTCTACTGCTATGTGACCAGTGGCGGCGGCGACCAACAGGACTATGACATCCCCGCCGACCTCTATTATGCTGCCTTAGACGGCACATGGAACGACGACAACGACAACCGCTGGGGCGAAATCGGTGAAGACGACCTGCTGCCCGAACTCGGCATAGGTCGCATGTGTTTCAGCAACCAAACGGAACTGAACAAAATGCTGCACAAAACCTTCACCTATCAGAACGAACCCGTTCTCGGTGAGTTCCGCAAAGTCATCATGGCCGGCGAGCACCTCTACGACTATCCGCTGAGCACCGGCAGCCAATACCTTGAACTGCTCATCGGTACCCGCGACGACAACGGCTATACCACTACGGGCATTCCCGAAGACTACGACTTCGTCCGTCTTTATGCAGAAGAAGGCAACTGGAGCGGTTCTCTCCTCTGCAATGCCATCAACCAAGGCACGCAATATGTCCACCACGAGGGTCATGCCAACACGAATTATGTGGCCGGATGGACCAACGGCGACATTACCGACAGCAACTTCAGCGGTGCCAACGGCGTGGGCCACAATTACACCTTCTTCCATACCTCAGGCTGTATCTGCGGCGACTTCACCAGCGACTGCATCCTTGAGCGTATGACCAAAATCACCAACTTTGCCGTGGCTACTTTCGGCAACTCGCGTTACGGTTGGTTCAACGAAGGCCAGACCGAAGGGCCCGCCATCCACCTCCACCGCGAGACGGAAGATGCCTATTACAATGACCGTATCCCTTACGGCGGCATGGCGCTAAGGGAAAGCAAAATCGAGACCGCACCTTGGGTCAACGCGCCCGGACAATGGGAAGAAGGTGCTTTGCGCTGGAACTTCTACGACCTCAATATGATGGGCGATGTAGCCGTAAGTCCCTGGCACGACGAGCCTTTCACACCCAATGTGTCTTGTCCGACGGAGGTTTACGAAGGGATGACTTCGATGGAAGTTTTTGTAACCGATGGCAACAACCAAGGACTGAAGAACTTCCGTTGTGGCCTCTTCCACGGCGTGGAACTCCTCGGTGTGGGTTACACTGACGCGAACGGTGCCGCCACTATTGAGATTAACGACCCGATGAATTATGTCGCTAATTTGAGCCTCATCGTTACCGGCTGCGATGCCAGGCCACAAACGATTACCCTGAACCTTGAAGCCACTGGAGAAAATGCAATGGGCAATGTGGACATCTATCCCAACCCGAACAAGGGTCAGTTCACCCTCAGCCTGCCTGAGGAAGATTGCGATATTGTGATTTTCAACAGTTTGGGACAGCAAGTGTATAATCTAAGCCAAGTCCACGGCTTGACTACCTTCAACCTTGAAGGCTTGAACAGCGGCATGTATTTCGTCAATGTGAAGTCGGCGAGTGCCGTTGGCACTTTGAAGTTTGTGAAGGAATAAAGGTAAATGTTACTTCCTTTCTCCTTGATGAGAAAGGAACAAAGAATCAAGGCCGACACCACCGGCCCAACACACAGCCGTCTAAAGGCCTGACCCTCAGGTCGCGGAGTGGTTTCAGAGAAACCAAACGGCAAGCGCCGCTCCGTGAGGGT
>JBHACT010000054.1:0-2514 GCA_041854745.1 Candidatus Limimorpha sp. | reverse complement strand
TGAGTATGGTCAGACATTACAGACAATACAGCATGTTTTCCGTCAGGAGAAAGAGAAAGGTTATACTCCATTTTAAATGTTGCGGTATGAAGTGTACCAAAACCATTGCCGCTATCACCCGGAAGAATTCCTACTCCTTTCAGAGTGATTGTTTGTGTACGTCGTCGTATTTGTTGTAAAGGTCTCCCATCTTCCGCCACCCAATGCAGCGCATGGTTAAGCCCCGCGCATATCAATCCGTTGCACAGGCCGTCGATGAACTCGCCGCCGGCCATCGAGGCGCTCACGCCGCCCGAGAGACCGCCTGCGGCAACCGTGCACGACACTTGCCACGCCTTCGGCAGTTCGGCAGTCATTATCCCAGTAGAAGTACTCACAAACGAGGCCACTGCACCCGAGGCGAAGCCGCTCCAGAAAGTGCCTTCCTTGCGGAACTCGCTCGCCGCGCCAGCCAAGGTGCCGTGGGCATCGTAGGTAAAGGCTACGCTAATCGTCTGACAATATGGTTGGCAGTTTTGCATCTGATTCCGATTACTCTATCCGCTGCCGCCTGTGCACTATCTTGTTCTCGCCAAGGCCTGTCAAATTCCATAAAAACTTTTGTAGTTCATCCATACCTGTATCTTCTCCCTTGTAGCGGTAAATAACATGGTATTGCCCGTTTTTACAAACTTCAAAAATTCTGGTTTCAGAAGCATCTTTTTCTCCTTCTTGATTAACCAACGAACTTTTTCCAAAAAACTCATTAATGTTGACGAGATTCAAAAACTTACAGAAAGTACTATTGTCCATGGGAAAGATGTCACAGCACAATGAGCCACTTCCGTTCTCTCTTTCTCTCCTATTCTCATAACTACAATAGACCATTGCAGAGCCATCGTTCAGCTTTTCAATTCTCACGGAATAAGGGTCGTATTCATGGAAGTATGTGTTGCCAATCCATGTGAAACGATATGTGTCACTGTCAGTTCCGTTGAACAATATTGGTTCTTTTAACTGTAACAAGTTCCATGAATACCAACCTCCAACAAATTCGGCTGACTTTGTGGCCATGTTTAATGCGATCTTATCCAAATCCCTATCATTGGGATAGTATCCGTACTCGGCGTAAAACCCATTCAAATACGCCGTATCTCTCACCAAATGGTTATAATAATCGGTATCAAGCAAAGTTTGCGTTGGATAGTACCAAAACACCTTACCAGTCGCGCGTTTTTGCCAATCTGGAGAGAAATCGGGCTTGACCTTATGTTCGATTTGTCGATTAGGCAATAGACTAATGAGAAAATCAAAATCGTCTCTGGTCTCGATTTTGTTCTCCTTTACCTTGATTGTCAAACACGGGGTTGTTATAACCGATTCGGCATTGAGCAAGCAGTCTAAACTGACATTCAAAATCCCGTCTTTGTCTTGTTGGATGGCGAGAAATGCGTCTTTGGAAAGGTAGTCGAAAAAGTACAGATCAACAACACCATCCTTGCTTTCTGCACTTTGGCAAATGCCGTCTTTCGTTTTCAGAAACACCTTGCCATTGTAGCCTTCGTTGCTAACAGAGCTATTGATTTCCAATGCGAGTTTCCTGACTTGCTGCGAAAAGGAAACAAGTTGCGTCAACATTAAAAGCAGTAATAAAGTTATCCTCGGTTTCATTTCTAATAAATTTAGATTTAGTAATAAAAGTCTTGACCTATCGACGGGTCTACCAAGGGATGAGTATTAGAATAGCCAAACACTTGGATGATGTTCATTACCGAAGAAGGATTCACAACATGGTTGTCTCCATATATCGGATCTGACACTTGATACATCAATTCACCTATTTCATTTCTCCCTAATCCCGTTAATATTGCCGCATGATGCGAAAAGGGATCTGGTTTGTAATATATTGCAGCTGGAAAATCGTGGTCATTAAGTCCTTCAAAAATGATATTAAAATCCTTTGCTGGGCCAATTACTGAAAAACCACATAGAGTGAAAAGTTGGGCCAATGTTATATCTGGGTGACTTTCAATAAAACCTTCACCAATAGCTTTAAAGTTTTCTTGGGTCATATCATTAACACCATAATATATTGCCAAGCCTTCCATTACAGCGTATTTGCAATCATGAGACCCTATTTGACGAGGTGCATGTATGTATCTATGCAGTTTGGGGCCAAGTTTTAAGTCATCTCCCCCCACCACCCAATGCAAAGCATGGTTCAGCCCCGCGCATATCAACCCGTTGCACAGGCCATCGAGGAACTCGCCGCCGGCCATCTTGGCGCTTATGCCGCCCGAGAGTGCGCCTCCGGCTATCATCGCAGTTTTTGTCAATCCCTCCGAGAGTTGGAAGTGAATGCATGTCTGGTTTATGGCAGTGCTCATCACGGAGGCCGTGGCGCTCGAAACGAAGCCCTGCCAGAAGGTGCCCCCGCGCCACATCGTGGCCATGCCGCCCATCGTGCCGTGGGCCACCAACTGGAAACCCGCTTTCGCAAGATGAGCCGTCGCCTGGTTCTTAATGGCTGTGCCT
>JBHACT010000053.1:0-18240 GCA_041854745.1 Candidatus Limimorpha sp. | reverse complement strand
TATGCTTCGGCTGCGGCGCAAAGGTAAACAAACAACTGTCGCTTCCGACGTTTGACCCTGATTTTTCAGCCTGCAATTTGACCCATTGAACAACAACACTCGTTTTTCAGCCTGCAAAATGACCTATACGCCGAAAATTTTGAGGCAGAAATATTTATTGGATTTGAAATTGTCAAGTTTTTCCTGAAAAAAAACCTCAAATCCTTAAAATTTAGAATGATTATAAATTCTGTGTCCTACAACTGCTTTTGCTTACCCTGTTTTGGGGTGCGCAATGGCGAAGTCAGGAGGCTCTACGAAAAAAAAACAATGGTCTGTATGATAATGCTAAAGAACCAATCGACCCTGATCAATCTACATTCTTGTAAAGGAAAGAGTTCTCCCCACTGATACCGTTTTGGGAAGCGGAATACTCCGACATACCCTCATCATCGTGGCTGATTTCCACATTACGGCGCAGGTAGGCAGGTTGGTTCTCCAGTTCTTCCAAGCCACGGGCGGTCCTGAAGTTCATGCTCAAGGCACGCAAACGCTGCTTCTTCAGCTGTTCTTTCGGGTCGGCCTCCTTGGCTTTCTTGGCCTCCAGCACTGCAACCTCCTGTTCGGCTCTGGCCTGTGTCTCTTCTTTGGTAATAATGCGTGAGGTGATCTCAAAACCCTCATCATCGCTGCTGCCGCCCGAGCGGAAGGGATTGTCAAACACCTTGACCACAGGACGCTCGTCATCGTAACGGATAGTTTGAGGTGCCTCTTGAATCGGGATGTCGGGCATAGGGTCGATGGCAGGCTCAAAGAGCGGCTCGTCGTCGGTCTCCCCTGCGGCGGGTGCAACCTCTTCTACGGTCTCCTCGGTTTTAGACCCTTCCGGCACAAACAGGGAATACACGGTCTTTTCCTCATGCATGGCCTCAGGTTGTTCTTCCTTTGACGCTGCCGTTTCAACCTCAGTGGCAGCAATCGAGCCCACAGCCAAATGTGCAGGTTGGGCAAGAGTTTGGGGTGTTTCATCCATCACCTGACCTCTCAGGTCATACACCTTTTTCGGCTGGGCAGAACTACCGGCGGGTGCTTGCTTTTCGGCCAGCACCGCGCTGTAAGGCTTGGCATCATGGTTGAAACCCGTGGCAATCAAAGTAACGCAGAGGGCTTCGCCGAGGCTTTCGTCCGTACCGTTACCCCAAATGACATCGGAGTTGTTGCCGCAAGCATTCTGGGCAATCTCCAGAATCTCGTCAACTTCGTCGAGCGAGACTTCATTGGCACCCGAGGTGATATAAAGCAGGATGTTCTTTGCGCCCTCAATGTTCGAATCGTTGAGCAAGGGCGAATGGATGGCGTCCTTGATGGCTTTCTCGGCACGGTTCTCGCCCTCTGCCACGCCAGAACCCATGATGGCCTTGCCGCTGTTTTTCATGACAGTCTTCACGTCCTCGAAGTCAACATTCACATAGCCGGGCACGGTGATGATTTCGGCAATGCCACGGGCGGCGGTGGCCAACACATCGTCGGCCTTCTTGAAAGCCTCGGAGAGTTTCATGTTGCCATATTGGTCGCGCAGCTTGTCGGTGCTGATGAGGATGAGGGTATCGACACATTTCTTGAGTTCATCGATGCCCGCCATGGCCTGCAACTTGCGGCGGCGGCCTTCGCGTTCCATCGGCATGGTAACGATGCCCACGGTGAGTATGCCTTTGTCTTTGGCCAGCTTGGCCACAACGGGGGCGGCACCCGTGCCCGTACCGCCTCCCATACCGGCAGTAACAAACAGCATCTTGGTGTGCTCGTCCAAAAGGGCTTCAATCTCATCGCGGCTCATCTCGGCGGCTTCGCGCCCAATTTCGGGGTCGTTGCCGGCACCCAAGTCGCGCTTGCCAAGGTGGACGGTAGTCTTCACCGGACTTTTCAGCAGGGCCTGATGGTCAGTATTGCAAAGTACGAAGTCGACACCTTGTATGCCTTCTTCCATCATGTGGCTGACAGCGTTGCCACCGCCGCCACCAACGCCGATGACTTTGATATAGTTGGGTTTTTCCACATCAACGGGCTTAAACAACTCGTCTTGAGCGTTTTGGCTTGTCATATAGTCTTGTGCCATGATCTTCTGGTTTTTAGAGGGTTATTCGATATTGTCGGGTGTTAAAAATTCAGTGAACCGGGCCACGATTTTTTTGTAATCGATGCCTTTTTTCTTTTTCTTTTTGTCGTCGTTTTCTCCCTTTTCGCTTGCGTTCTTCCCCGCTTCTGGATTTTCAACGACAATTTCATCCTTTGATTTGGCCTCGAGACGTGCTTTCTCAGAAGCTTTCAAAGATTTCAGATACTCGTCATGTTCCATTCTGGCGATGGTCTCGATAACGATGCCGATACCGGTCGAATACAACGGGCTCGACATTTCTTTCATCGTCGTCTGGTTGAGGTGTTCGTTGGGATAGCCGATACGCACCTCCAAACCGGTCTTGAACTCGGCAAGCTGTTGGATGTGACGCATCATGGCACCGCCTCCGGTCAGCACGATGCCGGCGATAAGCTGGCTGTCGGCCTTGCCCTTCTGGATTTCGTAGTTGACCAATTCGAAGATTTCCTCCAAGCGGGCCTGGATGATGTGTGCCAAGTTCTTGAATGAGATTTCTTTAGGCTCTCTGCCGCGGATGCCCGGGATGGAGACCACCTCGTCATCGCGGTTTTCGCTGGCCAAAGCCGAACCGAACTTCACTTTCACCTCTTCGGCATAATGCTTGATGATGGAACAGCCCGAGCAGATGTCTTCTGTGATGATGTTGCCACCAAACGGAATCACCGCAGTGTGCTGTAGCTTCTTGTCTTTGAAGACAGCGATGTCGGTAGTGCCGCCACCAATGTCAACGAGGATCACGCCTGCGTCTTTCTCCTCGTCGTCGAGAACGGCTTGGGCGGAGGCTATGGGCTCAAGGATCATGTAGTCCATGTCCAAGCCCGCGCTCTGAATACACTTGACGATGTTTTTTGCCGCTGTGGTCTGGCCGATAATGACATGGAAGTTGGCCTCAATCTTGCTACCCAACATGCCCACGGGGTTGCCTGCCAGCTCGCCGTCGATGTAGGTGTCCTGACGGATGACATCGATGATTTCCTCTCCCGGCGTCATGTTGATTTTAAAGGTGTCGTTGCGCAGCCGTTCAAGCTCGCCCTCCGAGATTTCGATCTCGTGGTTGTCGCGCATCAACACGCCCCGATGTTGCAAACTCTTGATGTGCTGGCCGGCGATGCCCACGCTGACACGGTTGATTTCGACGCCCGACTGTTCGGAGGCTTGTTTGACCGCCGTCTTGATGGCTTCGACGGTGTCGAAGATATTGGTAACCACGCCCCGCCGTACACCTGTGGATACGGTCCTGCCGTACCCTAAGATTTCAATTTTTCCCTTGTCGGACTTCTGGCCCACAATGCAGGCTACTTTGGTGGTGCCAATATCTAATCCGACGATGATTTTTCCTTCACTCATAACATTATCTTTTTGTACAGACTATTTGGTTTTTATAATTTAGATTGATACTTTTCAAAGTCTTGGTTTCGGGATTGTCAATCCGTTGTTTCATGAAAGTCTCCAAACGTTTCAGCTTGTCGGCAGCATCGCAGGTGTCGCCCACAATCACTCTGCCGCCAAAACCCTTCACGGTGAGCTCAAACTGGTTTCTCTTGTTGCAATACAATTGCCCAATGCAATGGTTCACAAAATCGTTCTCCTCAATAGCTTGGCACCAATGCAGGGCATTGAGCAGGTTCTTGTCGCTGTCGAGTGTGTCGTTGAGCCGATACGAGTCGCTTCGCAACTCGAAATTGCCACTGGCCACCATTACATAAGGTGTATAATTGCGGCTCACAGGGACGATAACACCATCGCGGGTAACATAAACGGAACCGCCTTTCTTGTCAAACACCCTGAACCAAGGCTCGTATTCCTTGAAGCTGACATTGAGCCTGCCTTCAAGGTCAATGTAAGCGGCGCTGCTCTCAATCCACGAATTACTGTCCATCACTTCCCGAACGGCAAGCATGTTGACCGTGCCGATGTTCGACTTGCCACAAATCCGCCCAATCTCATCGTAAAGTGCCGCCTTCCTGACAAAGCCCGTATCGGTCTCGGTAATCAGTTGAACTGACTTCAAAGGTGCCTTAAGGTAGTTCTCACGTGCGAAGACAAACAACACCACGAGCGCGGCGGCTGTAACAACCCACAACAATATGCTTAATATCTTTTTTACCATGTCTTTATCAGTTCTTCAAGAGGTTCAACAAAACGGTCAATGTCGCCAGCACCCATGGTAATGAGCAGTTCAGGCTTCTTGCCGTCAATCAAGCCAAGGAGTTCCGACCTCGAACAGATACACTTGTTGGTTATCGGCACTTTCTCCAATAAAGCCTCAGAGGTGATACCTTCGATGGGCAGCTCACGGGCGGGATAGATGTCCAACAGGACAAGATCGTCGGCCAAGGCCAAAACAGAGGCAAATTCGTCCATGAAATCGCGGGTGCGGCTGAACAAATGCGGCTGGAAGACGAGGGTGATGTGTTTCCCGGTAAAGGAGTCTCTCACTGCGGTCAAGCATGACCGTATTTCTTCCGGATGATGTGCATAATCGTCAATATAGCAGTGCTTTTCATCGTTGACACGAATGTCGAAGCGCCGCTTCACGCCTTTGAAAGTGGACAATGCCTTAGTGATGTCAACGCCCGGGATTCCCACTTTACGGGCAGCAGCAAAAGCCGCCGTGGCATTCAGTATATTATGATCGCCCGCCATGGGCAGTGTAACGAAATACCCCTGCCCCTCACAAAGGATGCCAAACTGGGTGGTGCCCCTACTTGACCCCATCTTCTCAATCTTATAGTCGTTGCCCTCGCCAAATCCGAAGTTGATTTTGTTCCAAGCCTCCACCGCAAGGCCTTCCTTGACGATGACATTGCGTTCGGTGAGTTGGGCGAAGTCGTTGAAACCTTGTACCAAATGCCGACTATCGCCATAGATGTCCAAGTGGTCGGCATCGATGGAGTTGATGATACTGAGGTCGGGATGGAGCCGCAGGAAGGAGTGGTCGTACTCGTCGGCTTCAACGACAATGACATATTCTTCTTCTTTGCTCAGCAACAGGTTGCTGCCAAAGTTATTGGCGATACCGCCGATGAAAGCGGTGGTGCTCATTCCGCATTGATTGAGGATGTGGGCAACCATCGCTGTGGTGGTGGTCTTGCCGTGTGTGCCTGCCACAGCAATGGTGAAATGGCCTTCGGTGATTTTGCCTAAGGCTTCGGCACGTTTCATGATGGGCAAGTTGCGCTGGCGCAAGGCTTCAAATTCCATGAGGTCACTCGGCACGGCGGGAGTATACACCACAAAGTCGATGAGGGCGGGCAATAGGTTGGGGTTGTCTTCATAATGGATTGCCACGCCCTCGCTCTCCAATTGTCTGGTCAAAGGGGAAGGCGTGCGGTCGTAACCGGCAACAGTATAGCCCAAGCTGCGGAAATAGCGGGCCAAGGCGCTCATGCCTATGCCGCCTATGCCTAAAAAGTAAACCGTATGTCCTTCTCCGTGTTTCATTCTTGGTTCTTTTGTCGGCCCCTCAAAGATGGTTTCGAAAGGCCTTAACTGTCAACGTATAGCTTTTAGAATAACTTCAACAATATCATCCGCAGCATTCGGGCGGGCAAACTTACCGATGTTCGTGCTCAGCTTGGCCTGCAGGTCGCGGTCGTCCTTCAAGCGGAACAAGGTTGGAACGAGTTCCGTCTCCGTTGCGGCGTTACGCACCATGAGAGCGGCTTCGGCATCGACGAGCTGCTGGGCGTTTTTGGTTTGATGGTCCTCAGCGGCCGTGGGCAGCGGCACGAAGATGACGGGCTTCTGCACGAGGGCCAATTCCGAAATCGACATGGCACCGGCACGCGAGATGACCACATCGGCCAAGCCGTAGGCCAAGTCCATGCGGTCGATGAAGACGGTGGGCTTCACCTGTTGTTCCAAGTCCAAAGCCCTCACCTCAGCCTGAGCCTGACTGATGTAAGTATTGCCCGTTTGCCAGATGAGCTGCAAGTCGCTGTCCTTGAAGGCGGCGAGTTGTGCGCTGATGCCTTTGTTGATACCTAAGGCGCCTTGACTGCCTCCCACGAGCAGGGCGACCGGTTTCGAGGGGTCGAGACTAAAAAATCCGGAAGCCTCTTCACGCGTGCCATCGAGGGTGATGTTAGCCCTCAAGGGGTTGCCCGTGAAGTGTATCTTCTCGGCAGGGAACCATTGGTCTAAGTGCTCATAAGCCACGCAAATGGCCTTGGCTTTCTTGCCCACATTGCGGTTGGTCTTGCCCGGATAGGAGTTCTGCTCCTGAATGACAGTGGGAATGCCGAGCCAATTGGCAGCTTTCAATGTGGGGCCGCTGGCGAAACCACCTACGCCGATGACCACATCAGGCTTGAAACGCTTCAGGATACGACGCGCCTTAGCGAGGCTACTGATGAGTTTCAGAGGCAGCATGAGCGACCGCAGGTCTTTGGTCATGCCACTGATCCACAGTCCCTCAATAGGATAGCCGGCCTTGGGCACTCTTTCCATCTCCATGCGGCCTTGGGCACCGATAAAGAGGATGTCGGCCTCAGGAAATCTCCGTCTCAAGGCATCCGCAATGGCAATGGCGGGAAAGATATGGCCGCCTGTGCCTCCGCCACTAATCACGACTTTCAGGTTCTCTTTCATCTTCAGCAGTTTCTGTAATAGCTTGTATTTCTTGTTCTTTGTTCATTTCTTCGTCTTCCATGCTTCGCGTAACGCTCAAAATCATGCCGATGATAAGTCCCGTGGCCATCAGCGAGGTACCGCCCATGCTTACCAAGGGCAAAGGCTGTCCGGTAACCGGCAATAGGCCGATGGACACCCCCATGTTGATCATCGCTTGCAAGATGACCAAGAAGCCCAATCCGAAGGCCATCAGGGCACCGAAGGTGAGCGGACGCTTGATGACGATACGCAACACCCTTGTGAAGAGAATCACATAGAGCAGCAACACGATGAAACCGCCAATAAGCCCATACTCCTCAACAATGATGGCATAGATGAAGTCGGAATAAGGGTGCGGCAAAAAGTTGCGTTGCGCGCTCTTGCCCGGGCCTTTGCCAAAGATGGAGCTTGACGCCACAGCGATGTCGGCGTAAGTGCGCTGCATGTGCTGGTCGTCGAAAGGATCCACTTTCCCCTTGTCCTCTCCCATCGTTTTCAAGCGGTTGGCCCAAGTCTGGATGCGGTTCTGTTTTTCCTTATACTCGTCGCTCGCCTCACCTCTGGCCACAGCTTCTAATTGGGCTTTCATCCCTCTCCTGTTCTGCATACCGGTTTTGGCGGCATCTAAACCTAAGTAGGCGCCCATACCGATGACGCAAAAACCCATCAAGGCCATGATGTGCAGGAACCGCACCCTTCCGATGAAGAGCAACACCATGCACACGGCAATCAGGATGACAGCGGTCGAGAGGTTCTCGGAGAAAATCAAGGCGACGGTCAACAGGATGGGTGCGGCCAACTTGATGAGGAAGTCCTTGAACCGATAGACCGAGCCTTCCATCATGATGATCTGTCGGGCCAAATAGGTGATGAGGATGATCTTGGCCATCTCGCTGGGCTGAAATGAAAAGCCGCCAAGGTTGATGGAACGGCTGGCATCGTTGATGTTGCGGCCAAACACCAAGGTGTAGAGCAACAAAGCCATGCAAGGAATCAGCAACAGCAGGGCAATCTTCGCATAGCGCTTGTAGTTGACGCGCGAGGCACCAATCATCATCAGAAAGCCGAAAAGCAGCATTCCCAAATGTTTCATCACCACCCGGCCCGTGTTGCCATCGTATTTTGCGACCACCAAGGCACTGGTGGCACTGTACACCACAATCAGCGAAATGACGCCCAAAATCAAGGCCACGATCCAGATTACCCTATCGCCTTTCTGTATTTTATTGATGACATTCATGTTCCATTCTCCTAACGGTTTTGGTAAACAGGTTGCCACGCTCGATGTAGGTCTCCCCTGTTGCCGACTTGCAGGCAGGCGAAAACAGCACAATATCGTCGTTCTGAGCCAGCAAAGAAGCCAAGTTGACTGCCTCTTCAATGTGCTCAACCTCATACAATTCCGTAATATCCTTTTGAAAAGCTTTCTTCAAATGGTCATTGTTTTCACCAACGCATACCATAGCTCTCACCTTCTGCTTCACCACCTTTTTCAAGTCCTTGAAGTCGGTCGTGCTGTCATCGCCCCCCGCAATCCAAACAACAGGTTTGACAATGTTTTGGAAAGTGAACCAAGTGGCATTCAGGTTCTCGGCACGCGAGTCGTCATAATACATCACGCCGTCAATGGTGGTAACATATTCCTGACGATGGTCAACAGTATTCAAGTCGCTGAGGCTCAACTTAATGTTCTCTTTCCTAATCTGCAAAACCTTGGACGATATGCCCGCCACCATCGTGGATGGCTGCTTGGGTTTGGTGTTGGTCAATTCTTCAATGTAAATCATATTATTCGGTTTTTCATTTGTTCAGTATTTAATCCGTATCCTCATCTAATCTTAAATGTTATAAGCGTAAACGCGGCCAACAATATCGTAACAATCCAGAATCGTATGGTAATCTTCACTTCGTGATGGACGGTGTTGAAGCCCTCGCCCCGTCCCTTGAAAGTAACGCCGGATTTGGGCCAAACCTTTTTGAAATCGCTATAGCTGGTACGAAAATGGTCGTGCAAGGGAGCTTTCTTCCAAATGCGGTGCTTCTTGCCCGTCTTGACGAAGCATTTCACATCCAAGTCAGAAAGGATCTCGAACAAGAACACGCCGCAAAGCAAAGGCAGCAGCAACTCTTTGTGCATGATGATGGCCGAGACCGCAATAATGCCGCCTATGGTCAGGCTACCCGTGTCGCCCATGAAGATTTGCGCCGGGAAGGAGTTGAACCACAAGAAGCCGACAAGGGCACCCACAAAAGCGGCCATAAACACTACAAGTTCCTCGCTTCCGGGAATATACATCACATTGAGGTGACTCGCCGAAACTGCGTTGCTGGAAATGTAAGCCAGCAGCAGCAAGGTCAAGCCAATGATGGCGGAGTTGCCCGAGGTCATGCCGTCCATACCGTCGTTGAGGTTGGAGCCGTTGCTCACGGCAGCCACGATGAACACCGTAAGCAGCACGAGAAAGACCCATGCCAAGTTGTACATCCATTTCGGGCCCGCCCATTTGAACAGGTCGGCATAGTTGAGGTTGTGGCTCTTCACAAAAGGTATGGTAGTTCTGGTCGATTTCACGTCAGGACTCTTTATCACCACTTCCGTATTGTCTTCAATCCTTACCTCTACTGTCTCGTTGATTTGCACCGCCGGACTGAAACGCAAGGTCAAGCCGACGAAAAGACCAAGCAGAATCTGTCCGCCCAGCTTTACCACTGGCTTCAGTCCATCTTTCTTGCCTCTGAAGGTCTTCACATAGTCATCGGCAAAGCCTAACAAGCCAAGAATCAAGGTAGTGGCAATCATCAGGAAGGTGTAGATATTGTGAAGCTTGCAAACCAAAAGCACGGGAACCAAGATGGCGGTGATAATGATGACACCTCCCATAGTGGGCACACCCACTTTCTTGGTGTTGTAAGGGTCGATGGAAGCATCGCGCTGAGTCTCAGTGATTTTCTTGCGTTTCAGCATCTTGATGAACCAGTTGCCAAACCATACGGCCAACACGAGCGAGAGAATGACTGCAAAGGCGGCACGGAAGGTAACATAGTTGAACACGCCCGCGCCCGGGAAATCGTGTTGATTCAGATAATTGAACAGATAGTACAACATGGCTTATGCCTCCTTCAATGCTTCCGACAGCACCTCTTTGTCGTCGAAATGGTTCTTTACTCCGTTGATTTCCTGATAATTCTCATGGCCTTTGCCTGCCAAGAGGATGATGTCGCCCCGTTTGGCCAAAGCCACGGCAGTGCGTATGGCCTCACGCCGGTTGGTGATACTCAACACCTTGCCTTGCTCTTCTTCGGCCACACCTGCTTTCATCTGACGGATGATCTCGTCGGGGTCTTCGTTGCGCGGGTTGTCGCTGGTGAGGATGACACGGTCGCTGAGTTTCGCGGCGACAGCGGCCATCTCAGGGCGCTTGGTGGTGTCGCGGTTGCCGCCACAACCCACCACAGTGATGAGTGTTTCTTTGTGGGCACGCACTTCGTTGATGGTACTGAGCACATTCTCCAAAGCATCGGGTGTGTGGGCGTAGTCAACGATGCCAACGATGCCTTGTTCGGAATGCACCATATCGAAACGACCGTTGGCGCCGCGCAGCTTGCTGATTTCGACCAACAGTTCATCCTTGTTGAAGCCCAAAGCCGTGGCCGCACCATAGATGGCCAAGAGGTTGCTTGCATTGAAACCGCCAACGAGTCGGGTGAACATCTCCTGACCGTTCACCTTGAGTAGCATACCATCGAAATGGCTTTCCATGACGACACCTTTGAAGTCGGCATCGTGCTTCAAGGCGTAGCTCAGCTTGCGCGCTTGCGTGTTTTGCAGCATGTACGCCCCGTTTTTGTCGTCGAGGTTGGTCAAGGCGAAAGCACTCTGCGGCAAACTGTCGAAGAATTTCTTCTTGGCATTGCGGTAGTTGGCCATGGTCTTGTGATAGTCGAGGTGGTCGTGAGTCAGGTTGGTGAAGATACCGCCGGCAAAATGCAGACCTGCAATGCGTTCTTGTGCCACACTATGTGAGCTCACCTCCATGAAGGCGTATTCACAGCCCTTGTTGACCATCTGCTGCAACAAGGTGTTCAGCGCGATGGGATCGGGAGTGGTGTGCGTGGACGGCACGACATCGCGATTGACAATGTTCTCAATCGTCGAGAGCAGGCCGCAGTTGTAGCCCGCTTCGGTAAAAAGCCAATATAACAAGGTGGCGATGGAGGTCTTGCCGTTGGTGCCCGTCACGCCCACCAGCTTCAGCTTCTTCGAAGGGTTGCCTAAGAAATTGGAGGCACCGACACCCAATACATAAGCCGAGTTGTCGACTTTCACATAGGTAACCGCCTCCGACAACTTACGAGGCAGCTTCTCGCACACGATCACCGAAGCACCTTTCTCGATGGCTCCTTCGATGTAGTCGTGGCCGTCAACCTGAGTGCCTTTGACGGCAAAAAACAGGGTGCCTGAACCGACCTTTCGGGAGTCGAAGGTGATATCGACAACATCAATGTCTTTATCACCCACAATTTCCAAAAGGTTGCAATTTGCCAATATATCTTTAATCTTCATCATTTCTCAAGTGTTAAGTGCATGGTGCTGTTGGCTTTAAGGGTATCGCCAACATGCAGCGATTGTTCCTTGACAACACCTTGACCGGTAAATTCGGTAACAACGCCCATGTTCTCAAGGATATAGACGGCATCGGTGATGTCCATGCCTACCACATTGGGCACAACATTGTTGTCAAGTCTGGCCTCACGCAGGGTAATCTGTCCGCTCTCGTTGCTTTCCACTGTCACCCAGTCGCCGTTGATGGCATAGTCGTTGAAGCTCTTGGCGATGCCTTTGAGATAATACGATTCCTTGTCATGGCGCACGATGACGGGAGCTTTGGCTTTATCGTCTTTCAGCACCAAACCATCGTCTTCCATGACTCCGATGCGTGTGGCATACACCTTTTCGGCAATCTCCCTGAAGCCAGGGGCCGACACGCTACCGGCGGCCCATTTGGCACCTCGGGCGCGGCTCACCATGATAATGCAACTGTAGCGCGGCTTGTCGGTGGGGAAATATCCCACGAAAGTCGTGTTGTAAAGTTTACGGCCAATGCCGGGTTCATGGTAAGCATAGCCTTGTACCTTGTCATAATACTGCGCCGTGCCGGTCTTGCCGGCCACATCGACCACACAGCCGGCAAACTGCCGCTTGGCCGTGCCTCTGGTGACTACACCCTCCATCATGGTCTGTATCTTCCCGATAGACTCGGGCGAGGCAATGTGCTCGTTGAGCACGACAGGTTCAAATCGTTCCACGGTCTGCTCGCCGCGACGGATCTCGGTAACAAACTGTGGCTTCATCATGCGGCCTCCGTTGGCAATGGCATTGTATAGTGTCAACAGTTGCAACGGAGTAACATTTACCTCATAGCCTATCGACATCCAAGGCAGCGAGACATTCGACCAGAGCTTTCGGCCGTCCTTAGTCCTGTCGTCAGGATGTTTGATGACAGGTTGGGCCTCACCCGTGATGCCCGTGCCTATTTTCTTGTTCAGTCCCAAGGCATACAGGCCGTTGACATACTTCTCGGGATGTGCAGCGAAGTTTTTGGTGATGAGCACCGCTGTGCCCTTGTTCGACGACTGCTCAATGACTTCCTGCACCGTGCAGATACCGCCTTGGGCAAAACTGTGGTCGTCTTTCATCGTGCGGTTCGAGAATTTGATAGGCCCCATGCCGATATTCACCTTGTCGCCGAGGCTCATGTTCTCATTGTGGTTGAGCAACACGACCATCGAAGCAATCTTGAACACCGAACCCGGTTCGTAGCGCTCGGCCAAGGCCACATTGTACAGTTCTTCGTATCGGCCCGTCTGATGGTTGAGACTCAGGTTGGCCAAAGCCTTGACATGACCTGTCTCCACATCCATCAGGATGGCACAACCTTGTTCGGCCTTGTTAGTGGTCAATGTGTTGTGGAGCGCGCTCTCCACGATGTCTTGAAGCTTGATGTCGAAAGTGGTGATGACATCATTGCCGTTTTGGGCATCGGTGTTGTCGTCGCTGTCCACTGGAATCCAGCCGCCATGATGGATTCGACGTACCAGTTGCCTACCGTTCTGCCCTCTCAAGTAGTCGTTGTAGGCGCCTTCAAGGCCGAAGAAGTAGCCTTTGTTCTCGTTGGCCATACCGAGCATGAGGCTGGCCAAATCCTTATAGGGGTGCTCGCGCCTGATTTTCTTTTCAACGATGATACCGCCCTTGTAGATGCCGCGATTGAAGATGACGAATTGCTGCATCTGGCGCAACTCCGTCTGAGTGATGTTGAGCGCGATTTTGTAGTAACGGTTCTTCTTTACCATGCCTTCGGCGAAGAAGGCCTTCCACTGCGCGGCGTTGCGTTTGGGCAACAGGCCCGCCATCTGCCTACACAGCGAGTCGATGTTCTTGGCCAAGAATACCGAGTCAACGGCCTTATAGTCGAAATAGACATCATAGAGCGGAATGGTGGTGGCCATCAGCTGCCCGTCAGACGAGAAGATATTGCCGCGCGAGGCTTCCAAAGTTTCAACACGGTACTCGCGCTGCTCGGCCAACTTTTCCAATTCCTTGTTGTCTTTGGTCTGCACCACGATGATCTTCGCGATGATGGCGATGCCGAAGATGAGAACAAGGAAATAGACCAAGTAGGTCTTCCAAAGCGTATCGGTTTTCGGGTCGGTCTTCATGGCTTCGTCTGCTTTTCGGGTTCAACATTCATGTCGATACGGCGCAAAGGCTCGGTAGCTTCCTTCAGCCCCGTGCCTTCAAGCCGCTTGACCAATACCGACTGTTTGGAAGCCTCCATGATGGCCGACTTCACTTGTATGTATTCCACCTGCAAGTCGTTCAGCTGCTTAGTAACTCGCGTCAGTTCGCGGTTCCTCTCTTCTGCGATATAGGTGTTGGTGATGACGGCCATCAGCAAAATAGTAACATACGCAAGGAAGAAGAATTGCTTTGTGAAATTCTCCCTCACAAGGAAGGTGCCGCCCAAGACCGACATCACCCTCATGCTCCCCTTCATTTTTTTCTTGTTCGCTTTCTTTTCTTCCATATCGTTATTTCCTTTCCGCGATTCTGAGTTTGGCACTGCGGGCCCTGCTGTTGCTTTCCGTCTCCTCGTCGCTGGGGACGATGGGCTTGCGCGTGATGATGGTGTATGGTGTTAGCAAATTGCCGTAAAAGTCCTTCTCTTCCTTGCCCTCGGCGTTGCCGGTCTTCATGAAGTTCTTCACGAGACGGTCTTCCAACGAATGGTACGACATCACCACGAGGCGACCTCCCGATTTCAACACATCGGGGCATTGCATAAGGAAGGCACTGAGAGACTCAAGCTCCTGATTCACCTCGATACGCAAAGCCTGAAAGAGCTGGGCCAGCACCTTGTTTTCCTTGCCTCTCGGCAGACGACGTTGCACAGCCGCTTTCAGTTGTCCGGTGGTTTCGATAGGTTCGGTCTCACGCGCCATGATGATGTCGGAAGCGATGAGGTGAGGCTGGAGCATCTCACCATAAAGCCGCAGGATGCGCGTCAGGTCGGCATGGTCGTAGGTGTTGACCACGGTTGCGGCATCGGAAGGGGTCATCTGGCTCATGCGCATGTCCAAAGGCCCGTCGAAGCGCGTGGAGAAACCCTTCTCAGGCGTGTCGAACTGGTGCGACGAAACGCCCAAGTCCGCGATGATACCGTCTATCTTCTGCCCACCCTGATAGAGTTGGATGAAGTTCTTGATGTACTTGAAATTTTGAGGGATGAAGGTGAAACGCTCATCGCCGAAGGCATTGGCCTCGGCATCCTCGTCCTGATCGAAGGCATAGAGATGGCCTGTCGTAAGCCTCTCAAGGATGGCACGCGAATGCCCGCCGCCGCCAAAGGTAACATCGGCGTAGATACCTTCGGGGTTGATGTTCAGACCCTCAAGGCATTCGTTCAACATGACCGGATTGTGATACATGACACCCTCCTTATTTAATGTTTTCGCCAAGCAGGTTGAAGAATTCCTCATCGTCAAGCTCTTCGATGGATTGCTCATAGAGGTCCTTGTCCCAGATTTCCATCTTCGTAGTGACCGAGGTGATGACAAGTTCTTTCACAAGCGCACCTTTTTCTATAAGGTCTTTGGGAATCTGCAACCGACCACTGCCGTCAAGTCTCACAAAACGGGCACCGGCGTTGTATTTGCGCAACACGGCCTCCTGCTTCGCCTTGAATTGACTGAATGCAGCGCGCAGCTGGTCTTGCACCTCGTCCCAGTCTTTCCTCGTGTAAAATTCAAGGCAGGTGGCATGAAGCCCGGGGCGAAGGACAAATCCGTCCTCCACCTGTTCTCCCAACTGTTCCTTGAATTCGCTGGGCACCAAGAGGCGCCCCTTCGCGTCCAATTTGCAGTTATAATGTCCTACCAAGTAACTCATTTTCGTTTGTCATCGATATTTCAGCTGCAAAGATATACACTTTCTCCCATTTCTTGACACTTTCCGACACCGAATTTTAAAAATAGTTTTCAACAGTTTATGTTAATAACCCTGTTCGTATCCTGTTAATTACCTATTCGACAGAGAGACCTGACTGTTGATATGAACCGTGAACGGGCTTTTTTGAGGCGATTTTCGACAAAATTGCGGCTCTCATCATTCTTTTTACTATTTTTGCCGATTGTCCATGATAGTTCGATAATGGAAACGGAACAAAACAAGCATATTGACCTCAGAAAAATCTTCACGGCTAAGGTGCCCAAGCTGATGAAACACATGCCCAATTGGCTGTTTCGTCGCATTCAGCGCCTGCTGCACGAAGACGACCTCAATGAGTTCATGGACAAACATGCCGACAAGGAAGGCCTCGATTTCATCAATGCTGTGGTGGCCGATTTTAACCTTGATTTGGTTTTGAAAGGTGTCGACAACCTCATGGCGAGCAAACGCATTCTGGTGGCCTCCAACCATCCCTTGGGCGGCCTCGACGGCATCGCGCTCATCGGGGCGGTGGGCAACCACAGGGGCGAGACACTCACCCCGGTCAACGACTTCCTGATGTTCGTGAAGAACCTACAGCCAATTTTCATCCCTGTCAGCAAGGTGGGCAACGCGACAGCCAACCGCGAAGAAAGTCTCAAACTCTTCAACGAGACGTTTGCTGGCCCCGCCACCCTCTGTTATTTCCCCTTCGGTCTCTGCTCACGCAAGACCAAAGGCGGCAAAATCATGGACCTCGACTGGAAAAAGACCTTCGTCACCAAGTCGAGAGCCTATCAGCGCGACATCGTTCCCGTCCACATCGAAGGACATAACTCAAACTTCTTCTATAACCTCGCCCGATGGCGCAAACGCTTGGGTATCAAGGCGAACATCGAGATGGCTTTCCTCATCGACGAGTTCTTCAAGCAACGCAACAAGCAACTAACCATCAGCTTCGGCAAACCCATCCCTTACCAGAACTTCGACCGCCGTTTCACCGATGCCCAATGGGCCGAAAAACTGCGCGCCTTTTCGTATCAGTTGGCGAAGGATGCCGACCGGGTTTTTGACCCTCAAAAAGAATATACAATATGACGAAAGCTATTATTGCACCGGTGCCGATTGAGGCCATCATGGAAGAACTGACCCAAGACAAGTTCTTCCGCAAGACGAACAACGCCGGAAACGAAATCTATATCCTCTCCGCCCACGATTCGCCTAACATCATGCGCGAAATCGGGCGCCTGCGCGAAATCAGCTTCCGCGACTCGGGTGGTGGTACGGGCCTCGATTGCGACATCGACGAATTCGACACCCGCGAGGAAAACTACTTCCACCAACTCATCGTGTGGAATCCCGTTGACAAGGCCATCATGGGCGGCTACCGTTTCCTACTTTGCGACGGACTGCCCGTCGACGGAAAGGGTCAGGTGGACACGCCTACAAGCGAGTTGTTCCTCTATTCCGAAAGATTTGTGCAAGAGTTTTTGCCCGACACCATCGAACTGGGCCGTTCTTTCGTGCAGCCCATTTACCAACCTTCAAAAAGCCTATCAAAAGGGATGTATTCGCTTGACAACCTCTGGGATGGCTTGGGATCGCTGGTCGACATCTATCCCAAAGCCAAGTATTATTTCGGGAAGGTAACGATGTATCCCCACCTTGAGAGGACATCGCGCGACATGATCCTGTTTTTCATTCAGAAGCATTTCCCCGACAAGGACCAACTGATGATGGTGCGCCCCGGTTTGGACCTGCCCATCCTCGCCGACCGCGAATGGTTGGAGTCGATCTTCGATGGCGAAACCTATCGTGATGACTATAAGATTTTAGTGAAGCAGGTGCGCGAACGCGGTGCAGCTGTACCTCCTTTGGTGAATGCCTACATGAACCTGTCGCCCACTTTGCGCTCGTTCGGCACGGCCCTCAACCCCAGCTTCGGCAAGGTGGAAGAGACAGGAATCCTGATTACCATCAGCGATATGTTTGAGGAAAAGGTGAAACGCCATCTGATATATGACAAAAATGAAATTCCTGAACACTTAAAAATGCCGTTTTATGCAAATTAACAAGGCCGATTTCCTGATGAGCAACACCCGCTTCGAGTTCTTGCCCAATGACAACATCCCCGAATATGCCTTCATCGGTCGGTCGAATGTTGGCAAGTCGTCGCTGATCAATATGCTGGTGCAACGCCGCAGTCTGGCCAAAACCTCATCGGTGCCGGGCAAGACGGTGGCCATCAACCATTTCATCGTCAACGACGCTTGGTATCTCGTCGACCTGCCGGGTTATGGCTACGCGCAACACTCAAAGAAGATCCGCGAGCAGTGGCGCGTGATGATCAACAACTACATCACCCGCCGCCGCAACTTGGTGACGACATTCGTCCTCGTCGACGCACGCCTTGAGCCGCAAAACAACGACATGGGCTTTGTGGAATGGCTGGGCGAGAACCAAGTGCCGTTCTGCATTGTCTTCACCAAGGCCGACAAAGTCTCGAAGACCGAACTGGAACATAATGTTGAGGCCCTCAAGACACGCCTATTGGAAGAATGGGAAGTGCTGCCGCCTGTTTTCATCACCTCGTCAGAGAAAAAGACAGGCCGCGATGAAATCTTAGACTACATCGAGGCACAAAACGCCGAAATCGCCGATTTGATGAACCAACGAAAATGGTAATGTTGCCAAAATGATTGGTGATTATGTAGAGACATGCCGTGGCGCGTCTCTTCAAAGGGAACACCAATGTCGTGGCGCATCTTTACATAAATTCCCTACGGGAATCGCAAACGGTTGAACCATTGCAGAGATATATTCAGGCATCCCGTAGGGATGCGCCAACACGGTTTCGGGATCGTAATTGGCACATCCCTACGGAATGGCCGTGACAGGGTTTGTGGTAGAGACGTGCCGCGGCGCGTCTCCACAATGGAAACAAAAAAAACGAAGCCATGACGCGAAGCTGCCAAAGACAGCCCGGGTTGGGCGGGGAGGCGTG
>JBHACT010000052.1:0-16234 GCA_041854745.1 Candidatus Limimorpha sp. | reverse complement strand
CCACTCTCGAGTTCCATCCGATGGGCTTCGCTTAGTTCTAATCGTACTGCTTTTCTCATATCCTATAAGGTTTGTACTGAGATAACGAGAATCGCAGCATAATAGTATTAATAGAAAACTAATTTTGAACATTTACTTATTAGAAAAAGAATTACCTTTGCACAGCAATCTAAAACATTAATCCCATGAAAAAGTATCTGAGTTTATTGCTGTTTCTTTTGACTCCGGCGTTTTTGTTCGCGCAAGTAGAAGAAAAGAAAGATTTTGATTATGAATTGTACCAGAAAAACTATGAAGATTTTATGGAAAGGTACAAAAGCACGGAAGAGGAACAGTATTACCATCGTGATGAAGACGAAGAGAGGGTTTTTGTTCCTTTCAAACCTATGAGCATTGAAGAGGTCAAGAATTACAAGAACAAATTTTTTAAATACAAGGAAATCAATGACTTTACTCCATATAACAATAATCAAAAATGGACTTTATATGCGGATTCATTATTCGAAAATAGCCTGTATGGGCGAGATGAACCTCATGAATATATTGGAAAAATTGACAAGTACAAAACATTGAAGTATGAGCGGAAAGATGATGTTGAAGCGATGGTCTATTGGGAAAGTGATTTTCAACAAGGTTTGGGAATATGGATAGCCTACTCGACCGACAAAGGTAAGACTTGGACATACTACTATACTGGAATAATCCAAGAAAAGCCTTTGTATGTCAAATGGTATTCTAAGTATCCCTTAATTGATCCCAACGGCGACTTGCAAATAGAGGCTTGCCTGATGAGGAAAACCAACGATTTTGGGCTGTATGGTTATGATTTGTATGAATTGGTTCAGGATGGCTTGCTTTTGACTTTTGATTTGGAAACATTGGCGAAAGATTCCGACAGCGATGGGTTGACGGATATTATGGAAACGAGATTTCATACTGATTTGAACAATCCAGACACAGACGGGGACGGTATTCCCGATAATTTGGACATGAACCCTCGGTTTAACCTGCCCAGAACCGAAAAGACGCAGATTTATGAGGCGGTTCTTAATAGCGATAAACGGGCAACCCTTTTTTGGAATGAAGATGAATGTGAAATCATTCCATTTTCAGAGACTTCTGCACCGCATTATGCGATAGATACAACGAGGATGATACTTATTGTTACAGATGAGCCCGATTTATTGGCTTGCCAACCAACAACAGACAGGGTCATTTTCTTAAAAAATGAAGAATTTGGGAAGACAAAAGATAAGTTTATGGATGAGAATAGTATGTCTTTTTCGCCTCTGTTCAAGGTTGACAAAGTGGAGGATGCCTATGTGTTTAGTGTAAGCGGAAGATTTTGGGGTACGGGTTATGTCGCTGAAAAAAAGAAAGATGGATGGCTAATACGAGTTACATATCGTTTTATTGAATAATACATCAGCCCGCCTGAAATCCTTCAAGCGGGCTGATTTTTGGTTGCTATATAAAAGCTGTTTTGATTTTGTAAAGCCCTAAAAGCCCCTGTCATTGACCCTGTAGAACCTCTGATTCCCGAAATCGACCGCCTATGTCATTCCAAACGAGGGCTTGCGCGATTGGAATCTATAGGCGGTCGATTTCTGCATTCGATGGAGCCAGTCTGCGGACAACCTTTACGCTGCCGCTTAGTCGATGATTAACTTATGGGTTTCAACGTTCTTCCTGCTTTGGATCTGAACATAATACATTCCCTTCGATACATTGCCGAGGTCGATTTGTTTGCTGTTTGAAACCTTGTCAATGCGCTTCACGATTTGCCCCAAGGCGTTGAATATACTGATGTTGCTCTCTTCGGTCAGCACGATGGTGAAGCTGCCATTGGTCGGGTTGGGATAGATGGTGCTGGATTTTTGTTCAACGACCTCTTCCACCGCTGTGATGGTGCAGGTGCGCGGGAAGGTGATGTCGTCAATCCATGCGCAGTCGCTGCCCGATTGCCCGCTACCATTCTTAATGTAAAACCATTCAAGCAGATGGCTGCCGGCTTCGATATCAAATCTCGCAAAGGTCCAGTCGTTTTCGCCCGACCACCAGTCTTTTAGTCCGCCATCCATGAAGAAGGCGAATATGTCCTTGCGGTATTCGGTTGAGGTCTTAAGCCAGAAGCTGATTTCTCCATCGTTGAGTATATCGGCATAAGCGACGAGCTTGGTAACTTCTCCGTCGCCGATGTTGCCCGAGCGGGCACTGTAGGTGCCGCTATGCGCTTCTTCGTCGGTAACAAACCAATGCTGGTCTCCAGTGTGCTCCCAATTGAGTAAGCTGAAGTCGCCGCTTTCAAAGGTCTCGAAGGCCTCGCCAACACTAAAGGAATAGTCGTAATTGGTGGTATATGCACCTGTGTGGAGACAAAGGTTAATATGATAGGTGGTGCCGTTGACGATATCGCTGTCGGTGCCGATGTTGACATCAATCGAGAAGTTGCCGTTTCTGTCAATGTTGCCGACCGGATAGGTGGTCTCTTCGATGTAGATACCTTCGCCAACATGATTGACGGTCATGTAAACCTCAGGTGCCAAAGCATGTCCTGAGTTCGTGGCGGTGATGTGCAGGATGGCTTGCTCACCCGGGTCGAGGTAGCCATTGCCGTCGCCTAAGGTTTCTTCCAACACCAAATCAACGAATTGCAGGTTGGGAGCCAAGGCAAGGAACGATCTCTGGGTTGTAGTGGCATTGCTCGTCTCATCCGAAACCGTTGATAGGCTCAGTGTAATGATGGTTTGGTCGGGGATGTTGTCGGCAATGTCGATCAGGCCGCCTTGTTCGTATGTCTCATGGCTGTTGGGAGCCATCTCGTCTATGGTAAAATTGGTATCATGGACGGTGATGTATTCGCTGTCGGTTGTGATAGCGGCGTGCACATGATGAGCGGCTACATCGCTGTTGTTGAACAATTCTGTCATGACGGCGTGTTGTGAGCCAAACAGCGCGCCACCTTCGATGTCGATGATGTTGCCGTAGATGTAAGGCTCATTGATGTCAAATCCGGTCACTTCAAGGATTTGTGGCCAAGCACTTTGTCCGGTAACGATGAGTTTCATCTCACCGATTTTGTCCAAAGCAGTAGCAAAGGTCAGCTCGGCATTGCCGTTTTCATCCGTGATGTTAAAGGCGAGCAAGTCTTCGCCGTCGAACAGGCTGACACGGAAGTTGTCGAGTGGCTTGCCGCATTGGTCCACATGCACCTGTGTGGAAGTGGTGCCTACTTTTAGGCCCTTTTCATAGGTAACATTGGGGTTAAATGGTTCTTCAAACCAAGGATACAAAGTACCGTCGCCCAAAACATTGAGGCAATAGATGTTCCAGCGGAGGCAGCCGTTTTCTTCACCATACATGGTGACCCAAGGGGCAGTGGCAATCTTGGCTTCACGCAGGGCCATGCTGAGGATGGCGATATGGTCGTTGCAGTAGGCATCCACAAACTCGCGGTGGATGTGGGCGGCCATGCCGTCGCCCCAAGGCACATACCAGCCGTAGCGCGAGTTGCCCGTGGTAACAACAAATCCTGTCCGAACGGTAACTATTTTCTCAAGGATACACCCTACGGGGAAGTTGCCGCAAATGCAGCCGTGGGAGTGGAAGATCATATAGTTGTGGTTGATGCCGTCGTTGCCCGAAAAAAAGTCGTTGGTTACGGAACTGCCGTCCCAACCGGCAACATAATCGCTGTTGGCGTGGCCCACATGGTGCACATATTGTCCGCCTTTTCCGATGAGTCTCCTGAAGGCGCCCGCATTCCAATTGACGCTTGGTGTGGCATAATAGCGTTTGAAGTCGTAGTCCTCGGAATAGCCCGTGGTGGTGTAGTCGAAGTCGGAGTTGGTGCCGATGAGGCGCTCCAAGTCATCGCTGCCATAGTAGCCGTCACCAAGGTGCTCGGCGCCAAGGATGGGGGAGGCAAACTCGCCCAAGACGGGTGTTTGCAGGTAGCTGAAGGTTTTGTGCATGATGTTCTCAAACTGGGTCGCGTTGTTGAAAGGCAGGCGGCCAATGCCCAACTCCGGCAGCAGGTCGTCTTCACCCACTTCGCCCCAGCGGTCGTTACCGTTGTCGTTGAGGGTGCCGTCGAGACAGGCATAATACATGTCGGAGGGCAGATGGTCTTCATAGTCTTCCTGCGCCCAGCAATAGAGGCTGCGGTAAGGCACGATACTGACATCGCCGCCGAGGCTCACCATAGAGATACCGTTCTCCTCGTATTCTTGTATGATATAGTTGCGGATTTGTTCCTGCTCGTCGCGGCCGTCCATGTCAGCGTAAATCTCTTCCAAGGAGATGATACGGGTACGGATACCCTTGTCGTTGTATAGGCTAAGGTATTCGTCGAAGTGGGGAACCCATTCCTCGGAAGTGATGACCAGCATATCGTAGCCGCTAATGACACGACCACGACTGTTGTATGTGCTCAAAAGGCTGGTGTTTTGGGCCAAACGCTTGATGGAAGCTTCGTTTTCGCTGGTGAGCCAGAGCTTGCGGCTGTGATCGTCGCGACTTGTGGTGGTCTCAATGCTGACTTTCACGGTTTTGGCATAACTGACCTTGCCCGTGGCAGGCACATATTGTACTGGCGTGAAACCGCAGAAGGCAAAAGCCACTCCATTCAGGTATTGCGTGTTGACCGCGCTGAAATTGTGTGTCGGATAGATGTTCTCCGAACGGTAAACGTTCTCTTTTTTGGCAAAAGGGATCTCGTTTTCGTTGGAATAAGTGCGGGGTCGCTGATAGGGGTAGAGGTTGAAAGAGCCTTCAAGCTCCACATAATCAAAGAACTCTACTTTGACGGAGACGGCTTCTTGACCTTGGGGCAGCATGAGGCTGACGCTTTGCCAAGGCATGGAAGGCTCGCCCACTTGACCGATGGGCAAACAGCCTTGAAAACCGATTTGTTGGTATCCGTCGCGTTCGCTCACGACAGGTTGGTTGTAGTGGTAGAGGTGTTCAATAGTTTGGGCCTGCGCAAAAAGCGTGGCGGCCAACAGTGCAAGGATAAGGTGTAGTTTTTTCATATTCAATGGTTCAATTAGGGCGCAAAAATAATATAAAAACAAATCCGTGGCAACAGAAAGACCAACATTGTCGCGGATTTTTTGTAGAGCCGCGCCGTGGCACGGCTCTACCATATCATGGTCTGTAACCTGTGCCACGGCGCGGCTCTACCATGTTGGCATCATTAAAATCATAACAGATCGTATTTTGGCCAGAAATAATATGTTTCAAAAACGCTCTTTTCTTCAAAAAATCAAGAAATTGTTACAAACCTAATCCCAACTGAAGGTATTTTCCTACTTTTGCCCTTTAAATCTACAAAAAATGAACAAGATCAGAGCCGCCGTAGTGGGTTACGGCAATGTGGGCCGCTTTGCGCTTGAAGCCCTTGAAGCCGCCCCCGATTTTGAAGTGGCTGGCATCGTCCGCCGCAAGGGCAGCGAAAACAAGCCTGTAGAACTCGCCCCTTACGAAGTGGTTAAGGATATCAAGGAACTTAAAAATGTGGATGTGGCCATCTTGGCTTGCCCGACACATTTATGCCCCGAGTATGCCAAGCAGATTCTGCCGTTAGGTATCAACACCGCGGACTCGTTCGACATCCACAACGCTATCGTGGACTACCGCCGCGAGCTGATGGCGATCAATAAGGACACGAAAACCGTCAGTGTCATTGCTGCGGGCTGGGACCCGGGCTCGGACTCCATCGTTCGCACTTTAATGCAGAGCCTCGCTCCTAAGGGCTTGTCGTACACCAACTTCGGCCCGGGCATGTCGATGGGCCACAGTGTCTGTGTGCGCTCCAAGAAAGGCGTGAAGAACGCCCTCTCGGTAACCATCCCTTTGGGTGAAGGTATCCACCGCCGCATGGTATATGTGGAACTCGAAGAGGATGCTGTCCTCGAACAGGTGGCCGCCGACATCAAGACTGACCCGTATTTCGCTTGCGACGAGACCCATGTGTTTGCCGTTGATAATGTTGAAGCTGTCCGCGATATGGGTCATGGTGTCAATTTGGTGCGCAAAGGTGTTTCGGGCAAGACCGCCAACCAGCGCATGGAGTTCAACATGAGTATCAACAACCCCGCGCTGACGGGTCAAGTGTTGGTCAATGTGGCCCGTGCCACAATGCGCCTGCACCCCGGCTGCTACACGATGGTGGAGATTCCCGTCATCGACATGCTGCCCGGCGACCGCGAGGGATGGATAAATCGTCTTGTATAGTTGAGGCACGAAATTCTTCCTATCCAAACAAAGGAAAGGTGATGAGAAAAGGGATCTATATCGTTTTGGTTTTCATGCTGTTGCTTTCTTCTTGTGCCCAAAAGCAGGACAGGATAGACAGCCTATTGTCGCAGATGACTCTTGAGGAAAAGTGCGGTCAATTGACTTGTCCCATAGGGTTCAATTTCTACGGCAAGGACGGCGATTCCCTTTGGTTGGCCGAAGATTTCATAGGCCTGATGGACACCCTGCCGCTCGGCTCCTGCTGGGCTGTGCTCCGTGCCGATCCTTGGTCAAAGAAGACCGTGGAGACGGGTCTGCACCCGCAAGAGTCGGCAAGGCTATTGAATAAAATGCAGCGTTACGCGGTGGAACACACCCGATTGGGTATCCCGCTGTTGTTTTGCGAGGAGGCGGCCCACGGCCACATGGCGGTGGGTACAACGGTGTTTCCAACTGGCATTGCACAAGCCAGCACATGGAACCCTGCACTAATGGAGCAGATGGGCGAGGTGATAGGACGCGAGATGCGCCTGCAAGGAGCGCATGTCGGCTATGGGCCTGTCCTCGACATCGCCAGAGACCCGCGTTGGTCGCGCGTGGAAGAGACCATAGGCGAGGATCCCTACCTTTCGGGCGTACTCGGCGCAGCGGTCGTCAAGGGTATGCAGAAGCATGTCTGTGCCACCTTGAAACATCTCGCCGCCTACGGTATCCCGCAAGGCGGACATAATGCTGCCACGGCTGAGGTGGGCCGGAACCGCCTGATGACGGACTATCTGCCCTCTTTCGAGATGGCCATCTGCGAAGGCGGAGCAAAGACCGTGATGACTTCCTATAATACGATTGACGGCGTGCCCTGTTCGGCCAATGTATGGTTGTTGCAGGAGGTCTTGCGGAATGCGTGGAATTTCAAGGGGGTAGTCTTCTCCGATCTCAATGCTGTCAATGCCATCTATGCCACACAATATGTTGCAGCCGACCCTGTTGAGGCGGCTGCTTTGGCTTTGAAGGCGGGCGTTGACATCGACTTGGGAGGGTACAATTATGGCGGTTTCCTCAAGGAAGCCTTACGGCGTGGCCTCGTTGCCGAAGCCGACATCGACCGTGCAGTGCGTCATGTCTTACAGTTGAAATACGACCTCGGCCTGTTTGACAATCCCTATATTGACGAGACCTTGGCCGAAACCGAAGTGGGTACGGCCGAAAATGCGGCATTAGCCAAACAAGTTGCATTGGAATCGGCAGTGCTGTTGAAGAATGACTGCATTTTGCCTATTGGCGAGCACATCCAAAAGGTGGCCGTCATTGGGCCGAATGCCGACAATATGTACAACCAACTCGGCGACTACACTGCGCCGCAAGACCCTGACCATATCGTAACATTGCTCGAAGGCCTTCGGGCCAAAGGTAGGGCGGAGGTAACTTACGCCAAAGGCTGCGCCGTGCGCGATGAACATGTTGCCGACATTGACGAAGCCGTAAAGGTGGCCAAAGCCGCCGATGTGGTGGTCTTGGTGTTGGGAGGCTCTTCCGCACGCGACTTCAAGACGAGCTATGAAGACACGGGTGCCGCCATCGTCGACAAGTCGTATTCCGACATGGACTGCGGCGAAGGCTATGACCGATCAACATTGAAACTGTTGGGGCGGCAGGAAGAGCTAATGCAGCGCATATATGCCCTCGGCAAGCCCGTCGTGACAGTCTACATCCAAGGCCGTCCTTTGGACATGAACCTCGCCGCCGAGAAGTCCAATGCCTTGCTGACACTTTGGTATCCCGGCATGGAAGGCGGTTCTGCCTTGGCCGACATCCTTTGGGGCGACTACAATCCCGCAGGCCGTCTGCCCATCTCTGTGCCGCGCTCGGTAGGACAAATCCCTGTGTATTATTCTCAACCCGCCACAGGCGACTATGTCGAAGAATCCGCCAAACCTTTGTTTCCCTTCGGTTTTGGTTTGAGCTATACTCAATTTGAATACGGCGACCTGCAAGTTGAACCAACTGAGGCCATATCGTTGACCATGTCGAACGCAAAGCATTCCAGAACCCTGTCTATGGCCGACACTCTTTTTAGGATTACCTGCACCGTAAAGAACATTGGCCCTTGTGATGGTGATGAGGTCGTGCAGCTCTATGTCCGCGATGAGGTGGCTTCCATCGCACCGGCTTCAAAACTGCTGAAAGGCTTCCGGCGCATACATATTAATAAAGGTGAAGCCCGACAAGTGGCTTTTTATCTCACGCAAAGGGATTTATCCGTCTATTCCGTTGATAAGGGCTGGCAACTTGAGCCGGGCGAGTTTAGGATTATGGTTGGCGGGAGTTCAAACAGCACTATCTTTTGTAGCTGTTCAATACGATAACCCCAACACGCTTAGCTAATCCTTACAATTCCGTTCCTGTCGCAACTCACAACCACGCGCTTGTACTCGGTTTTGCCCTCGCAAACGCATTGGATGATGAAAGTGAGGCGATAGACTTTCCTGCCTTCGATGGATTTGTATGCGTTGTCTTCCCAAGTCCCCGAAAGCGGGAAACTTGGATTGTCCATCTTGCGTGTGTATTCCGTGATGTTGTAACGCAGGATGTCGTTGATACCTCGGATTGGATAGGGGCTGGCCTTGGCCAATTCTGCCGGCCAAAGTTGTACCTTTTTGCGGAAGAGCAGCACCTTCTCGTCTTTGCCGCTCACCTCGGCGAACAGGGGATTGCGGCTGCGAAGCTTCATCACCTCAGGAAGAATTTTGTCGCTATCGATGAAATCGACACTGTCCTTGCTCCAACCAATGTGTCTTCCCTTGATACGGAAGTCCGTGCGGGTATCGAACACTTTGTTGCTGACACGGCGCGCGAAGATAAGCCGCAGCCAGTCTTTCAGCCGGTCTTTAAACATATAGCTGATAACCAGCGCGATAAGGAATGGCAAGGTGAAATTGCCGTATCTTTGTTGGAAGAAGAAGGTTGACAAGGAGGCCAACACCATAGCGGTGCCGGCGGCTATGCTGTAGAGGATTTGCTCGACAAGGAAGGTGTTTTTGCGTTTGGTAGCGTTGAGATAGAGGTCGCTCTCGCTGAATTTTTTGAGTAGGCTGGCGCGAAAAACGAAGTCCTCATTGCCTTTTTGGTCGTCGGCCTTCACGCTGAGGTAACCTTGTTTTTCCCTATACGCCCTCTCCTCAAAGAGTATCTCTTTGAAGCGATCCTCAAGTTGCCGGTATTCTTCCGGGTGGTTAAGGCGAAAGGCATCGCGTAGGCGGTAAGCGTATTTCTCTATCACATTGCTCAAAAACTCGTCGCCGTAGGCGAAAACTTGCCGTGTCCTGTCGGTTGTGTTTTGTTCGTTCAGTTGCTGGAGCAGGTCGCGGAAACGCTTCAGGATTTTGCCACCGTCCACCAGAAAACGATTGCACGCTGCCAATCGGGTTGTTGCGTCAGTCTGTTGCGATAGGGTCACACACTCGTCGCGCAAGGCGCTTTTCGCGATGGCGCAATACATCTTGATGGAATGGAAGAGGTCTTGTGTGTTGTCGGGCGCGATGGATAGGCTGTTGAGGCTGGAAATGAGCGACTTATTGGGGAGCAGTTCCTCGTCTTCGGCCAATTCGTGGAGTCCATACGAAGGTGTGATGAGCCTGACATCCGACTTGAGGTCGCGGTAAAAGTCGTCTTTGCTGTACTTGGCGGCGTTGATGTCGAGGCCGTTGGGCACAAAAATCCAAGTATTCATCACAAAGTCGCTGTATTTCATGGGCTTGATGGCTTTCTCTGTGTCGAACCCCACCTTGAACTCCAAGGTGAATTTGTCGTGAATTTTTGTGCTGAGGTCAATCATTTGTCGGCTCTTTTTCGTATTCGTCGTAAAGATTGAACTGTTCGGGGTGTTTCCCCATGACTTTTCTGGAACGGTAATAGTCCCAGATTTCAGCCAAGTCTTTTTCGTAATCGCCTGAAGGATAGATGACTTTCTCAAGCGAGCAGAGTTTCTTCTGGTAGTCGATGAAGCCTAAGGCAATGGGAACATGGGCACCTTGCGCAATCACATAAAATCCTTTTTTCCAGTGTTTTACTTTCTTTCTTGTGCCTTCCGGACAGATGACAAGATGGGCGTTCTCATTTTGGCTGAACATCTCAACCATTTGTCCCACAAGGTGGTTTTGGTGCCCTCGGTTGACAGGGATGGCCCCAAGTTTTTTCAACGGCCAGCTGAGAATACCGCCGGCGTACTGGAAGAATTCGACCTTCATCATGGCCTTGAAATTGATGCCTTGCGCCCAATAAAACGCCATGCCGATGAAAAAATCCTTAATGGCGGTGTGGGGTGCCACGATACAGACCGCGTTGCCGAGGTCAGGATAGGCGTTGACCATTTTCCACCCACCAAGCCAGAGCCTTGTTTTTCCGATGGTTTTTTTTAATCCCATTATTCCAATTCATTTTTTTGTAGAGACGCAAAATCTTGCGTCTCTACAAAAATGATTAATCCCATTATCCCAATCGTAGAGACGCAAAATTTTGCGTCTCTACGTATATATTGCGTTTCCATATACAAAATATTGTGTTTCGGAGACGCAAAATTTTGCGTCTACAAATTACCAAATATTCCCTCTTTCGTCGGGAACGATATACATGCCGTTTTCAGGCTGTATGCCGAAGGCTTCATAGAAATGCGGCATTGAACCAAGGGTTCGGTTCACGCGGGCTTCGGCGGGCGAGTGCACATCGGTCTTCACTTGGCGTTCGATGTATTTGTCGCGCGAGTTGTTGCGCCAGATGGTGCCGTAGCTGATAAAGAAGCGTTGCGCAGGCGTGAAACCGTCCATGTTTTGGTTGGCCTTGGCCTCTTCGGTCATCTGATAGGCGTCCCAAGCAATGTTGAGTCCACCAAGGTCGGCGATGTTCTCTCCAAGGGTGAGTTGCCCGTTGATTTGGTAGCCTCTCACCTGAAATTCGTCGAACAGCTTGACGAGTTGGGCCGTGCGCTCGTTGAAACGGGCAACATCGTCTTCGGTCCACCAGTTGTTAAGGTTGCCTTTTTCGTCATACTTGCGGCCTTGGTCGTCGAAACCGTGGGTCATCTCGTGGCCGATCACCACGCCAATACCACCGTAGTTGACGGCATCGTCAGCGTCCATGTTGAAGAACGGAGGCTGAAGGATGGCGGCGGGGAACACGATTTCGTTTCTCGAAGGACTGTAGTAGGCGTTCACGGTCTGGGGTGTCATGAACCATTCTTCTTTGTCAACGGGTTTGCCGATTTTGGCCATGTCTCTTTCGTTCTCAAAGCGGATGGCGCGATGTGTGTTCTGGAAATACGACTCGGTTGTAACCTCATATTGGCTGTAGTCTTTCCATTTGTCGGGATAGCCGATTTTCACATTGAAGCAGTCGAGCTTGTGCAGGGCTTTGGCTTTCGTCTCATCGCTCATCCAGTCAAGGTCTTTGATACGCTCGCCCAAGGCTAAGCGGAGGTTGCCGACAAGGTTGAGCATGCGTTCTTTGGACTCGGCAGGGAAGTGCTTCTCAACATAGATTTGGCCTACCGCCTCGCCAAGACAGTCGGAGGTGGCGTTCAGAATGCGGCGCCAACGGGGTTGTTGCACCTCTAAGCCATAAAGGAATTTGCCGTAAAAGTTGAAGTCTTCGGCCACAAGGTCGTCGCTCAGCATTGAGGCACTGCCGTGGATGACTTTCCACCTCAGATAGTCCTTGATGGTGCCTATGTCGGTGTTCAGGATGATATTGTTGAGCTTGGCGATGAAATCAGGCATGCCCACATTGAGCGAGTCGAAAGCAGGAGCACAAGCGGCGTTGAAGTAATTGTCCCAGTTGAAATTAGGTGTCGTTTCCTGCAACTCGGTGCGGCTTCTCTTGTTGTAGGTGCGGTCGGGGTCGCGCCTTTCCACGCGGCTCAGCGAGTTCTTGGCCAACTGGGTCTCCAGTGCGAGGATGTTGTTGGCTTTCGTCGTGGCCTCAACCGAATCGGTGCCCGTGAGTTGGAACATCTTGGCGACATGCTCTACATACTTGTCGCGCATTTCTTGCGACTCCGGCACAAGGTAGTCGTCGCGGTCGGTTAGGCTCAAGCCGCTTTGGTAGAGGTGCATGATGACCATTTCGGCGTTTTTCGGGTCGGTGCTGCCGCCGGCATAGAAAAATCCGCCGATACCGTCGCTGTGGAGTTTGCCCATGAGGGTTGCCAAATCGGCTTTGTCGCTCAGGCCGTCAATCATTTCAAAATAGGGCTGCAACTCACTGTAGCCGCGTTCGTTGATGGCCACGGTGTCCATGCCCGCATTGTAGAAGTCGCGGATTTTTTGGGCAACACTGCCTTGGGCGGCACTGCTGTCATGCGACACCTCATTAATAATGTCTTGGATAAGGGTCTCATTCCGCAAATCGATTTCGGTGAAGGCGCCGAAGGTGGAATACTCATCAGGAATCGGGTTGTTTTTCAGCCAGTTGTTGTTGGCATAACGGAAAAAGTCATCCGCCGGGTTGACGGTGGTGTCCATGTTGCTCAGCTCGATGGCAGGGGTGGTTTCCTTGGTCGGTGTTTCTGTTTCGGGTGTCTTCGGGCCACAGCCGGCAGCCATTGTGCATAAAATCATCATGGCAATTGCATTTTGTTTTTTCATTATTGTTGAATTAAAGATTTGACATTTCAAAATTTCGCATCCCTCATCTACAGGTCTCCCTCAAGTTTCAATTCCGCCTGCAAAGTCCTCAAGTAGGGCCGCGCTTCAACCATTTTCTCGAATTTGTCCTTGTCGGTGTAGGCTTCTATTTCGGCGGGCCGCTCCATCACTTCGGGTTTGAGCTGGAACTGGTTGTTGTGAAGGCTCTGTTTCAGGTGGTGCTTCAAGGCACTCATGCCTTGGGTGTCGTGCTCAAAGAGCAGGTTGTCGACACTGAAGTGGATTTCGGCATGGCCCGACAGTCGGGGGGTGTATTTCCCCAAAGCCGCCGCAAAATTGGGCGAGATGTTCTTGTATCGGTTGACGAAATCGGCCCACGAGGCGGTCAGCGCTTCCTGCGTGAAAGGCGTGTCCCAAGTCTCTTCCTTCTCCTCGGCCTTTTGCTCGGCCTGCTGCAAGGCCTTGTTGATACTGATACTGCTCATGGTGCCTCGCGGACGGACGGCAGGCTGTTGGGCTGTTGGCGGTGGGGTTGGAGCAGGTTCTTCAACGCTCCCATCGGGCGCAGCGTCCTCAGGCTCAGGGGTATGGGTTGTGTTTGCTGCTTGCGGGGCGGGTGCGGCCGGCACTGGGGCAGGCGGGTTGGCCGGCGCTTCTCCCTGCGAAACAGGTTGCGTGGCAGGCCTGTTTTGTGCTATCTGCACCGGCTGCGCTTGTGCCGTGGGCAGGCTCAAAGAGGGGCTGCAAAGCGCACACATCCCCAACAAGGCAATCTCTAAATGCAAACGCTTGTTGTTGACGGCGCGATAGTCGATGTCGCACTTGTTGTTGATTTCCAAGGCTTTGATGAGGAAAGGCATGGGGCAGGCCTGCGACTGTGCCAAATAACGCTGCCGCAGCTGCTCGCTGACCTCCAAAAGCTGCACCGTAACCGGATCTTTGCATACCATGAGGCTTCTTAGATGGTTGCCCATGCCGTTGACAAAATGCTGTGGCTCAAAGCCTTTGCTGACAATGTCGTTGAGGATGAGCAGGATGTCGGCGGTGTTGCCTTGCAGGATGTGGTCAACGATTTGGAAGTAATAGTCGTAGTCCAACACGTTCAGGTTGTCGATGACATCCTTGTAGGTGATGTTCTTGCCTGAGAAGCTCGCCATCTGGTCGAAGATGGAAAGGGCGTCGCGCAAGGCACCGTCGGCTTTTTGGGCAATGATGTTGAGGGCTTCCGCTTCGGCACTTACGCCTTCGTTTTGGGCCACGAAAGCCAAATGCTTGGCGATGTCGTCAACCGTAATCCGCTTGAAATCAAATATCTGACACCGGGAAAGAATGGTGGGGATGATTTTGTGCTTCTCCGTTGTGGCCAAAATGAACTTGGCATACGCCGGAGGCTCTTCCAAGGTCTTCAAAAAGGCATTGAAGGCCGCCGCCGAAAGCATGTGAACCTCGTCGATGATGTAAACCTTGTATTGCCCGATTTGAGGCGGAATGCGCACTTGGTCAACCAAACTGCGGATGTCTTCAACGGAGTTGTTCGACGCGGCATCCAACTCGTAAATATTGAACGAGGCGTTGTTGTTGAAGGCACGGCACGACTCGCATTCGTTGCAGGCCTCCATGGCCCCCGTGGGGTTGAGGCAGTTGATGGTCTTGGCCATGATACGCGCACAGGTGGTCTTGCCCACGCCGCGCGGACCGCAAAACAGAAAGGCTTGCGCCAAGGTGTTGTTGCGGATGGCGTTCTTCAATGTTGAGGTGATGGAGCCTTGCCCCACAACGGTGTCGAAGGTGATGGGCCTGTATTTTCTAGCGGATACGACAAAATTTTCCATATCAGGTTAGCCTTTGTTGAAAACCACAAAAATACAACTTTTTCGCGTGGCCGGAGCAAAGTTGCATTATTTTTCATCGTAATTGATGATCGTATTAAAATTCGTTTTATCTTTGCACCCATGATACAACTAAAAAAAGATAACCACCGCAGACCAAGTTCTCCGTCTCCCCATTGCGAAGGGCGGAGAATAAGCGGCATTACCCCCCCCCCCCTCATGTTATCTAACTAATAATCAATATTTTACGATTAATACACCTATTGTGCTTCCGGCTTTTGCCGCGAAGCTGTATGGCTTTGTTTTCCGAAATCAAATTGAAATTAACAAAGAACAGGTATGGAAGCGATATCTGTCCTGTAGAAATGCAGTCTATAGTCCATAAAGGATGGGCAAGCGAAAAAGTTATGAAAAAATTATTATTGTTGTGGTTTGTATTCGTTGGCTTTTTGCCATGTATGGCACAGTATCATTATGAGCCGACAGAAGACACTTTGGTGATCCGTCTGGCAAATGTCTTGCCACCAAACGATTCTACAGTTGGTAGTATCTGCGGACATAAGCCCAGTGTCATAAAACTTATCCCCACAATTAATGTGTGGGATGTGTCGTTTTATAGTGCTAGTTTGATAATTTCGTGTTACAATGGAGTAGACGAATACTGTTTTTTAGAGAGAGCTGTTGGTATTTCGGAGGCATCGCAAGACATCTTTCTAAATATTTCTGACTTGTTTTACGAGTTAGAAAGTACGATACCATCAAATCTTGAGTATTTATGCTGCATGGTTATGGTGTCAATTATTACGATACGAGATAACTATAGTGTTGATGTCAACTTCAATTTATGGATAGATCTCTTGGAGGCAAGGATCATTGAAGTTGGTAATTACCTAAAGGTAATACCGGAGTCGGACTATATGTACTATCTGTGGTCTGATGGTACTACAGGACGGACTATTGATGATCCTACTATTGGAGACTATTGGTGTAAGGTCTCTGATGGATGCGATACTGTCATAGCATATTATAGCTATGATGCTGTCGTTGAGTCACGAGAAGAGCCTTGGTTCTCACAATTCGGCAGTCAGGTTAGCCTGCTGGAGGATGGAGAGCTGGAGGTCTACAATGCTCTTGGGCAGCGGCTCTTGGGTACGAGGGAGAAGGAGATTACCATTGCCCCTCCGGGCTTGTATGTGTTGCGGTTCCGCTCCATAGAAGGAGTAAATAAAACAGCAAAAGTAGTCATACATTAATTAGACATGTCCCCCTTTCAAAGGGGTCAGGGGGATTAAAACCGCCTCCACCACAGCCGCCTCGCGCCTCACTGCAAGCAAAGCAAAGCAATGCGAAGCAGCCTCCCCCTTCCTTTCTCCTTGATGAGAAAGGAACAAAGAATCAAGGCCGACATCACCGGCCCCACACACAGCCGTCTAAAGGCCTGACCCTCAGGTCGCGGAGTGGTTTCCGAGAAACCAAACGGCAAGCGCCGCTCCGTGAGGGTCAAGCCTTTAGCCGTCCCTTGCGGACGCT
>JBHACT010000051.1:0-25081 GCA_041854745.1 Candidatus Limimorpha sp. | reverse complement strand
AGGGGGATGGACTGCTTCGCATCGCATCGCTTTGCTCTGCTCGCAGTGAGGCAGCAGTGGGAAGAGGCTGTTTTAATCCCCCTGGCCCCCTTTGGAAGGGGGACTTTGTGGACCGTAGGAGGATTTTGTGGGTTGTGATGACGGTGTGGGATTGGGCGTAATTGTAGGAGGTAGAGACGGTGCATGCACCGTCTCCATGATAGATTGACAATCATTTATTGAGACGCGGCGCGATAAAAATGTAGAGACGCGGCGCGCCACGTCTCTACGGTGTTGTAACATGGAATTCGTTTGTCAGGCAGGGGTTGCATCGAATTTCACCGCCTGCCTGCCGTCCGTCATCCCTACGGGATGGCCTTGACAAGGCCTTGCTGTGGCCTAAACAGAGCCCTGAAAGGGCGGACCGAGTACACCCCGATACGAAGTTTCGGGCCTGTAATTCCATTTCAGGGCACACAATTAAAAATGGGCACATCCCGAGGGAATGTGCCCATTGCAGTTTCGAGTTCGTAATGATTACTTTATCACCAACTCATCAATAATATTCTGGCACTTGCCCACCTTCTCAATGCACCACAGCAGGTAGCGGGCGTCCATGCAAATGGTGCGCTGCACCTTCTGTTCAAAGTTGAGGTCGCCGCTCATGGCTTCCCAGTTGCCGTCGAAGGCCAAGCCGATGAGGTTGCCCTCGCCATCGATGACGGGACTGCCCGAATTGCCACCGGTGATGTCGTTGGTGGTGATGAAGTTGACCACCAAATCACCATTCTCGTCGGCATAGCAGCCAAAGTCTTTCTTGGCCACGAGGTCGCGCACATCCTGCGGGATGTCGAACTCCCAATTGCCCGGTACATACTTGGCCATCACGCCATCCATGGTGGTATAGTAGTTGTAGTTGACGGCATCGGCGGCCTTGTAAGGCTCCACGGTACCGTAAGTAAGGCGCATGGTAAAGTTGGCGTCGGGATAGAAGTTGCGCTCGCTCTGCTTTTCCATCAGGCCTTTCATATAGAGGCGTTCGCCTTGGTTGCCAAGGTAATGGGCTTCTTCATAACGGGCATAAAGCACTTGGTATGACTCGATGATGTTTGAAGCGAGGGCAAAAATCGGGTCTTTGTCGAGGGCTTTGGGGTTCTGCATCCATTTTTCGAGGCGAGCCTTGTCGGTGAAGATGGACTTCCCAAAGGCCTTGGCCATGTATGTGCTGAAGTCGCCGTTGTTTTCTTGCCCGATACGGAGAATTTCGCTCGGCATGAAGTCGGCGGGGATGTTCTTGTAGAACAGTTCGAGCAGGGCGGTGGTCACATCTTGGTCGAGGGGCATGGAGTAGTCCTTGAAGAAGGTCTCCTTTCCGCCTTGCATTTTCTCGATTTCGGCCTTGATGTCGGCTTTGTCGGCCTTGGCCTCAAACATCTTGTTGATACGCATGAACCTGCGACTGAAGGCGATGGACTCACCCCCATTCCAACCGGCCTCGCGGTGATAGACAAACGACTTCTCGATTTCGTCCAAAATCTCCCATTTTTTGGCAATGCCGTCGAAAATGTTGCCGTATTCGGCCTTGCGTTTTGGGTTGGCATTCACCCAGTTCATGAAGTCCTCCTCTTGGGCAAGGCGGCGTTCATACACATGGTTGCGCTTGAGCTGCTTTACCTGACCGATGTAGTATTTCCAGTAGTTCGACACGCTGGCCTGCTTGGAAGCGTACATGATGAACACCTGTTGGTCTTCATCCATGTGCTTGCGGTAGTTTTCAAGTTTTGTCGTGCGGCAATCGATGATGGCAGGACCTTCCTCCTCGATGACATTCTTCACCGTGTGGGAGGTAGAGTAACGGTCGGTCGTGCCGGGATAGCCGAGAATCATGGCATAGTCGCCCTGCTTCACGCCACCTATATTAATAGGTAGGAACCACTTGCTCTTCATCGGGATATTGTTTTCCGAATAGTCGGCGGGACTGCCGTTGGGAGCGGTGTAAACACGGAAAATGTTGAAATCACCCTTGTGGCGGGGCCAAGTCCAGTTGTCGGTGTCGGCGCCATACTTGCCGATACCCCAAGGCGGGCAGCACACTAAGCGCACATCGGTGTATTCGTCGTACTCAAAGAGGATAAACTGATTGCCACTGTAGAAGGGCACAATCTCAATGCGCACATTGCGGTCGCCCTTGCGCTCTTTCTCAAGTTCGCGAGCGTTCGCGGCCACAAGTTCCTGAAAGTCGGCCTCAGAGGTTTCTGCCGTAACCCCATTCAGCACGGCCTCTGTCACATCCTCGACATAATTAAGGAAAAGCACCGAAAGACCGGGGCAGGGCAGTTCCTCGCCCTTGCTCTTGGCCCAGAAGCCGTCGGTGAGGTAGTCGTGTTCGATGGAGGAGAGTTTCTGCACGAAACCCAGTCCGCAGTGATGGTTGGTGAGGAGCAGGCCTTCGGGAGAAATCAGTTCGCCCGTGCAGCCGCCACCGAATTGCACGATAGCGTCTTTCAGGCTGGGCTGGTTGAAACTGAAGATTTGCTCTGCCGTGAGCTTACAGCCCTTGGCTTGCATTTCGGCCAAGTTCTGGCCATTGATGGCATAAGGCAGCCACATGCCTTCGTCGGCGCGTACCATGCTGGTAACGAGCAAAAATACCACCATTAATGAGAATACTTTCTTCATGCTGTTATGTGTTTGTTTGTCCTTTCTAATGAGGGTGCAAAGATAGGAAACTATCGCATTGGGACAACAAAAAACCCCTCCTGATGGGGAAAAAGGAGGGGAAAAACAATATAAAGATTATGAAAAAAATCCGTATTTGGTTTTGTCAATGCTTTAGCATCGAAAAGCGATGCAAAGATAAGCATTATTTTCATTCACGGCACACTTTTGGACATTTTTTTGAAAATATTTCCAAATTTTATCCCATCAGGGCACAAAACGCCCTATCCCGTCCACTTAAGGCCGTGTTCACGCGCCGGCAATCACTGCTTGGCGGCCATGACCAGCTGACCTCTGTAGTACAGGTCGCCGTCCACATAGTAAGCACGGTGCATAACGTGCATGGTGCCAGTGGTGGGATCGATGGTCACGTTCGGGGTTTCAGCCTTGTAGTGTGTTCTTCTCTTAGCGCCTCTGGTATGAGACTGTCTTCTTTTAGGATGTGCCATTTCTTTGTTACTTTAACTAGTTAATTACCAATTGTTTATTTATCATTCAAATTAATGTCTTTCAAAGCAGCCCAGCGGGGGTCGATGGTGTCGGAAACTTCTTCCTCAGGCTCGGCTTCCTCCTCGGTGTTGAGCATGGCCAGCACCGCAGGGTTGCATTCGCCCTCGGGATGAACGCGATGCATCGGGATGGCGAGGATGATGTATTCATACACCAACGGCATAATGTCGTACTCGTTCAAATCGGGTGAAACGACAGCCACATCGTCCGACTCTTGGGCATTCTCCGTTCCCAACTTAAGGAAGAAGTCTTGCCGGCTCTCGATGGACTGGTCGAACTCTTCGGCGCAGCGGTCGCAAGACACACGCACACTGCCCTTCAAGTCGAAGTGCAATGTCAGCATGGTCTCCTGACGGTCAACATCCAACTTCACCGACACCTTCCCTTGTCGAACTTCGGAATAGTCCTTCCCTTCAAAGAAATCGTTATCGATTTCATAATCAAAGGAATGACTGCCCAAAGCAAGACCATTGACCGGAATCAGAAATTCGTTCTTCTTGTCCATTCTACCTGAAAATCGGGCTGCAAAAGTACGGAATTTATTTGAATTAGCGAATTAATTGAAGTGATTTTTCTCCTATTTTGGACTTTTGGTCAAATTGCAGGCTAAAAATCGGCTTGTCGCCTTTGCACTCCAGCTCTTGTCGCAGTTTGCGGAAACGATAGGATTTTATCCCAATTCTTGTGAATTGAAAACCCCGTGTGTCTGAAAAAAGTCCTACCTTTGTCGCCCAATTTCGGCAACTATGATTTCGATCCAGAATCTGAGCATGCATTTCACCGGTGAGGACCTCTTCACCGACATCTCCTTTTTGATTCGCGAGAAGGACCGTATCGGCTTGGTAGGCAAAAACGGCGCGGGCAAAACCACGCTGCTGAAACTCATCTGCGGTTTGGAGCAGCCCTCAAAGGGCGATGTCATTGTTCCACAAGGCGTTACCATCGGTTATTTACCTCAAGAAAAGAATGTGAACAGCCTGAAAACCGTGTTGGACGAGGCACTTTCCGCTTTCGATGAATACCATCAATTGGAGCGCGATGTGGAAGGCTTGCAGCAGGAACTGGCCGAGCGCACAGATTACGAAAGCCCACAATATGAGAAACTTATCGTCAGACTGAACAACCTCAACGACCGGTTGGCCCTACTCGGCGGCAACTCCATCGAGGGCGAAGCCGAGCGTATTTTGGTCGGTTTGGGTTTCGGTCACGATGATATGTTGCGCCCCATGCGCGAGTTCAGCAATGGCTGGCAGATGCGCGTGGAATTGGCCAAAATCCTGCTGAAAAAGCCCAACCTCCTGCTCCTTGACGAGCCGACCAACCACCTCGACATCGAGTCCATCCAGTGGCTCGAAGGCTTCCTGAAGGCGTATTACGGCGCCATCCTGATGGTCTCGCACGACCGCGCTTTCTTGGACAACATCACCATCCGCACGGTGGAAATCAGCAACGGCAAAATCTACGACTACAAGGTGCATTATTCCGATTATGTCGGCCTGCGCGAGGAGCGCGTCGATATGCAACGCTCGGCCTATGAGAACCAACAGCGTGAAATTAAGAATATTGAGGCCTTCATCGAGCGTTTCCGCTACAAGGCGACCAAAGCCAAGCAGGTGCAAAGCCGCGTGAAACAATTAGAACGCATGGAGGAAATCGAAATTGACGACATCGACAAAAAGGCCATCCATTTCAAGTTTCCGCCTGCGCCGCACTCCGGCAAGGTAACTTTGGAACTGAACCATGTGGGTAAATCCTATGGCAACCAAGTGATTCTCAATGACATCAACCTATTGATTCCGAGAGGAGAAAAGATTGCCTTCGTGGGGCGCAACGGCGAGGGGAAATCCACACTGTCAAAAATCATTTGCGGTGTCCTCGACCACAATGGCGAAGTGAAATTAGGTCACGAAGTCAAAATAGGGTATTATGCGCAAAACCAACAGGATATGCTCGACATGGACAAAACCGTCTTTGAGACTTTGGACGATGTGGCCGTGGGCGATATGCGCCTGAAAGTGAAGGCTTTGTTGGGTTCGTTCCTCTTCCGTGGTGACGACATCGACAAAAAAGTGAAAGTGCTCTCAGGCGGTGAGAAAGCACGCCTCTCGTTGGCCAAAATGTTGCTTTTCCCTACCAACCTGCTTGTTCTCGACGAGCCGACCAACCATTTGGACATGCTCTCAAAAGACATCCTGAAGAACGCATTAATCCAGTATGACGGCACGCTCATCATCGTTTCCCACGACCGTGACTTCCTGCAAGGCCTGACCAACAAAGTGTATGAGTTCCACAAGCCAAACATTAAGGAATACATCGGCGACATCTACGATTTCTTGGAGCAGAAGAACCTCGGTCACTTGAAGGAACTGGAAACCGCCGCCAAGCAAACGACGGTTCGAGAAATTGTGCCGCAGTCGCAGAACAAAATCAATTACGAGCGCAAAAAGCAGATTGATGCCAAATTGCGCAAGGTTGATAAGGAAATCCATCGCTTGGAGGAAGCAATCGGCAAGCTGGAAGGCGAACTGGCCGAACAGGATAACATCATGGCCAACCCGAACCAACATCCTGACATCAAAATAGATAACGATTGGTATTGGTCATACGGCAAGAAAAAAGAGCAACTCCAAGCACTGATGGACGACTGGGGCGAAAAGCAGATGGAACGGGACGAACTCAACAACCAGAAAAAGGAGAATCCAAGTGTTGACTAACAGGGGAAGGCCCGTTTTTGAACAAAAATGAGACTTCGCATTTTTTTGGAGAATTGTTGACACCCCCAAAATCCCTTTGAAAATCAATGCTTTAAAAATATTAAAATCTTATTTCCAACATTTTGGTAGAACCATCGAAAAAATGCTTACTTTTGCGTTCGATTTTGAAAACGAACAAATAATATTCGCTTAAATTTCAACGGATTATGTACCAAATTTTTAAAGACCAACTTGAGAAATCAAAACTCATCATCTCCGGAGTAAAAAGAAACCAACGCTTAGGTCGGGAGGCCGGTGTGGAAGAAAGCGTCATGCAGAAAATGGAAGAAGAATGCAAACGCTTGGAGGCCATCTCCGCCGAAATCGACAAGTTGCATGATGAGCTTCGCAAAAAGAACGAAGAAGCCCGAAAAGCGCTTAACGCCCTGAAAAGCAGGACCCAAACCGTAAAGAAAGCCATCAAAAACAGTTATGACCAAACTTGGTGGGTCAAATTCGGCATTCCGGATAAGAGATAAAAATCATTCATCAAGACTTTTCAGCCGCTTCGTCAGAGGCGGCTTTTTTCGTCCTAACAAGCACTTTCTCATCTCCTTTCAATGTGGTGGCAAACAGATAGGTCTCATCGCCCTCACCAACCTTCAAAGCCTTCCGCAATTCAGCCACCGGAAGCGGGAAGTTGCGCACCGCAATGCTGGCTTTCCCAACTTCCGACAACAGCAATTGCTTAACCTTTTTATTACAAGGTGCCCACGCTTCCACCTCGAAAATCCGACCCGGAAAATCGGAAACCCATCGATCAGAAGTATATAGATGGCTGTTTTTATGCAGTTTGAACACATCAAAACGCTCAGTCAACAACTTGAAACACCCCGCTTTCATAAGGGCAGGATGGGGCTCGTAGAGATATTGCAACACGCCATCAGCCATTCGGCATGGGCAGTTTTTCTCCTCCTCAATCCTAAAACGCAACTCGGGTTGATTCGTCAGCAGATTGACACAAGTAAAAAGCGCCGCACCTTGATGGTCGCGTTCCAAAACGAAATCCATTTCCTTGCACTCGTTGGCGACAGCCACCACATGCACCTCTTTCACATGACGGAGCACCTTCAAGGCCTGACTGATGTCAAGCATGGGCGACAGTTTAATCATCACACGCTCAGCCTTTTGCAGAAGCAAATCCTGTAATGTGCCCACATCGGGAGTGCAGTCGGCGATGGAAACGGTCTTTCGTCCGTGTTCATCCCTTCGGGCAGGGTCGATAAAGACACAATCCAAAGATTCGCAATGGCTCAGAAAGCTTTCCGCCTTTTCGTTCCATACCTTGACATTGGCTTTCAAGACTGAGAAGTTGTGCCGCGCCAACTCGCAAAGTTCGGCCTGTTGCTCCACATAGTCGGCCCGTTGAAAACGCTGCGATATAAAATAGGTGTCAATGCCCAAGCCTCCGGTAAGATCAGCAAAGGTTCCGCCTCCCAACAAGCCGGCCTTGTATCTCGCCGCCGCCTCAGACGAACATTGTTCGATGGAGAGATGGGGAGGAAAGAGCAGGTCTTCGTTTTCGGCCCATTGTGGCACCTTCTTCTGCAACAGTTGTCGGGCGGCTATCTGCCGCAGCGCCAAGGAAAAGTCAGTGCCGGCGGGTGCCTTTTTCAAGGCAAGCGTCGGCACATCGGCATTCAGGTTTTCCCTGATAAACTGTTGGGTAATGCTATCCATAATTAAGACCCATGTCATACCAAAGATTTTGTCAGCACGGATACGCTCACCTTTCAGGCTCGGTATGACATGCTGACAAAATCAGGGTGTATCTATGGGCGTTTAAATCTTCTTCAGATTCACCACTTCGAGGTCGGTGAGGAAACGCCACTCGCCACGGGGAAGTTTGTACTTGTCGAGACCGGCAAACATCACACGGTCGAGTTTTGTTACTTCATAACCAAGGTGTTCGAAGATACGGCGGACGATACGGTTGCGGCCCGAATGGAGTTCGATGCCGATACTCTTCTTGCTATCGTCGTCTTGGTCGTAGGCGATACTGTCGGCGGCGATAGGGCCATCGTCCAGTTCTATGCCTTCAGAAACACGAAGAATATCGTTCTTGGTCAAAGGCTTGTCAAGGATGACATGATAGAGCTTCGGGATCTCGCTACTCGGATGGGTCAGTTTCTTGGCCAAGTCGCCATCATTGGTGAACAGCAACAGGCCTGTGGTCTGCTTGTCGAGACGGCCCACAGGGAAGATACGCTCAGTGCAGGCATCCTTCACAAGTTCCATCACGGTATCGCGCTCGTATGGGTCATCAGAAGTGGTGATATAGCCTTTCGGCTTGTTGAGCAGGATATAGCGGAGCTTCTCGCGGTTGAGGGTCTGGCCTCCGTAAACCACCTTGTCTTCGGTCTTCACTTTATAGCCCATCGTGGTGATCACTTCGTCATTCACCGTCACGCAGCCAGCCTTGATGAGATCGTCGGCTTCGCGGCGCGAGCAAATGCCACAGTCGGCCAGATATTTGTTTAGGCGGATTTCGCCGGTCGCCTTCGGGCGGTCGTACATCGGGTCCTTCTCGCGGACATAACCCTTGCGGCCACGACGAGGTTCATCGTCTTCGAAACGGCGGCGTGGACGGTCATCGTCAAATCTGCGGCGCGGACGGTCGTCGTCATGGAAACGGCGTTCACGCGGACGGTCGTCATCAAAACGACGGCGCGGACGGTCGTCGTCATGGAAGCGGCGTTCACGCGGACGGTCATCATCGAACCTGCGGCGCGGACGGTCGTCGTCATGGAAACGGCGCTCACGCGGACGGTCATCATCAAAACGACGGCGTGGACGGTCGTCGTCATGGAAGCGGCGTTCACGCGGACGGTCATCATCAAAACGACGGCGCGGACGGTCGTCGTCATGGAAGCGGCGTTCACGCGGACGGTCGTCGTCGAAACGACGGCGCGGACGGTCGTCGTCATGGAAGCGGCGTTCACGCGGACGGTCGTCGTCGAACCTGCGGCGTGGACGGTCGTCGTCATCAAATCTACGGCGCGGACGATCATCATCGTCAAATCTGCGGCGCGGACGGTCGCCGAATTTACGGTCGCCGAACCTGCGGTCGCCACTGTTGTCATCAAATCGGCGTTCACCTCTCGGCTTGTCGCCAAATCTTCTCTCTTCATGCCCTTCTTCGTCACCGTCACGGTGATAAAACTTGAAGGACCTCCTCTGTTGGAACTCTTCATGTTCGTCAACAGGCTTTCTGGTGCGCGGACGCTTGCCAGATCTTTCGTTGTCAGTCATTTAAATAGGTATTAGAATTGAAATTGTCATTCCTTGCACGGAATGGGGCGGCAAAAGTACGAATAATTTGGGAAACAATGCGGTAACCAAGCAAGAATTAATGATTTTTCCTTGCCCCCAGCCCTCCCGAAAAGCATTTATGGAAATCATGATCCAGAATATCGCGGGGAGGAGACGCAATGAATCGCAGGGAGACGCGATGAATCACAGGGAGACGCGATGAATCGCGTCTCTACAAGATTGGACGGTTTTTTTTGAAACAATGATGTTTATTAATAATGTATACACCTGTAGAGACGCGATTTATCGCGTCTAACATCAATCGCGTCTAACATCAATCGCGCCTGACATCAATTCATCGCGCCTCAAAAAAACAGGAAAACAATTTATTTATCCAAATTACCAAGACAAACCCTTGGATAATCCCGCTTCAATTCATTGATTTTCTTTTCTTTTTGTTGCAAAAACCTCTTAAAAGCCTCGCTTTCGGGGAAAAGCGGCTTGTGTTGAAGCATAGGTTTCAATTCGGAAACCGCTTTCATCGCGGCCTTTTCCTTCGGGTCGATGGCAAAATCGACAAAGCGCTCCCAAATGTACCGCACCGCCTGTTCGGTGGGATGCACCATGTCTTCTTTATAAAAACGATAATCGCGCAACTCGTCCAAAAGGATTTCGTAGGCGGGGAAATAATGCGCATTATCAAATGCCTTGCAGACCGCATCCACGGCCAAAAGCAACGCAGCCTTGCTCAGCTGGTTCTCATGCAGTCCGTCCTTCAGGTGGCGCAAGGGCGACACGGTGAAAACAAACTGTTTTTCGGAATGCTGCTTTACGATGGCAGAAAGGTTTTGAAACGACTGCTCCACCGAAAGAAAGCACCTTTCAAAATGATTCGCAGGCAACTTGTGGCAATTCGAGACCACCTTTTGTGTTTCCTTTTCTTGAAAGACCCATGAAGTGCCCAAGCTGATGACAATCCATTTGGATTTCAAAAAATGTGTGTGGGCCTCGGCAAGGCCCTGATTGGCCTGTTCCAAAAGCGCCGTTTCGGTACTATTCCAGAATGCCGTGTTGTGACTGAAAGTGCAAAACATTCCATCGCCCACTGCAACGATTTCCACTTTTGAAAATGCTTGGCCACTGTGCAAACGCTGCACGGAATGGGCTATGCTCGCTGAATTGTAGAGCACACCAAAAGGATTTACCAAAGCATTGAATCCCATGCCTTTGCAAATAGCACCAACCTCATCGGCAAAGCAGGAACCAAGAAAGAGCAGACCGTCGCCATAACGAAAGGTTTGCTCTAAAGGATTAATCTTTATTTCAGTACGGAATAGCATTGCTTTTGTTTTGTCCTCAGCCTTATACCTTCTCCTCCCGAAAGGGAACAGCTACCGCAGGCTAATTATTATTCTCTCTATTAATCTGGTGAGATGTTGATTATCACAATCTTCGTTTTTTAACCTGAATGTTCTTATACCTTTCGATTCAAACACTGAAGTTCGAAATTCATCGTACTCTTTAACCCCTTCTTTTTCATGGACCAATCCATCAATCTCTAGCACCACATTCAGTTCGGCGCAGTAAAAATCAGCGATAAATCCGCCAATTACCTGTTGTCTTCGCCATTTCAGGTTTTTGATTTGCCTGTTGCGCAACATTTGCCACACCGCTTCTTCACTTTTTGTCGGATTCTTGCGGAAATGTCTGGCAAGTTCAAGTTTTTTAGGGTTTACCTTTTGATTACGAATCACACCTTTAAGTCTGGCGGAACCCTCCCCCTCTCCGCGGCGGAGAGGGGGGTCGGGGGGTGAAGCCTTTCTGTTCCTCCATCTTACAGTATCATTTGCTCGACATCAGGAAGCGTTCCACCTCGATACCGGCCATGGCGCCTGTTCCCGCGGCCACAATAGCCTGACGGTAGGTGCGGTCCTGACAGTCGCCGCAAGCGAAAATTCCCTCCACACTGGTAGCTGTCGACTTGGGCTTGGTGATGATGTAACCGTCCTCGTCCATGTCAAGTATGCCCTTGAAAGGTTCGGTGTTGGGCGTATGGCCGATGGCCTCGAAGAAACCGTCCACATAGATGGTGCGCTCCTCCTTAGTATCGCTGTGATAGAGCACGACACCTTTCAGCTTTTTCAAGAAGCCTTGCTGCTCGCCGAAGAGTTCCTTGGTTTGGTGTTTCCACAACACCTCAATGTTGGGCGTGTTGAGCACACGGTGCTGCATGGCTTTGGAGGCACGAAGCACATCACGGCGCACGATGAGATAGACCTTGTTGCAGAGTTTTGCAAGATAAGTGGCGTCCTCGCAAGCCGTGTCGCCACCACCAACAACCGCGACATCCTTTCCCTTGTAGAAAAATCCGTCGCAGGTGGCACAAGCCGATACGCCGCCACCTTTGAACTCTTCCTCGGATGGCAGACCCAGATAGCGGGCCGCAGCACCCGTGGAAACAATGACGGAGTCGGCCAAAAGCTCGCCATCGTATTCCGTTGTCACTTTGAAGGGGCGTTGCGAGACATCGATAGCGGTAACCTCTCCCATGCGGATTTCCGCACCAAAGCGTTCGGCCTGCTGACGAATATCTTCCATCATATCAGGACCGTTTATGCCCTTAGGATAGCCCGGAAAATTCTCGATTTCGGTGGTTTGGGTGAGCTGTCCGCCGGGCTGCATGCCTTCATAGATAACGGTTTTCACATCAGCGCGACAAGTGTAGATGGCCGCTGTGTAACCCGCAGGACCAGAGCCAATAATCAGACATTCAATATGTTCCATAATAATCAATTAGAAGTTGTTAGTTGATAGTTGTGAGTTATTTCCGGCAAAGGTAACTTTTTTTTCCGTAAAACGAACAATAGTTCAAAAAACATTCGTATCTTTGCAGCCGCAAATGCAATCGGGGTGTGGTGCAGTTGGCTAGCATTCTTGCATGGGGTGCAAGCGGTCGCCCGTTCGAGTCGGGCCACTCCGACAAAAGAGCAGCAGAGTTTTCTGCTGCTCTTTTTGTTTCGACACGCTTTCCGTGTCATTGCGAGCGAAGCGAAGCACACACAACACTCATGGCCTGCCTCGCCCGCAATGACACTAAAAAAGGACACCCTCGCGGATGTCCTTTTCACTGTCATAAGCAAACCATTAATATTCCCAAAGGCTCTGTTCAAAGTCGAACATCTCATTCTTGATGCGCTCCGATTCGTAGAGGGCGTCAATATTGAAAGCGTAGGAATTGATGTAACGGTCATAAACATTCTCTTCCTTGATGATGTAGCTGTCGAAGATACGCTTCTGCAGCACTTCATCGTAGGTGCGGCGTTGAGCCGAATTGTTGCGGTTGAAGGCAAAAGCCTTGGCCAGCACATCGCGTGAGTCTTCATAAGGAATCCAGCACACTTGTGAAAGGCCGCCGTCATCGTCGACGACGATAGGACCCAAGGCAATAATACGGACGAGGAACTGCGAGAGTTTCTTGTCGAAATACCAGTCTTCCTTGATTCTCAGCCGGGTAACATTGAGCATACGGTCCTTAAATACAATCTCATTCGGCACCTCCTCGCCATCTTTCCAGATAACCGGCGGATCGCCAATCTTCGTGTTTTCTTTTTCAAAATCGTCGCGAGTCAAAGGAGTTATCATGTCGTCGATGTTGTTTTCGACGCGGTAAGGTGTGATGTCGCCGCTATTGATGCCATCATAAATCACCGTGATGAGGTTTCTCCAGTCCTCGGTCGGATTGATTGGGTAGTAAAACACTTGATTGATTTTCTGACGGAAATCGATTTCCCTGATCACCGTCTTCTTCCACATGATGTTTGACTCATCGATGATTGGAAGCGGCGAGGGAACCTTTTCGTTCATGATTTGCTGTTGGCCGGAGACGATGCTGTTCTTCGGCGGCTTGATGTCGGTCGTCTGGGCATTCAGGCTCAGACTGCCGAAGAGCACCGCAAGGGTCAACATGGAAACAAGTGTCTTTTTCATTTTATTGATGTTTTAAATAATTGTTCATTACTTGATTTCAACAGCGATAGGCGTGTCGAGGGTTTTGACCTTACCGTCATTACCGCGCGTCTGGATGGCGGTGAAAACGAATACATCACCGACATTGGCCGTATTGAACACATTCTTCATTTCATCGGTGAAATTGCCGCTGGAGGCTTTGGCTTCCTTGGTAGTACCAGCCTTGGTCTTATATCTCAAGGTATAGCCGACCACATCGTAATGGACACCATCAAAGTCGAAGTCCTTCATCTCGGCTTCCACGCGGTTGGCTGCAAGCAGAGCACTCTTTGACACCATACCGTTCTGAACATTACGGATAATGGCCGTAGGCTTAGGCAGGTCTTTCACGCGGAACTTCATGCTGCCAAGATTTGAACCTTGTGAACTGACATTGACCACCACCTCGCTGGGGTTGCCGACAACACGCAAGTTGTAGGTGCCGTTGCCCGTTCTGGTCAAATTGGCGCCCGAAGCCGTTGCATTAATCTCGCCGCCAACGCCGCCACCGACGGCAATCGGGTTGTCGATACCGGCATACACCACATTCATCTTGGTGGCCGAGACACTCACCGCAGGAGGAGCCACAACGAACGAGTTCTCAAACGGATAGTCCTCTATCTCATTCGTGGCAGGATTGAGCATCTTGATGTAGCCCGTGTATCTGTGCTGACCCACGCCAACATTGAAGTCAAGGTTGATTACACCTTGTCCATCGCTAAAATACTCTTTTTCGGGGCCGCCGTCCAATTTGACATAAGCCTTGGTCTGAGAGTTCTTCCAAGCCGTCACCATAGCCTGAGCCCTGTAAGTCTGGCCAGAAAGGAGGTAACCGCTTTCAGCGAACACCTTGGCACCGATTTCATCGAAGGTGTAGTCGGTGGCGTGAATGTTCTGCATCAATTGGGTGACAGCGTTCAATTCAGCGGTCTGGGCTTCGGAAATGATCTTGTTTAACAGCGTTACGTCCGCAATCAGCACCGTGTGATGGAAATTGCGATACTCCCAACCCTTTTGGATGTGTCCCACGGCTTCGGGAGCATAGTCGATCCTTGCACCATAGAAATTCCCTTCAAAGGGGAGCTTCTTCAAGGCTTGCTCTTGAGCGCCCGTGTGTTCCATGACATATTCTTTTGTGCCATAGATGCTGTCCGTAATCAGGCCGATTTCATGGATGTGTTCCGGGCCCATAGCTGCGACAACATGGCCGCGGAATTGTCTGATTTTTTCAGAAAGTTCAAAGGCCACACCGTTACCTGCGGGGTTGCCCATCATATACTCAGTAGGTTTGTTGTAGTTGTCTCTCGACTTCACCACAGAGGTGTTGATATCGTAGATTTTACGACCATTTCGGATCGTATCCGCTGAATTCAACAAACCGGCTTCAAGAGCGGCAGCGGCATCTTTTCCCTCGACCTTTTTCACCAAGTCCCATTTCAGGGCTTCGATGTAATTGATGAGGTCGGTGCTCTCTTTTCTCAAAGTCTGGGCTTGTTCCCAATAGGGGCCGACCTTTTCTTTATCCAAACCATACTGTTCTTCAAAAACAGCATATTTCTGGGTAATCTGTTGCGAAAGTGTAATATTGGTAGTTTGAACACCACTGTTCACTGTATCGAAGGCATCCAAGATGTCTTTCGAGACATTCATGGCTAACAAGGCAGTGTAGACCAGGTACATCATACCGATCATTTTCTGTCTTGGGGTTTCTTTTGCACCTGACATAATCTTACTCCTATTTTATATTAAACAATTAGGTTCGAGTAGTATTATGCCTTGATGTTCATTGCGGACAACATTCCACCATAGACACCGTTCAGAGCGGTGAGGCGCTGCGACAACTGGGTCAACTGCTGGTTGAGTTGGCCGGCGTTCTGTGATGAAGCGTTGAGGTTATCCATGTACTTGTTCATTGTTTCGGTCAATGCCTTGCTGGCGGCAGAAGTCTGCTCGGCACCTTGCAGTTGCAGTTCGTAGATGGAGTTGAGCGACTGCATGCTGGTAGCCACCTTCCTGATGGTATTGGCATCAAGAGCACTGAAATCGAGTTTGCCCAAAGAATCAGACAGCTTCTGGTTGGTTTGGACATACGCATTCGAGAAGTCGGCGATGGACTTCGTGGCACGGTCCATTGCATTGGCATAGTTGGTGGTGGCAGCCATGGCATTAGAAATGTCGGCCATTTGGCCAGCGTTTTCAGCTAATCTGTCAATACCTCTTCCCAGTTTCTTGAAGGTGTCTTCGCTGACATTCATCTTTTCAAACATCTTGCTCAGCATAGCTTCCTCCACATCAGCAGGAGCCGAAACGTTCTTGGCGGCAGAACCCGAGGTGGCAAATTGCGTTTTTTCCTTGCCGTCCCAGTTTTCATCGAGTTCGACGAAAACATTGTCCCAAGCATAATCCACATGTTGAGGCTCAAAGGCCGACATGAAAAAGATGACGGCTTCGATACCCAAACCTAAGGCCAACATGAAGTCAGCACCGGGAATATGGGTCAACTTAAAGTATGCACCGACCATAACCACTGCGGCACCCCAACCATAGAGATAGCCCATGAAGGTCTTATACTTTTTCGACATGAGGAATTTCTTGAATCCGCTAATTTCTTTTTTTTCTTTTGCCATGACAATGAATTTTTGTGTAAGTGATTGTTTTTATTGATTATTTGTTGATTATTGGTGTCATCTGTAAACCCTCGACATTCTTGGGTTGTCGCCCTTGTTGCGGCCCAAATAAGGCTGGATGCAACGGAAGCCGGTGTAGCAGTTGGCCGAATCCTGATACTGATAGTCGCGCGTGGTAACTTGCAGGTAGTAGGAAACATCTTTCCACGAACCGCCACGCACCACCTTACGCTTCATGACTGGCGGGTCGTCAGCCTTGGCATTGTAAGTGTAGTTGGGGTTCATGTCCCATGTAAAATTGTAGGAGTTGGGATCGTAGGCCGTGTTAGTCCATTCCGACACATTACCTGCCATGTCATACAAGCCCCAGCCGTTGGGAGGATAGCAGCCCACTACGAGGGTGCGCAGGCCACCGTCGGCCAAGTAGTTGCCTCTTCTGGGCTTGAAATTGGCCATGAAGCATCCTTTGGCGTTGCTGGCGTTGGGGCCGCCCCACGGATAGGGGTTCAGCATCTTGCCGCCACGGGCTGCCCATTCCCATTCGGCCTCAGTGGGCAGGCGGAACTCCGATAGGTCAACATCCTTCTTGGAACGCAGATAGGCGTTGAGCAACTCGGTACGCCACACGCAGAAAGCGCGGGCCTGCTGCCATGTAACACCCACCACCGGATAGTTGTCGTAGGCGGGATGCCAGAAATATTTCTCAGTCATCGGGTCGTTGAAAGAGTAGCTGTAGTCGTGTATCCAGCATAATGTGTCGGGATACACATTGATGACCTCGGCACGGGCATAGACCGAACGGTCGCTATAACCCTGCTTACGGTTCGACCATGCGCCCTTGCGATCGACATTAATGCCGGCATCGGCTTCGCCAAGCGAATAGTCATTTTCGACTAACTTGTCGTCGGAAAAGTCCTTCTTCGCAGCTGCCACCATATCGAACCAGAAATAGGAATAATACAGTTTTCTGGCATCGATTTCCTTACGACGAAAATATCTCTCATGTTCGGGGAGATACATGGGCTCGAGGGCTTCACGGACCTCCTGCTCTTTGCTGTTCCAGTCGAGTTTCTCTTTCCAATTCAGCCTCGGCGGGTCGTACACCTCACCTGTTTTGCTTTCGGTGATGGCATAACGGTCCGGAAAATTGTCGGCAAGGATTCTTCTTGCGATGGAGTCTCTCACCCAATATACGAATTGGCGATACTCATTGTTGGTGATTTCGGTCTCATCCATGAAGAATGCGGAGACGGAAACCGTTTTTGGCTCATTGAGGTAAGAGCCGGTGATATCTTCACCGCCCACACCCATTGTAAAATTGCCTTGCGGGACAAAAACCATCCCGTAAGGGTCAGGCTGATTGAAGGTCTTGCTGGACTTTCTCACTCCAACCAACTCGCCTTGATTTGAATTGCCGCAGGCTGTGAGCAACAACGCTACGGAAATCACGAACAGTAGTCTTTTCATCTTGTTGACAATGATATAATTACTATTTTACACTTTTTCTTTTCTACACCAATGACGCTGACTTTTCGGGGCAGCGTTTCCTTTAAAAAACCGCCAAAATTAGGAAATATTATATTCCACTCAATATTTTTTCCAACTTTTTTTCCTCAATTATCCTCTGAATCATCCATATTCTTATCCAAAACGCCTACATCTTAGTCCAAAAAATTACAGATAACGCACGCTGCGATAGTCACGCGGCGTTCGGTCAAGGTCGAGTTTGAAACAATAACTCAAACCGATTTCATGCGAGCCCGGCAGTCCCGGACCCAAGGTATTAATATCGTATGAATAGGCGATGGTCAAATCCTTGATGGTAACTCCCGCCATCAAGCCGATGGATTCCTGAAAGCGGTAGTTGACACCCAAAGAGAACACATTGTTATACACCACTCGTGCGCTTGCGTTGAACTGTGTAGAAGCGATGTCGCTCATCACACTGGCCGAGGGAATGAAAGTCAGATAAGGCAGGTCCTCAATCTGGAACGGATACCCTGCGATGGCATAGAAGGTGCGGTCGGTGGTGAAACTGGCACTGGTCTCCGAGTTGTCATTGAGTGCCTCGCTCATCGATTCGAGCACATTGACGACCGACAAACCGAAGAAGAACGAGTCGGGGAATTGCCAGAAAAGCCCCACATTGAAATCGAACAACATAGCGCTCTCCTCTCCCAAACCTTGGATGAGCGGGTCGCCTTCCTGATTGGGACGCAGTTGCGAGAAGTCAACAGAGCGGTTAAGCACGGTGCCTGCCACACCAATACCGAGGGTCGAGCTTCCAAGATCCATGTGATAAGAATAGCCTAAACCCACATTGACATTGTTCTCAAAACCCAGTTTGTCCTGCATGATGGAAAATTCCATGCCGCCATGCAGCTTGCGGAAAGGCATGTCGCCCGACAAAAGGAAAGTAGTAGGCGCTATCTCGTTGCCATCGTTGTCAACGAAGCCTGCCCACTGCATACGATAGAGGCCCAGCACATTGATGCCTTCGCTCATGCCCGCAAAACCGGCGTTGGCATAGGCATACGAATTTGCATGGTTGGTGAAGATGGGGGCCTGCTGTGCTTTGCCCTCAATACACGCCGCAAACAGCAAGGCAAAAAGTATGGCGATATGTGTTATTTTCGTCTTCAAATTCAACAATATTGCTGCGAATGAAACCGCGAATTTACGGAAATAGTATTTATCTGAGCAAATTAATTTTCGTGACACCAATCTAATGCTTTGTTTTTCAGTACATTTTTTTACCTGAACAGTCGGATGATATCGTTGCCGTTGGCCAAAATGACCAGTCCCAACACAAGGACGAGTCCCAACATTTCTGCCGCTTCCATGAACTTGTCGCTGGGTTTCCGGCGTGTGATGATCTCGAACAGCAGGAACAGGATATGTCCGCCGTCAAGAGCCGGAATGGGCAGGATGTTCATCACGGCAAGGGCGATGGAGAGGAACGCCGTCATGCGCCAAAACATGCTCCAAATCCATGTATCGGGGAAAATCTTGCCGATGGAGATGAAGCCTCCCACGCTCTCGTATGCCTTGGTTTTGGGATTGAAGATGAGCTTCACCTGTTTCCAATAGTCGCCCAACTCACCGATGGTCTTCGAGAAACCCGCAGGAATGGCTTGAAGGAAAGTGTATTCTTTGCTCTCAAGCTCAAAGCAGCTTGCGATGGGAGCCAAATAGGCACCAATCACGCCCTCTTCGGGCACATGCATGGCCAAGACCATCGTATCAACCTCACGAACTATCCTGACTTCGACATCTTGGCTCTTGAATTGTTTGATGGTCTTTACAAAATCTTGATAATAAGGCGTTTCTATGTCATTGATACCAACAATGAGATCGCCTGTCCGAAGTCCTCCTTCCTTTGCAGCGCTATTGTCAATAACATCTGCCACCATAAATGGCACTCGGAAAGAGATGAAATTGGCGTCCTTAGACCCAAGCAGCGTGGTCACGGCATCGTCGGGAAGTGTGATGACGGTGTCTTTTCCGTTACGCTCCACATCAATGGTCTTGGCTTTGTTGAGGATGATTTGCATGGGAATGTCCTGAAACTTCTCGACGTACTCACCGTCGATGGCCAAAATCTTATCGCCATCGCGAAGTCCCAAATTGTAGCCCAAACTGTCAACGGAGATACCGTATTTATTGACTTCAGCTGTGGGCAGGTATTGTTCGCCTCCATTGGCCAACAGACCGATATAAACGACAAAAGCCAGCAGTACATTCATGAACACGCCACCCACCATGATGATGAAGCGTTGCCATGCGGGCTTGGAGCGGAACTCCCACGGCTGCGGCGGCTGTCTCATTTGCGACTTGTCCATCGACTCGTCGACCATGCCTGCGATTTTGTTGTATCCGCCAAGCGGGAACCAACCAATGCCGTATTCTGGGCTGTCGCTGTGGCGCCAGTCGTCCTCAGGCAAGGTGTTAAGGTCGATAGGATCGTAGTTTTTCTGTTTCTTGCCGGCGGCATCCCTGTATTCGGTGACGGTGTATTTCTCGCCCACATTCTTCGAGAAGAATCTGAAACGCCACTTGCCGTTCACCTTCTTGCAGCGGAAGAGCGAGAAGCCCCAGTCGAAAAAGAGGTAAAACTTGTCGACACGGGTCTTGAAAGCTTTGGCGGCAAGGAAATGCCCCAACTCGTGGACGAAAATCAGGATGGAAAGGGAAAGGAAAAATTGCAGTACCTTTATTAATATAGTCATGGTAGGTTTTGATTATCGGTGAAAAAACGGCGCAAAGATAATGTTTTTTAGTTTTCGTAGGGATTATTAATAGTCATATAATCAACGGGGTTGATGGCAAGGCCATTGTGCCACAGCTCGAAATGAAGGTGTTCTGTCCCTTCCCTGTCACCCGAACGGCCCAAAATGGCAATGGCCTCCCCTGCCTTGACATAGTCGCCTTCTTTCTTCAACAGTGTGGCATTGTGCTTATAAACAGAGAAATAACCATCAGTATGATGGATACCGATACAGTAGCCGTTGTTGATACTCCAGATGGAAAAAACCACTGTGCCGTCGTAAGTAGCATTAATAATCTGGTCGCCATCGGAGGCGATGTCAACGCCAAAATGACCGTTGTCGGGATTGAAGCCATTAATGACACTACCGTTGATTGGGACAAAGAAGTTTTTCACGAAAGAACCCGGCTTGACCGGCGGCAAATAATCGGGACCGAAGAGATTGTATTGGTTTTGTGCCTCGTATTCGGCACGCAAAATGCTGTCCTGCACCGATTTTTTCAGCGTGATGGTGTCGGTAACGCCCTTTGGCAAAGGCTCATAGATGTTATGGGAGGCCAAGGTACTGTCAGCGGCGAAGTCATAGCCGTCCACGATTTTTTTGAGGTTATCGAAAAATACATCCTTCTTCCGCATTTCATTTTCGAGCGAGTCGGCGCGGAGGTTGAGCAGGTAGACATCGCGGTTGAGGTTAGTGTCGGTGTAGCCCGGAATGTATTCGCGCAACGGCGTGAAGGCGATGATGAAAGTGGTAATGATGATGAGCAGCAAAGCGATACCGACGATGACAAAGATGAGGTTGAGCAGATTCAGCCTGAAACCCAGTATTTCCTTTTTGGATTCGTCATGACTCATCAGGAAGTCATATCTCCGGTTCAGCTTCTTCAACGAGACATTGCGGAGACTGAGCTTTCTGGGTTTTTTATCTTTTGTTTCTGACATTTTGCAATCTTATCAAGGTATTAATAACCTGCAAAAATAGAAAAAATTGCGAAACGGCACGAAAAAAGGCCGATTGTGAGGCTGTAGGGCTGTCGTACCACGGCATTGTAGGGCTGTCGTACCACGGCAGCCGCTTTCGTTTTTCGTTGTTGCGGCTGCCACAATGTGACAGCCCTACAAACGCTGCCACAATGCGACAGCCCTACAGCCATACCTGACGCCTCAACCAAAACAAAAAATTATTCTTTTACCCATTTCCCGCTTTCCGCCTCGCTGCCGTTGGCATACACTTTCCAGACATACACGCCCGAAGGCCATGACTCGGCATCGATGGCAGTGATGTTCTCTGTAATTTCCTGCCGGTGCACCTTTCTGCCCAAGGCATCATACACTTCCACGTGGGCTTTCTGCAAGCCTGTGCGGATGTTGAGCGTGCTGCCGCCCGGGTTGGGATAGGCAATGGCCACGGCAAAACCCGCTTCGTGGGCTTCTTCGATGCTCCACAACGAATCGGCTGGAATGTAATAGATTCGGTCGTTACTGCATGTAACAAGGCCTTCTCCATTAGGCATAGCACAAACCTCCATAGGCCCCACCACCGGACTGTTGCCTAAATAAACATATACTTCACTGAGTTTGTTCAAGTCTTCATCATATCGCGCAAAATAAAAGCCCTGTTTGACCGATGCGCATACGGCAATACTGCCGTCTGAAAAAAAGTCAATCGACTTAATATAGGCGCGTTGGTCATCGCTTGGTGAGTCTATGCACATTTTCCATTTTTCGATATGTGACATGTCTCTATCAAACTTGGCGATAATGGCATTCTGATGTACTTGTTGTCCATTCTCATCCCATCCCAAACTGCCCACAACATATAGGCAACCCGTTTTAGGATGCTTGGCTATGTAAGGATAAAAAATGCCCACGCGCCATCCGGGTAATGGGAAGTCCCAATAGATTTCATCATGCAACAGGGTGGTATCGAGATTGAAATCAAGGTTGTAACACGGAGTGTGGGTAACTGGTTGGTTATTGTAGTCCATCCCTCCTACGAGATAACCTGTAGAATCCGCATTAAGGGTAAACAGCCTGTCAAAGTCCACAATCACGGATGAAAAACTTCTGTTCGCAAGCACATTACCCCATTTATCAAACCTGACAATGTGGAATTGGAGTCCTGATTGACCGTTAGCCAAAAAACTGAAGGCAAAAGTGCTGTCGTTTTCAATGATGTATTGCGGATCCATAACATATGGCGAATCAACTCCTATACTGCTCAGCCAAACAGCACCAGTCTCATTCACAATGAGACTCTCACTGATGTCACCAACAGCAATCCCAAGAGAATCAGCCTTATATTTGTGGTAAACAATACCTAACTGATTGTTTTCCCCTCGAAACAACGATATCGAACCAACAGTCTGTCCTTGTTCAATGAGTTGAGGTTGAGGCACATACTCCAATTCCGTACCATCAGTTCTCATACGGCATAAAGCCATTGGGCCATTTCCCTCACCTCGCACGGTAACCAGAACCTCGTCCTCATCAAGCGGAAGTACAGAATGATAGCCTCTGGTGTCGCCAATGAGTTCTGCATTTAACTGCTCCTGTGCATTCGCCATCATGGGACAGAAAACAACTAAAGTGAAAAGCCAAATGTATTTTCTTAAGTATTTCATCTTTTATATTGTTGGTTAGAAATTTGTTGGTTTTTAATTCATCAACATCAATTTACCCGTGAGGCTGTAGGGCTGTCGTACCACGGCAGCCGCTTTCGTTTTTCGTTGTTGCGGCTGCCACAATGCGACAGCCCTACAACCATACCTGACGCCTCAACCAAAACAAAAAATTATTCTTTTACCCATTTCCCGTATTTTATTTGTGCATCATGGATGTTTTAAACGATGCAAAATTAGTATTTGGAATAGGGCAGGCGAAGCCTATTCCAAACCTTACAGTGAAAATATTTTTCTATCTTATTGATAATAAGCGTGATAAAAATCTATCATTCCAAACCCCATTCCAAACTTGCGCCGCTTTTTTGCAAAAAAACGGAAACTGAAAAGCCCCTATCAAGGCTTCGGGGGCAGGCTCACCACACCAGAGGCGGCTTGAATCTTATCTTTGGCACGCTTACGAATCTTGTCCACCATGTCTGTGGTCTTGCCCAACAACAAGGCCTCGTCGCTTCGCGAAATGTTGAAATACGACAGTATCACATCCTGCTGTTCCACCTCATTCAGCCCGAGTTGCTCATGCTTCAAGGTGGCACGCAACTGAGGATAGATTTGATCCACCCGCTCCACTATGGCTTCCCAAGGCTTTTGTTGGCCAAACACGGCCGTTTCCAATTTCTTGAGCAAATCGTCATCCCCTTTGTTCTTGATAAACAAATACAACCGAAGCATGGTGGATTGTTCTTGCATAAGCGACTGCGACCATTGATTGCCGTAGGTCTCAGCACGCTGCTCGCTTTCTTCTTGGGTTTCCAGCAAAGCCTCATATTCCTGCAACAATGCATCATAGGCTTGCTCGCTTCTCTGCTGCTGTTGGCGCAACAGCAGATGGTTTTGCCGATGTGCTTCGTTTTTTTGTTTCAACTCCATATTTTGCTGCATGAAATGAAACAGATTGTTTTTCGTTTCCACTTCCCGCTTCCTTATCTTGGCCAATCGGATTTGCGACAACATTAGGGCAACCATGATAAGCACCGACAACACGCTTAACATCAATATAATGCGATGCCTGCGGATGATTTTCTGATTCGAGGCGTTTTGCAAACTCTCATAATCAAACTGTTTTCCGATGCGGTAAATACTTTGCGCTTGTCGGTGCTGCATCACTTCAAATAAAAACATGTCGTGTTTTTCTTGATACAATAATGCCAAGGAATCATCATGCTGGTATTTAGCCAATTGAGCAAGCGAACTGTATGCAGATACTTTGGTTTCATCTATTACTTTCGCTTCGGGCAATACGCTCTCCAAGCGCTTCAGATAATAAGAAGCCGAATCCATATTGCCTTGGCTCATCCATATTTTGCCCCTATTGAGGTCAAGCATCAATAATTTGGTTTCGTCCAAACCCGGTTCCTTCGCCATTTGTTGCAAGCAGGCCAAAGCCTTATCATATTTTCCTTGCAATCGATAGAGCACGGCAAGGTTGTTCAGGGCCTTTTGTCTAGCCTTGTAGGAATGTGCGTTTTCGGCATACGCCAAACTTTGTTGCAAACAGATTTCGGCACTGTCAGGTTGGCTTTTTAGGAGATAACAGCAGGCTATTGCATTTTGTATCAAAGATTTATCCGAGTCTCTTGCTTTTTCATATTCAGCTGATGCTTTGAAAAGGACAATGGCATCATTTTTCATACCGTCGTCATATAGCAAGCGCCCTATGTAATACTGCGCCCGCATAAGGGTGAGCGAGTCGTGGGCTAAAGCGGCGTATTGCTCCGCCTGCTTGTAGGATTGCATAGCCTTGTCTTTTTCGTGATAGGTTTGCTGCACATAGCCGCTATAAAGTGCGGCGTGGCCAGCCTTGGCGTAGTGGTTTTTGTGGGCGTAATAGTTGGCGGCGCGTTCCAAATCGGGGCTGGTAATAAGACCCAGCAGGGCTTCGCCCAAGTCGTCCTCAAAAGACACATCACAAAACAGGGCTTCGCCTTGCAGCATGGCCATCTCCATACGCTGCCGCTCGGTGTAATACACTTCCATGCGCAACACGCTGTCAATCAGATGTGCGCTACTGTCGGGCAGGATGTCAGCCAAACGCTCGGCACGCTTCACCATACGCCGTGCCTCACGCCTCGGCGAATGGCAGGCGGTGAGCAGCAACAGCAAAACCAATCCTATGAAAAACGGTTTTTTCATGCTGCAAAGATATAGAAAAGCTGAATTCAAGTTACAAATGCAACTTTTTTGATTAAACATTGGTTTGATTTTGCAAAGTTAGCGAAAAAGTATTCGATGGGTGTCAAAAATCCGAGTTTTTTTCTTGGTCTGTTGTTTAACTTGTTCTGAATCATT
>JBHACT010000050.1:0-12340 GCA_041854745.1 Candidatus Limimorpha sp. | reverse complement strand
GGCTACCGGAAGCGTGCCTGACGGGAACGCACCTACAGGGGAGCTGCCTGACGGGGAGACGACGCGGGAAGTACCACGGGTCACGACCCGCGGATAGCATAGTCTCGCCCCTGCGGGGCGGGGGGAGCGGGGGCGGGCGGCTCCGGGAGGGAGAGCGCGGGATGCGGAAAAGCGACAGGGAGACACACCTTATATATATAAGGGAGGCCGCAAACGGTGCCCTGTGTCCCCCGCGGAACAAGCAGCCTAGTCATCCCCTACGGGGCTTGCGGGAAGCATGGGACCTATGGCTGCGGGACATGGCGCAGGGGGCGCCACGGGAAGCACTACGGGTCACGACCCGCGGATAGCATAGTTTCGCCCCTGCGGGGCGGGGGCTACCGGAAGCGTGCCTGACGGGAACGCACCTACAGGGGAGCTGCCTACCGGGGAGCTGCCTACCGGGGAGACGACGCGGGAGAGCCACGGGTCGCGACCCGCGGACAGTATAGTCTCGCCCCTGCGGGGCGGGGGCGCAGATCTGCCAGAGCACTTCTGGCGGCGGAACGGCCAAGGCGAAAATTATTACAAGAGGAACACCTTATTAATATAATAAACAGATCGTTTTTTTCGGAAAGTCCGTCTAAAATCCATGCAAAAACGCTATTTTTGCCGAAAATAACACAGAGATGAAGTTTTACATCAGATTCATTCTGCTTTCTGCTGCCATGCTGGCTTCTCTTTTTGCAAAAGCGCAAATATATTCCAACGATTTCGAGAGCCGCCAAGAGTGGAATTTTCCGTGGTTCAACCTACACATCGTGGCCGACAGTAACGCGGTAGAAGAAAACTTCGTCTGCATCTGCGACTCCATCCACGAATACGGATTCGGTTTCGGCATTAATGCAAATAGGGAATTCCCAAATCAGAATGTAAACTGCAAGTTCGGCGTTCGGTTCAAGGCAGAAACAAACACCCAAGCCGACATCGTGGTCAGTATCGATGATACGGTCCGCAACCGATACTGGGCTGCTTATCCCCTTGTGGATTATGTGGATGATACAGCTGAATGGTCGCAGGTGCAGCTCGATTTCAATCTCCCTTTCAGTTACACTCGAGACAGCGAATTTAAAGTTTATGTCTGGAACAAAGGCAAGGAATTTTTGGTTTTCGATGATGCACTACTGGAAATCAGCACTGGTATTTTTTCGAATTATCTTCCTGATATTAAGGAAGATTCGATGGAATGGCAATTTTTTATTGCTGAAGAAAGCTTTATCCCTATCGTTGAATACATCGATGCCGTTGGAGACACCATAAGTGACCCAACGGTTGTATCAAACGAACTCCATATCGAAACGACTGACAAAGGTGTCATCGTTAGAACAGAAACGCAATTCGAGAAAGATGTCAAGTTGCTCCGATTGGCTTTCGTGTTGCCCTTACCCAACGGCAAACTCACCGTGTACCGCCGCAATCAACACATTGACAGCACCAACTTACAATCGTCATATTATCTTGACAGAGAAGGATTTATATTAAAAAACGACAGCCTCAGTTTGTGTACTTACCACAACACAAACATTTCGTCGTTGCAGTTGAACACCGAAAACCGCACCGCCTGTTTCAACATCGACTATTGGCGAGACCATCCATTGATTCATTATCCCTTACGGGCCGACACATCGGATTATTTTGAAGACATTTCCTACCGCAATGTCAAGGCGGGCGAGATGTTGAAAGGCGATTTCTGCCTCTATATGAATGCTCCCGAGGAGTTGCCCCGCCTCATGCCCGTTTGGGACGGCTACCAAAGCGTCTTCATCTTTACCGAACATGCCGACTGGACCGACCTGAGTACACATCGAGCAGTTCTCTTTGGAAATGAGCATATTACAAAGCCAGAAGAAGCCGTTGGAGGCTTTTGTTATTTTGACATTCCCGTGACCAAAAGCGTATTCTATTGGAATCCCGACAACATCACCAATGCCGAGGCCAGCCAAGGCCGTTTCCTTGGACCCATCACCTCCATCAAGGCAGACAATGAATTCGTTAAGTTATTGAAAACCATAAAGAAGCAAGGCTTTGAGATTTGTCTGCACTCACCCGAAATCTATACGACCATCCCAAGTGAATATCCAAAAGCCATGCGTTTCATGAAGCGGAATTTCAGGACGGTCTCTTGGATTGACCACGGCTACAACAACGGTTCTGACCAGAACCGAGAAGATTTGATTTGTGATGGGCTTCTGCCCGAATCTCCCTATTATTCAGCCGACCTTTGGAAAAAGCATGGCGTGCGCTACCTTTGGAACGCCTATTATGAGGAAAACCGGATGGGAAGCTTGAACTTTGACTGCCATTTCGTGCAGCCCTTCGATGGCTTCGGCGATGCCTTACCCAACCGACAGATTACGACCTTGCCCGATGGCGACAAGGACTTTCTCCTATGGGCGACACCTTCGACCTTGGAGGTGAACGAAGACCATGAATGGCTTTTTTATTTTGATAGCGTTCGCCTGCAACGACTTGTGGACCAACACAATGTCTTCATCACTCATGTTTATCCCGCGTGGAGCGATCCCCATCGCGCCTTTTGGCAATATAACGACAACAACACCGCCGTAGCTATGCCTGGATTTAACTTTGCGCTGAGCCAACTCGCCCGTTTCCGTGATGAAAAGAAAATTCTACCCACCACCATAGAACAATATCTCAGCTATTACGAAAAGCTGCTCAATATTGATTATAAAATCCTAAGTAGCAACAGTATAGCCATCTCAAATCATGGCGAAGCCATCAAAGGATTGACCTTGCTCTGCACGCAACCCATCATCGTGGAAAGCAAGCCCATCGACTTCCGCAAGGTGGACGAAGGCTACCTTGTATGGTTCGACCTAAAGAAAAACGAAACCGTCATCATAAAATACAGAGAATGAAAAAATTATCCATATTTGTCTCGGGCAATGGCACCAATCTACAGCGCATTGCCGAGTATTTTTTGGAATACCGAGACGTCAAAATTGAGAATGTGGTTTGCAACAATCCCACGGCTTACGCCATCGAAAGAGCCAAAAAATTGCGTATCCCTGTGCGGATAATCACCAAGCAGGACTTCAACAGCGAAACCTTTGTCCAAGAAATGCGAAGCCTTGACATTGACTTGATTGTGTTGGCAGGATTCCTTTGGAAGATTCCCGAAACGCTCATCAAGGCCTTCCCGAAACGCATCGTCAACATACACCCTGCCCTGCTGCCCAAATACGGGGGCAAAGGGTTCTACGGCGAGTATGTTCATAAAGCAGTCGTTGCGGCAAAAGAACCTTATTCGGGCATTACCATCCACTATGTCAACGAAATATACGACAGTGGAGAAATCATCCTGCAAGCTCGAGTTGCTTTGGGCGAAAAAGAAACGCCCAACTCCTTAGCGGCAAAAATCCACCATTTGGAGCGGGCGTATTTCCCGGTGGCGATTGAGCAGGTGCTGGAAACTATTCAGTAGGCAGTGCCTTAAACCCGTTGCCCATAATCTCGGAGCTTTCAATCACATTGACAAAGGCGTTCGGATCGAGGAAACGAAGATTGGCTTTCAATTTCACCAAATCGCTACGGTTGAGGGTCACATAAATCATCTTGCGCTCGGCACCTTGGTAAAGGCCGCTGCCGGCAAAACATGTACCGCTGCGGCCAAGGTTCTTGATGATAAAGCCGCGCACCTCGTCAATCTTGTCAGTAACGATGAAAGCAGTCTTGTAACTCTTCACGCCTTCAACCACCAAGTCGATGATCTTGCTCTCAATGAAAATCAAGATGATGGAATAGATAGGCAGACGAATATCATCAAAAGCAATCAGCGTAGTAAGCGAGATGATGCTGTCAACGATAAGCACCAAAGTACCAAGACTGATTTTAGTGTATTTGTGAACAATCATGGAAATGATGTCCGAACCACCCGAAGTGGCTCCGGAGCGGAAGATTACACCGATGGCTAAGCCGTAGATAAGGCCAGAAACGACAGTGTTCAGGAAGAAGTCGGGCATGAAAAAGTGCTTTACTTCGCCCGCCATGAAATAGAGGGAAGACTGCGACTCGGCTTCCAAGAAGGCTCCATCGTGAATGAGGGGAGCGTAACCCCAAGTGCTTTCAATGATATAGGTGAATACAGGTATCAAAACAACCGAAATGATGGTCTTGATGCCGAATCTTGGGCCCAATATGATTGTGCCGACAATGAGCAGTGGAATATCCATGAAGATACCGGACAATGAAATCTTCCATCCCCACAAGGCATTGAACACGTTGGCCAAGCCATAGACACCGCCAGGAGCCAGGTGATAGGGATTCACGAACATCACGTCGCCGATAGCGAAGAGGGCAGAGCCCACCGCCAAATAGACATAGGCCAAAATCTGCTGCTTCAATTTTTCATTTTTCATATCTCAAATATTTATAAATCAACTTTTTAAATAAAAAATATCCCATCTTGAAGCGGCAAAGGTACGAAATTTTACATTGCATGAGCTTCCGTAAACAAATTCTTAGTATTTTTGCAGCTGTCTAAAAACGGAGATAAATCTCCGAAAGGGGCCCGTAGTTTAATGGATAAAATAAAGGATTCCGGTTCCTTCGCTCTGGGTTCGATTCCCAGCGGGCTCACTCACAAAACCATCATCGCTCAACATTTTTCTATCCAAAATAAAGGTAAAATCATGAAAAAATGCGGTTTGGAACATCCCGAGCCGCATTCTGTTTCAAAAAAACTACGCTTTAGTTGGCTTTCTCCGTGATAATCACATCAATAGCCCCTACGCCGAACTTGGCAATGCTGGCCATTCGGTTTTCGGTATTCTTGTAGTTCTTCAGGGTCTCGATGATGGCATTTTTCAGCACACCGTTGCCCACACCGTGGATGAAGGTTACCTTAGTATATTCGGCAGCAATGGCACTGTCAATCATTTTCTTGAAATAGTCCGTCTGTATCTTGAACATATCGTGGCTCGAAAGGCCAAGGATATTGTCAACCAGTTCGCCAATATGCAAATCAACAACGGCCTCACCGGGAGCAGTTTTATGCTTATCAATGGGTGCTGCCTTTTTCACCAAAGTTTTGGCAGGAGCCTGTGAGCCAACGCCTTCCTTCATAATCTTCGTAAAATCGCTATCGCCATGCTTCAAGGCGATGAGTTCAGAAAGGCAAATCATCACCGACTTCTCGCCAAGCACGCCCGAAGGCAGATAGCTCCCTTCTTTCATGAAGCGGCCTACACGCAGCGAGAAAGGCGTGTTCAACGGAAGCAGCACACAATCAGAGGTTTCTGTGGTCAAAACAGCCTGCACCACACCGTTGAGCCAGTATTCCAAGTCGCTGCGCGAAATGGTCTCGACCACGATTTTCTCGTATTTGTCAACTTGCCCATAATCCACATTGGCAAATTGGCCCTCCTCCTTGATGGTGAAGGTGTAAAGCATTTCGTAAGGCGTGTGGTTGACCAGCACCACATCGAGCGGCCCCGTCAGAAGCCACTGTTGCTCATGCGGCACAAAAGCCATGTATATGCCTTCCTTCTCCGCCTCTTTCGCGAAGCGGCGCAAGCCTCCCTTTCGGGCAGCCTCGGCCTGTTCTTGGGCCAAAAGTTGCTGACTCTGAACCTCTTTTTGCACCTTTTCGGCCATCTGTTGCTGCTTGGTTTGCGCAGGTTGCGAGCGGTAATCAAGCACCAAATCCGTAACCAAAGTCGGGATTTCGAAGCCATCTTCCACCTCGACCATCACCATGCGGGAATCTATGATTTTAGTAACCTTTCCACCGCCAACGGTGCTAAGGAAATTCACTTTGTCTCCAATCTTGAATTCTGCCATCGTTTTTCAAATTAAGGCAGCAAAAATACACATTTTTGGCATACTTTTTGCTCTTTTTTACCAAAAAAATTCAACGAATGATGAGACCAAAACTCCTTGTTATTTTATTGGTCTTGTTGGCTGCAGCATGCACGAAGCACAACAAAAAGGCCGAAATCGAACTTAGCATTGGTTATGAGATTAACGGTAAAACGCTGGTTACAGACACTTTAGAATATGTCAACGAGGCGGGGAACTCGTTCCTCATCACCGAGATACAATGGTTTTTGTCGGGCATACAGCTGCTTGACCAAAACGGTGATTGGCACACCCTGAGGCAACGGGATGCGACGGACTCCATTGCCATGAAGACCGAACACATCTTCTACATCGACACCGACATCCCTGAAAGCCAAACGCTGCGCGGGAAAAGCATTCCTACCGGGCACTACACCTCGTTGCGTTTCACCTTCGGCCTTGACGAAATTGATAACCAAACCGGACTCTTCAGCGACCCTCCAGAGAGTAATATGTTTTGGCCCGAGAATTTGGGAGGCGGTTACCATTACATGAAACTCAACGGAAAGTATGTCGATTCTGATGGTCGGCTCAAGCCCTTGGCCGTACATCTCGGCATTGGACAAAACGACGACTTCAGCCAATTCTTCCAAAATTATTTCACCGTTGAACTGCCCATCGACTTCGATGTTTTGGAAAACGCTGAAAACCAACTCGACTTGACAATGGTGATTGACAATTGGTTCCGCAACCCCAACCTCTACGACTTCAACGAATTTGGCAGTGCCATCATGCAAAACCAAGCCGCACAACGCCTCCTCAACGGCAACGGAAAAGATGTCTTTAGGATTGGGAAACCAACTGAAAACGAAAACCTTACAACTTTGAAAAAAGAAGACAAACTGGCAATAAAACTCAGAAATGTGATGCAAAAGGCCACACCTGATCCACATTTCTGGACTTGGGAAAATGTCGCGGAGAAATTCCAGAATTTGAAATTTCAAGACTTCATGATATAAATGAGACGGGAAATTAAATTCATAACAGCCATTGGAGTTTTGTTACTGGCTTTCGTTTCGTGCAAGCCAGAGCAAAATCATTATACACCAACATCTTACACATTGCCTCAGCCTTCTTATTTCCCGACGAAGAACAACATACCCGCCGACAACCCCATGACCGAAGAGGGCGTTGCCTTAGGAAGAAAACTGTTCTACGACCCGCGCCTTTCGGGGAGAAGCTCTGAGGAGGGTATCACCTGCTGCGCATCGTGCCACAATCAGGAGAACAACTTTGAGTTTGGGGCTCCGACCAATACCCACCATGCCATGCTACCTTTGGTCAATTTGGCATGGAACCGTACCGGCTTGGGCTGGAACGGCGGTGTAGCCACCTTGGAGGACATGGTTTTGGCAGCGGTCACCAGTCCGGTGGAGATTAATGCAGACACCAATCAGGTAGTCAGACACTTGCAGAATACCAATGACTATCCTGAGTTGTTTGAGAAAGCCTTTGGCAGCCGCGACATCACCTTTATCAATGTAGAGCGTGCCATCGCACAATTTGTGAGGAGTTTAGTTTCCACCAACAGCAAATTTGACCGCCATCTGCTTGGCGAAGAAAGCCTTACCGAACAAGAGATGGCTGGATATGAACTGTTTTGCACCGAAGAAGGTGCCGACTGCTTCCACTGCCACGGCGGTGGCGGTCTGGCCCTGATGACTACCAACCTGTTCTACAACAATGGCTTGGACGATGAGTTCAACGACCCAGAGGACCGCTCTGCCGTTACGGGAAGCCGTTGGGACAGAGGCGCTTATAAAGCCCCTACCCTACGCAACATCGCCGTTTCGAGCCCCTACATGCACGATGGTCGTTTCACTACCTTGGACGAGGTCATCGATTTTTACAGCGAAGGTGTGAAAAATTCGGAAAACATCAACCCACTGATGCACCATGTGATGGACGGTGGTGTGCGACTCACCGATGAGGAAAAGGCGCAGTTGAAAGCATTCCTTAACACGCTAACTGACAGTGCTTTTTTGAACAATCCTGAGCATTCGCAACCTTAGTTTTTAGGTACTTCATATTGATGGTTGATTTACTGATGCCTATCAGAAAACATCTTACTTGTTTTCTTGTCATCCATTCGGTCACTCCAAAGCAATACGAGCCACAGAATCTCCCACATGCCAACATCGCTTTTATACGAGCCTTGACCTCATCATGAGAAACGAATTGGCGGTGCCATCCTCAATGCCTTGCATACGCTCGCCCTCGTTTTCACACTTGCACTTCTATGTTGAACTTAAGGGGAAAAACGAATTGAAGAAATTAGAAGATAGAAAAAACACTACATTTTGCAAAATATTTTGCGAACATAATCAAAAAATGATTATTTTTGCATAAATTTTTGCAATGACGATTAGGAATTGGATATATGAACGGTCGATAAGCGGATTGCCCACCTTTTCATACGAGGAGGTAAGAAACGCTTTTGTGAACTTGTCGGAGCAGGTGGTCAGCAATGAATTATATCGTTTGGCAAGCCAAAAGATTATTGTTTCACCCTACAAAAGGTTTTATGTCATCGTTCCGCCTCATTATGCAGCGAAAGGCGTTGTGCCTCCATATTATTATATAGACCACCTGATGCACTTTTTGGGCAAGCCATATTATGTGAGTCTATTGAGTGCCGCAGAGTTGTTGGGAGCAGCGCATCAGCGTCCCCAAAGATATTATGTCACAACGGTGTTTCCTTCTTTCCAGTCGTCACAAAAAAGAAATTCACTCCTCGCATGGCAATTCAGGAAGAGGATACCCGATTCGTATTTACAGGCCAAAAATACGGAAACGGGCAAAGTGACTTTCTCTTCGCCAGAACTGACAGCCATTGACCTTGTGCAGTATTCCAAAAACATAGGTGGCTTGTCGAGGGCGGCAACTGTCATCATGGAACTTGTGGATGTAATGGATGTTTCAAAACTCACAGAAGCCGTTTTTGAGTTTACAACGATTTCATCTTTTCAGCGTTTAGGGTTTATGTTGGAACATGTGATAGAGGAGCAAAAGCAAGCCGACCAGCTTTATGAACTGTTGCTTCGTTTTGGGAAGCGTTTTGCTTATGTGCCGTTAAGCCATCATGCAACTTATAGCAATGGTGCGGAACGAGACAGGCGATGGAAAATCATAATAAACACGCAAATTGAAATGGATGAGTTATGATAGACCAAACAGCAATAACACAATGGAGAAAGCAAAAGCCATGGGATAGCGATGCACAGGTCGAGCAGGACCTGCTCATTTGCCGTTCTCTCGTGGCGATTTATAGCGACGAGTTTCTTGCGTCGCGATTGGCTTTTCGAGGTGGTACGGCCTTGCACAAGTTGTATCTTTCGCCACAGCCACGCTATAGCGAGGACATCGACCTTGTGCAAATCCATCCTGGGCCTATCAAGGACATTATGTTTAGGTTGGGCGAGGTCTTGAGTTTCATGCCCGATCGCGTGACCAAGCCCAAGCGCTACAACAACACGATGCTTTTCCGCACGGAATCTGAGATTCCTCCAACCGTTCCCATTCGCCTGAAAGTGGAAATCAACTGCTATGAGCATTTCGATGTGTTGGGGCTTGTCAAAATACCATTTTCCGTTGAAAACAATTGGATTACGGGACAAGCCGATTTGACCACTTACCATTTCAACGAGCTGTTGGGAACCAAAATGAGGGCTTTGTATCAGCGCAGGAAGGGGCGCGATTTATTTGATTTGTATGTCGGGCTTACCGAAGGGCTGTACGATGTAGGAGAAATCATCCAATGTTACAACCGATATATGGCATTCTCGGTAGAGGAGCCGCCAACCTACAAGCAGTTTGTCAACAACATGGAAGCCAAAATGACTGATGAGGAGTTTTTGGGCGATACCGTGGGGCTGGTGCGTCCTGAAAGGGCTTATAATCCAGAGGTTGCCTATCAACTTGTGAAAGAAACACTGATTGACCGATTGCAGAAATGAACCAGATTCCAACAGACTTGAACCGCTTTGAAGGTCGCCGTTTCAACAGCTACAGCCGTTATTTTGCGAGGCAATTCGGGAGCAGGGTGCAGAAAATCAGCATAGACGCGGGCTTCAGTTGCCCCAATCGTGATGGTAAAATCAGCACTGGAGGATGTACCTTTTGCAGCAACGAAGCCTTCAACCCATCGTATTGTCGGCCCGAAAAGTCCATCCTCCAACAAATCGAGGAAGGTATCGAGTTCCACAGAAAGCGTTACCGCAGGGCAAACCAATATCTCGCTTATTTTCAGCCTTTTTCAAATACCTACAAGCCGCTTGAGGAGTTGAAAAACATCTATCAGCAGGCTTTTGAAGCCATAGATTCCATCCCCGCACCTCCCCTCGCACGGAATGACATGGCCTCAAAAGCCTCGGATACATCTAAAATTGTCGGTATCGTCATCGGCACGCGCCCCGACTTGATTGACGAGGACATCCTGCTTTATCTCAGTGAGATACAGAAAACGCATTATGTGATGTTGGAATATGGAGTGGAAAGCGTCTATGACGCAACCCTTCAGCGCGTCAACCGAGGGCACGACTTCGCCACGGCGGAAAAAGCCATCCGCATGACCGCCGAACACGGTATCCCTTGCGGGGCGCATTTCATCTTCGGTCTGCCCGGCGAAACCAAAACAATGATGCTTGATGCCGCCGACATCATTTCACGACTGCCATTGACCACGGTCAAGTTCCATCAGCTGCAAATCTTCAAAGGCACGAGAATGGCCGAAGAATACCAAGCCCATCCCGAGGCGTTCCATCTCTTCAACTTGGATGAATATATCGATTTCGTCATCGACTTTGCCGAGCGGCTCAGCCCCAACATCGTCATCGAGCGTTTTGCGGGCGAGGTGCCACCGCGCTATCTCGTCTCAGAGCCTTGGATGAAGCTGCGTTATGACGAGGTGCTGAACCGCATTGAAAGGCGGATGGAAGAAAGAGACACTTGGCAGGGAAAAAAGTGCAATTTTACATACGCTGATTTGCCAAAAATCTGTACTTTTGACACTTCTTTTAAACATTCTTGACCATGTCAAAACCAACCAACCCATCCATTCGTAAAACGGCCATCACTCTTTCGGCCATCGCCCTTGTTGCTGTTTTCAGCGCGTTCATCGCCGGCGACGACAATAGCAATGTCCAGCGCTTCAAGAGCGCAGTCATGAACCTCGACAAGACCTGCCACACCCTTACTGGCGAGTTCGACTATTGGCCGGAATGCGGCATTCGCGTCACGGGAAGCCATTTGGCCTCGCTTATCTCCTTGAAGGAGCTCCAACAAATGCTCCCTTGCCCGCTCTATGTGTCGGGGCCGCATCGCAACGGCAGTTGGGATCTCAACAACGAGGAAGACTTTGGTCACTACAACCCAGAAGCCATCGAATACCTTAACGGCCTCGCCAAAAAGGTGGTGGCTGACAAAAAGTTGGTAGCAGTTAGCAAGCCACTCGTTGACAAGTACTTATATCGTCAGATGCACATCATGATGGTAATTTACGACGCGCTTTACGACAGCCTCAGCGAAAAGGAACGAGAGACAGTTTTTAGGACTTCGCTTGAAACCAAAGGCCTCGAATACGGTGCATACCAAGTGGGCTTCTTCTTGAACCTGCTGAACCTTGATGACGACAGTTATGTCTATTCCAATATCGACTACCGCTTCCTTCACTTTTGGGCAAGGCGTTGGAGCGACGGCACCATTGAGCAATTCTACCAAGGTCTTAGCACCGTTTTCAAAGCGTATCACCCTGAATACAAGTTTGTTGCCGAGGCGTACTGGCGCAGTCAAGAGGCAGAAGAAGAATGGTATGAAGGGGAGGAATATGATGAAGATACAAGCGAGTTTTCAATCACCTATGTCGTCATCGACGGTTCGGAGCTTCGTTTGAGGTTAGCCCCTTCGACGAATGCTGGCACCTTCAAGTGGAAAGATGGCACAAACCGCCACCCGAAAGTTGGGGAACGCTTCAGGTATCTTGACGAATCGGACGATTTTTACCAAATCGACTTCCACGGAAATTATCTTTGGGTATCGAAGAAGTACACGCACTTGGAATAATCGCCAAAAAAGTTTGTCTTTTCGGTGCCTCGCTAATTCACAGAAGCAAGAATACTAATACACAAGAAGTTGCACTTCGTTTGAGGTGCAACTTCGTTTCTTTTTATTTGGGGATAACCGCTACACCCCTTCCGAAGACCAAAGCTCCAGCGACAAGCGCGGCAAGAGAATCGGCATCGCCTACGAATTGGAGAATGGCGAAATCATCTACGTGCCGGAGTAAGAAACTGGTTGTACATAAACACTTAGAAGCTGTTTTAAACGGCTTCTAAGTTTCAGTTTGCATAGGTCTGTGTTTTGTGCAAATATAGCAAAGCATTCGTAAATGCGAATTTCTCAAACCAGACATGCTTATTGTATTTCGCTGATTAATAGCATTTTG